>JAVBMU010000114.1:0-19245 GCA_031552185.1 Cellulomonadaceae bacterium | reverse complement strand
GCCGGCGGGGGCCGGCGCGGCCGGGCCGACGCCCCCGCCGGCACCGCCCTACCAGGGCCCCGGGCGCACTGCGCCGCCCCCCCTGCCGCGGGTCCCGCCGCCGCCGCGGTCGCCGCCGGCCCGGCCGGCGGCGACGGCAGTGGAGCCGGGGTCCACCACCGCGACCTGGGCGACGGACGGTTGGACGCAGGCGCCGGGGCAACTCGCCTCGGCCGATGCCGCCACCCCGGCCGGTGCCGGCTATCGGCCGGCCGGCGGGCCCGTCGGCTTGGCGGGGGTGGCGCAGACGCCCCACCTGTCGGGGGCCGGGCTGCCGGGCAGTGGGTCGCTGCCGCCCAGTGCTCGAACGACGGGCGCGCGGCCATCGGGCGTCGGCGGCCGGCTCGGCCTGCGCCTGGAGCCCGGCTGGATTGCCTTCATCGTCCTGGACATCGTCCTGGTCATCACGGCGATCCTGGTGGTCGCGGCCTCCGTCGGCGGAGGTTCGCGGGAGCCGGCCGGGGTGGCCTCGCCGCCGCCGGCGGCGGTCCGCCAGCCGGTGCCCGACGACGCATGGTCGGACAAGCCAACGGCCCAAATGTTCGCCTCGCCGACGCGCAACATTGGCTGCGAGGTCACCGAGCAGGGTGCTACCTGCACCATCGCGACGCTCGGCGCTGGGGCCAAGCCGCCGGTCGAGTGCACCGCGGGAACCGCGGGCCACAGCGTGACGCTCGACGCCGAGGGCGTCCACTGGCCGTGCCTGTCGGACGGCAGACTACCCAAGGCCGCGTCGGGCTCGACCGACGTGCTCGACTACGAAGAGTCCAAGACGGTCGGTGACTACACCTGTGTCAGCGAACGGAAGGGCGTGACCTGCCGCCATTTCTCGACCGGTCACGGCTTCAGGCTGGCCAGGGCCGGCGTTCAGGAGTTCTGAGGACGGGGGGACGCGTGGAAGCAGCCGAAGGTTCCGGGTATGCGGAGTGGGCCTCGTGGCGTCGCCACGTGTTCGGCGATCGCCATCCCGGCGCCGACGACGGGCCTGACCCGGAGGGCCTCGTCGAGGCGGTGCGGCGCGAACCCGACGTCGTCGCGGGCATGGTGCGACTCGGGCTGGAGTTCGCTGATCCGGCGGCGGCCTGGGCGATGCACGCCCTGGCCGACCGGGAACTCGTTCCCCCGAGGCTCGTCCGCTCCGCGCAGGAGTTCATCTGGATGTCGACGGGGACCTTCCGGGTCCGCCTCGCCCAGTCGTTGCGCGCGGCCACCGGCGACGACTCCTGGGCCATGGCGATCGTCTCGGTCGCGACCGCGATCGGAGCCACCTGGTCGGAGCGCATCGACGCCCTGCTCGCGCTCAGCGGCTACCGGCCGACCGCGGACCTGGTCGCCGCGGTCCGGACCGCGGTGTGCGACCCCGAGTACCTGATCCGGTTCCACGCCGCGAACACGTTGTTGCGGTTCGCGGGCGACCCCATGCCGGTCAACAACCGGCCGGAGGTCTTCGCCCGCATTGTCGACAGCGCTGCCGGGCAGTGGGCGGCGGCCGCGGCCGAACTCGGCGAACTGGCGCTCGCCGGCGTCGAACCGTAGGCCGCCGCCTGCCGGTCGGCGCCTACCAGATCCGGACGCGGTCCTCCGGGGCGACGTAGAGCGCGTCGCCGGGCCGAACGTCGAACGCCCGGACGAACTCGTCGATGTTGCGCACGACGCCGTTGCAGCGGAACTCCGCGGGGGAGTGCGGGTCGGTGGCCAGCCGGCGGACGACCTCCTCGTCGCGGCCCTTCTCCCGCCACGCCTGCGCCCAGCCGATGAAGACTCGCTGCAGTCCGGTGAGGCCGTCCAGGACCGGCGCCTCGTCCACCGGCCGCCCGAGCGCGATCGCGTAGGCCTTGATCGCGATGGCCAACCCCCCGAGGTCGCCGATGTTCTCGCCGATCGTCAACCCGCCATTGACGTGCGGGCCGTCGGCGGCCAGCTGGGCCGGGCGGTAGGCGTCGTACTGAGCGATCAGCGCGGCCGTCCGGCGCTCGAACTCGGTCCGGTCCTCGGCCGTCCACCAGTCCTCCAGGCGGCCGGTGCCGTCGTACTTGGAGCCTTGGTCGTCGAAGCCGTGACCGATCTCGTGGCCGATCACGGCGCCGATGCCGCCGTAGTTCACCGCGTCGTCGGAGTCCGGGAAGAAGAACGGCGGCTGCAGGATGGCCGCGGGGAAGACGATCTCGTTCATGCCCGGGTTGTAATAGGCGTTGACGGTCTGCGGCGTCATGAACCATTCGTCGCGGTCCATCGGCTTGCCGATCTTCCCGAGCTGCCAGTCCTGGTCGAACGCCTGCGCGCGGCGCACGTTGCCGACCACGTCCGCCGGGTCGATCACCAGGCCGGAATAGTCGCGCCACCGCACCGGGTAGCCGATCTTCGGCGTGAACGCGTCGAGCTTGGCCAGCGCCTTCGCCTTGGTCTCGGCGGTCATCCAGTCCAGGTCGGTGATCGATCGGCGGTATGCCTCGACGAGGGTGGCGACGATTCCTTCCATCCGGGCCTTGTGCCCGGGCGGGAAGTGCCGGGCCACGTACTGCTCGCCGACGGCCTCGCCCAGCGCCCCCTGCACCAGCGCGACGCCGCGCTTCCACCGGTCGCGGACCTCCTGCGCCCCGGACAGGGTGCGGCCGTAGAAGTCGAAGTTCGCCTCGACGATCTCGTCCGTCAGGTACGGCGCGCGCGCCGTGATGACGTGATAGGTCAGCCACGCCTTCCAGTCGGCGAGGGGCAGCGACTGCCACAGCGCGGCGAAACCGGTCGCGAACTCGGGCTCGCGGACCACGACGTCGGCCATCGACCCGGCGGGTGCGCCCAGGGCGTGGGTCCAGCCCAGCCAGTCGAAGCCGGCGGCGTCCTCGGCCAGGCGGCGCAACGGCATCGGGTTGTAGGTCAGGTCCGCGTCGCGATCCTTGACGACGTCCCAGTGGTGGGCGGCGAGGGCGGTCTCCAGGGCGAGGATCCGCTCGGCGGCGTCGTCGGCCGTGCGGCCCGCGGGGACCGCGCCCGCGAGCGTCAGCATCCGGGCGATGTGCGGGACGTACTTGGCCCGGACCGGTGCGTACTGGTCCTCGCGGTAGTAGGCCTCGTCGGGCAGGCCGAGGCCGCTCTGCACCAGGTAGGTGACGTATCGATCCGGATCCTTCGCGTCGTTGTCGACCCAGAAGCCGACCGCCGAGGCGCCACCGGTGCGCTGGAGCGCACCGAGGGCGGCGGTCAGGCCCGCCAGGTCCTGCGCGGCGTCGATGAGCGCGAGGTCCGCCTCGAGCGGGTCCACGCCGGCGGCGGCGATCGCCGCCACGTCCATGAAGCTCTCGAACAGGCCGCCGACCTGGGCCTGGGTGCCGGTCGCGGTGCCGGCGGCGACCGCCTCGGCGCAGTCGTTGACGATGGCCCGGACATCCACCTCGGCCTGGTCGTACAGCGCCCGAAAGGCGCCATCCATGGCGCGGTCGGCCGGAATCTCGTGCTCGGCCAGCCAGTTCCCGTTGACGTGCCGGAACAGGTCGTCCTGCGGGCGGACGGCGGGATCGAGGCCGGTTCGGTCGATGCCGGAGGGCGCGGCGGGCGGCGGGGAAGTCTGCGTCATGACCATAGGCTAGGTGCCTTCGGCGTCGGTCGGGCGCAATACCGGCGGCCCGCGGGCCGGGGCCCGGTACCCGACCTGTGCGGCGGGCGATCTCGTCTGTGGGGCAAGATGAGGCCATGCGCGTGCACATCGGCTCCGACCACGCCGGTTTCGACCTCAAGGCCTACCTGCTCGACCATCTGCGGGCGGCCGGGCACAACGTCGTCGACCACGGCGCCGCCGACTACAACCCCCAGGACGACTATCCGCCGCCGTGCTTCGCGACCGCCGAGGCGACCGTGGCGGATCAGGGCTCGCTCGGCGTTGTGATCGGCGGTTCCGGCAACGGCGAGGCGATCGCCGCGAACAAGGTGGTCGGGGTGCGGGCCGCCCTGGTCTGGAACGAGGACGTCGCGCGGCTCGCCCGCTCGCACAACGATGCGAACGTGATCTCGCTCGGCGCCCGCCAGCACACCCCGGCCCAGGCGGCCGCGTTCGTCGACGCCTTCCTCGCCGAACCGTTCAGTGGCGACGATCGCCATGCCCGCCGGGTCGCCCAATTGACCGCCTACGAAGCGGAACGGTGAAGGGCACCGCCGGGCTTGCGCCTCAGAAGATCCAGTTGCAGCCGGGAGCGATCGGCCAACCGAAGGCCGCGCTCGCCTGCCGCAGCGCGCCGGGCCGATGCTCGGTGACCAGGCCGACGCCCGCCATCGAAGCGATCGAGACGCCGCCCAGGTAGGCGGCACCCAACGCCTGGACATCCAGGGAAAGGTCCGCCGCCGCCTCGGTGCGGTCCGCCGTCGCCGGTTCGAACGCCGTCGCCCGGACCTGCCAGCGACCGGTGTTCTGCGGCAAGAGGGCATCGGTGACGTGCACCACGACGTCGAGATCGCTTGCGTACCGGCGCCCGGCCAGGGCCCGGCCGACGTCCACCAGGCGCACCCAGACGTTGTCCCCGAGCGTCGGCTTCGACGCGCGGGGATTGGCCAGGAGACCCGTGATCGGATCGTCCACCGGAAGCCCGCCGACGTCGACCTGCGTGGTCAGGTCGAGGTCGGTGAGCACGCCCCACAAGGCCCGAGCGGCGGCGGCGTCGCGGGCCACACATTCGCCGACGGCGACCGTGCCGCGAGGCTCGCCCTGCTCCCACCCGATCTTGCGCCGGAACGTCGCGTACCCCCGGGGCTCGCCGTCGAGCGCGACGATCGCGATCCGGCGGGACTCGAATCCGTCGCGTAACTCGGCCGGATCCGACCAGTGGCGGGCGCGCAGGGGCGCCGTCTCCCGGCCCACCCAGCCCGGCCGGTTGAGGCCGGCCGCCGCGCCGATCCCGGCTGGGTCGGCGCCGGCCCCCTCGTGCAGTTGCGCGACGAGGTCACCGTGTGCCGCTTCGTCCGCATGCTCGATCCACACGGTGTGGCGGGCGGCCCCGGGCACCTCCCGCAGGGCGGCTCCCCGCGGCACCGTCAGGTGCAGGTCCCGCGCGGCAATGCCGTAGCCGAACCGGCCGTAGATCGTCGCCTCGGCGGCGAACAACGCCGAGACCGCCTCCCCGCGGGCGGCGCAGTCGGCGAAGTGCCGGGCGATCATCGCGCGCAGGAGCCCGCGCCGGCGATGCCCCGGGTGGACGCCCACCCAGGTGAGGCCGGCGACCGGCAGGGTGCCGCCCGGGACGGGGAACCGCCCGAACGGGTAGGACGAGTGCATCCCGACCAGGTCGCGGCGCGTGGGCACGGCGCCGTCGGCCGGCACCGCCTGCGGGTCCGGCCGCTCGGACTCCACGCCGACGGCGCGCTCCCAGGAGAACGGATCGGGGTGGCGCAGCATGTCATCGACGGAGACGCCGGAGGGGAACGCCCAGGTGTCGAGGTCGAGGATGTCCCGCAGCCGCGCCGGGGACAGTTGCTCGAACCGGTATCCCGGCGGCAGGCCGGGCGCGGACGGGGTGGGCCCGCCGTCGGTGGCCGGCGGGCGGGGCTGCGCCGGTGCGGCTGCCGGGCCGCCGCCGGTCGGCGTGGTGGAAGTCATGGGGCGATCATCGCCGCTTTCCGACGCCCGGGCCAGGCAAATTCGCGCCGGCACGGCACCTGCCGGGCGATGGCGCCGGCACGTCGGGTGATGATAGTGCCGTGCCCTTCACCGCGAAAAGCTCCGCGCCCGCAGGGGACCGTGACGGTCGGTCGGCCGCGGAGTACGCGGCGGCGGTGCACCGCCTGGTGGCCCGCATTCCGCCCGGCCGGGCGATGACGTACGGCCTGATCGCGGAGATAGTCGCCGAGACCATGCACCGCGGCGGTCCGCGCCAGGTCGGGACGGTGCTGTCCCGGTCGGGCGGCGCGCTGCCGTGGTGGCGGGTGGTCAACACCAGGGGTGCCCCGCCCGGGCCCCACGCGGCCGCGGCGCTCGCGGCGTTGCGGGCCGAGGCATGTCCGCTCACTCGGGACGGCACCCGCGTGGACCTGCGCCGGGCCGTCTGGTTCCCGGAGCTGACCGGCCCGGCGAAGCCTCCCGGCCCGGCGGAACCGCCCGGCCCGCCGGAGGTCCCCGGCGGGCCGGGGGGCCCGCGCTCGCGTCAGATCATGTAGTCGATGAGCTGCGAGGCGTCCGCCGGCACGGCCGGGGCGCCGGCCGGCGTCGAACCGGGCTGCGAGATGCCCGCCGGCTTCGCCGTGACGGGGCGAATCTTCGCCGGCACCCCGACGGCCACCGACTCCTTCGGCACGTCCTTGACGACGACGGCGTTCGCGCCGACCTGCGCGTCGTCGCCGATCCAGACCGGCCCGAGGATCTTCGCACCCGCGCCGACGACCACCCGGTCGCCGAGCGTCGGGTGCCGCTTGCCACGGGTCATCGAGCGTCCGCCGAGCGTGGAGCCATGGAAGAGCAGGACGTCGTCGCCGACCACCGCCGTCTCGCCGATCACCACGCCCATGCCGTGATCGATGAACAGGCGGCGTCCGATCCGTGCACCGGGGTGGATTTCCACCCCGGTGGCGGCGCGGGCCGCCTGCGAGAGCAGCCGGGCGGGCAGCCGCAGCACGGGCTCGCGCCACATCCGGTGCGCTACCCGGTAGGTCCACACCGCGTGCACCCCGGGATATCCGACGGCGACCTCGAACCGCGATCGGGCGGCCGGATCGCGTTGCTTCGCCGCGTCCAGATCCTCGACCAGCACCCCCCAGAACCGCTGCAGCCGGGAGCTGGGAGCCTTGGGGGATCGCGCGGCCATCAGTCGACCAGACCCTCGAACAGGGCGGTGGACAGGTACCGCTCGCCCAGATCCGGCACGATCACGACGATCAGCTTCCCCGCGTTCTCCGGTCGCTTCGCGACCTGCACGGCCCCGGCGATCGCGGCGCCCGCCGAGATGCCGACCAGCAGGCCTTCCTCGCGGGCCGCCCGGCGGGCGGTCTCCAGCGCGGTGTCCGCGTCGATGTCCAGGACCTCGTTGTACACCGACGTGTCGAGGATCTCCGGCACGAAGTTCGCGCCGATGCCCTGGATCCGGTGCGGACCGGGTTGGCCCCCGGTCAGGATC
Source organism: Cellulomonadaceae bacterium (assembly GCA_031552185.1). GTDB lineage: Bacteria > Actinomycetota > Actinomycetes > Actinomycetales > Cellulomonadaceae > JAVBMU01. The sequence continues at coordinate 12,115 of JAVBMU010000114.1, read as the reverse complement.
GGCGATTCGGCCGGCTCGACCGCGACGATTTCCACCTGTGGGTTGCGCTTCTTGAGCACCTGCCCGACGCCGGTGATCGTGCCGCCGGTGCCGATCCCGGCCACCACGATGTCGACGCCGCCGTCGGTGTCCGCCCAAATCTCCTCGGCGGTGGTCCGACGGTGAATCTCCGCGTTGGCCTCGTTCGCGAACTGGCGGGCCAGGATCGCGCCCTCGCGCTCGATGACGATCTGGTCGGCCCGGGCGACGGCCCCCTTCATCCCCTCCGCCGCCGGCGTCAGGATCAACTCCGCGCCGAAGGCGCGCAGCAGCGCCCGCCGCTCCTTGGACATCGACTCCGGCATCGTGAGCACGACCTCGTAGCCGCGGGCGGCGCCGACCATCGCCAGGGCAATGCCGGTATTGCCGCTGGTCGCCTCAACGATCGTGCCGCCCGGTCGGAGCTTGCCCGCCGCCTCGGCGGCGTCGACGATGGCGACGCCGATCCGGTCCTTGACCGAATTGGCGGGGTTGTAGTACTCGAGCTTGGCGGCCACCGTCGCTTCGGCGCCCGCGGTGAGCTTGTTCAGTCGGACCAGCGGGGTGTTGCCGATGAGCTTGGTGACGTCGTCGTGGATGCGTGCCATGTCAGGCCTTTCGTCGTCGGCCCTGGGGACCGATCGGGTGGGAACGGGGGTGCCGGGGGGCGGCCCGGGCGGCGTCGCACCGGGGCGACGGCGCGCCGCAGCGCACACAAAGGCGGGAGAGGAACGTCGTCGGACGCCGACCGCGGAACGCGGGAGCCGATGCTCAGGGCGTCAGCGACAACAGCAGCAACGACAACAGGAGACGACGCCGAGTGCGTCGATGACGGACAGGCGACGCGCAGTCGCGGCCATGTCACGCTCCTCCCGATCCAAGTCGTGCCGTCGGGCGTTCGAGTTGCGGGGCGAACCCGGCGCTGCCGCCGGCACGACGAATCGAACGCTGCCTTGACGAGGCTAACCGCAGCCTCGATCAGGCGCAACGTCCCTTCCACCAGCGATATTCCCGGCCCCGCCCGGTGTGACGCGCTCAACAGCCGCGACGGGTGGCTCGCCGACTGAAGTGATCCACCTATCCCATCGCCGTTGGTGGTGGCCCGGCGCCGGCGGAGGGCGTCGCGCGAGCGAGGCCCGGCGAGGCCGAGGTATATACGAGGCCGAGGTAGATCTGTGGTGTCGCCGGACCGGCGTGTCGGCCGCGTGACGGCTCTACCTCGTGCCGCGCGGCTCTACCTCGCGCGGCGTGCCTGCGGGGGCCGCTCAGGAAGTACCGACCCGACCCGACAATTTGGAGTCACTCATCCAGGGCGGCGGTACTGTCGTGGCGGTGACTACGGAAGGCCCAGGTCAGGAGGGTGCTTCTGACCTGGGCCTTCGTTGTTGGAGCGAACGACGGGAATCGAACCCGCGTCATCAGTTTGGAAGACTGAGGCTCTACCATTGAGCTACGTTCGCCGGGGCGCCACGACATCATGCATCGAAGCGACATCATGCATCGAGGCGACATCGCAAATCGGGGCACCTGGCCGGTGCTCCGTTGTGCCTGGCGATGCCGTCCCGCCAGGCGCCAACACTACCAAATCGCGTGGCCGGCGAACGAGACGGCCCGCAGACGCGTTCGGGGGGGAGCTGCCGGGGCAGCGCTGCCGCCCGATGGCGCCAGGTCTCCGAGGCCCTCGGGTCCAACGGGTCGACGTCGATGGGCTCGCACCGGGCGCCGCTGCCGTCGCCGGCACCGCTGCCATCGCCATGCCGCCGCCTCCAACGGCGAAGGGCGCTCGAGCCGACGGCGAAGGGCCGGTTCAACATGCCGGACAAAACAAAACTCGCACCTTGTCCGGCGTCGGCCGGTGCCGATAACATGACCGGGCGGTCGCACCGAATTGGCCTGTCTTCGACAGGTTCGACCTCGATCGGTCTCCACTCGGGGCAGGGGCTGGGGAGCGGTAATGGGCCTCCGTGAATCCTCGCTCAATGCTGCCTCGGGGAGAGAGCAAATGAAGGTCAGACGCAGGGAAGCCGGACAGCCGGCCGAACATTTCCGTTTCACCCGATCCGTGGTTTCGAACGGTCGGACGAGCGCCCGGCGGCACGGCGCGGTCGCCGTCGTGGCCGCCCTCACGGTCGCGGCGCTCGCCACGGCCGGCGCCCAGTCGGCGGCGGCGGCGGGTAGCGGCACGATCGGTGGCCCTGCCGTCAACTTCCACGAGCCGTGGACGCCCCCGTTCAAGGTGCTGGCGCAGGAAACGCCCACCGAGTGCTTTGTCGCGATCGGGGAGAAACACCTTCCGCTCAAGGCTGACGGCACCTGCGCCAAGGGCGTGCCGACGACAACGCAGACGTACATGTTGGGAAGCACCGTCAGCAGCGACGAGAAGTCCTTGTGGTGGGGCACGGGAACCAGCGTCATGTGCGCCAATCTCCACTCCTTCGATGCTTCGCTGACAAAGGCGGGGTTCGGCCCGGTGCCGGCATTCCGGACGAAGGAAGCCGTCTGCGAATTCGAGCAGTCGTACAACGCGAAGACTTACGGTTTGGGCCGGGCCGGCGACAATCAACCGCCGAAGATCTACCAGTACGTCATCGCCACCAAGAAGCTGATCGACCGCACGCCGGCGGATCCCGAACTTACCGACATCGGTGCGATCGGTGGCTACCGGGCGGCCGGCGCGTTCAACGGCGTCGTCCTGATGGCCGGCCTGGAGCCGGGCATCGGCGGGGGCACCGGCAGCGCCGGCTACGTACACATCGCCGCCTTCAACGAGAAGACGGGGGAGTACCTCGGCCAGCGCCAGTACAAGGAGTACAACAACCCGAAGAACTTCTTCGACGACGGCGCCGCGCTCTACCTCGGCGTGAACTTGACGACGCCGCACGCGGGCAACGGCGGTCAGGTCCTGAAGTGGACGGGGAGCCTGACGGACCCGTTCCAGTTCGAGGTCGTCGGGGAATTTCCCGGTCAGCCGACCTACTTCGCCCGGTTCGAGAACCGGCTGGTGGCGAGCACGTGGAGCAACCCGACCGACAACTACGCCGGCCTGTACGTCAGCCCCGAGGTCAACTACGGCAAGGCGCTCACCGCGGCCGACGTCACCGGCTGGAAGAAGGTCTTCGGGATGGACCAATTCTTCCCGGACCTGCTCTCCGCGCGCAGCATGGTCGGTGGTGGCGCCGTCGAGTACGGCGGCTGGCTGTACTGGGGTGCGATGAACTACCCAGGAACCGGGACCCTGGCCCACATGAACGTCTACCCGCAGCTCAAGCCGACCTCGATGGAAGAGCTGTACGACCTCTTCCTGAAGTCGGACCCCGCGGCGCACGTCTTCAGGGTGAAGAACCTCGGTAAGCCCAACCAGCAGATGCAGTTGCTGTACGGGGAGAAGGAGTACCCGACGTGGGACGCGAAGGCCGGCAGCGACGGCACCGGGGCCTGGGTGACCAAGGCCAACAGACTGAACCTCAAGCCGATGTACGGCCATCAGGGGTTCGGCAACGTCTGGCAGCGCTACTCGTCGTGGGGCATCACCAAGTACCACGGCAAGGTCATCATGGGCGGCTTCGACATCTCGAAGATCTACCGTGACGTGCTGTTCAATCCCGACTCCGGGATCTGGGAGTCGTTCACCAAGAAGCCGGTCAGCGCGGCGAAACTGCGTCTCCTCGGCCGCTCCACGTGGCCGGACCGGACCATCGACGGCGCGGACTCCTGGATCTTCGACACTCCGCTGACCCCGGCCCGCAAGCTCACCACGAGCGGCTACGGCAACCCGATGAACTGGGGCAACCGGAACTTCTTCGTCGCGCAGGGCAAGCTCTACACCGGCACGAACTCCGCCTGGAACTGGGCCGACCCGGCCGTCTCGCCCAAGCAGCACGCCGGCTGGCAGTTGCTGGAGATCAGCAACCTGCTGCCAATCTTCGGCAGCTGGCCGGCCGCCTCGAAGTAGCCGGCACGTCCACGGTTGACGGGCAAGGCCCGGGTCGGTCGCCGGCCCGGGCCTTGCCCAATCGGAATGCGTGCGCTCACCGGGCGTTCTGCCGGCTAGACTAGCCGCGTCGTCGTCGTCGCAGGCGCCGACGGCGCCGGTTCACCGGCGCGCGGGGCGTAGCGCAGCTTGGTAGCGCATCCGCTTTGGGAGCGGAAGGTCGCAGGTTCGAATCCTGTCGCCCCGACGGACGGATGGCGTCCCAACCGGTGAAAGCACACGTGGGGACGTCGGAGCGTGCGAGCCCCCGACCACTCTGGACCAGACCCTGCTAGCGGGCAGATCCGATGTCCTCGCCGCTCCAGCACCCGCTCGACCGGCTCCCACACCCTCAGGTCCCAACTGCCACGGAGTGGGCGGCTGCTCAGCACCAAAGCGGGACCGGACAAGTCCGGTCCCGCTTTGGTTGTGCTGTGGTCGGCTGATCCGGTCAACTTCCCCGGCGGGCCTGCTGCGTCGTCAGGCGGGCAGGTGCCGCTCGTCGACGCCGTTGTAGGCGGACAGCGGCCGAATCAGGGAGTTGGCGGCGGCCTGCTCCATGATGTGCGCGGTCCAGCCCGTGATCCGGCTGGCCACGAAGATCGGGGTGAAGATCTCCGTGTCGAAGCCGAGGATGTGGTACACCGGCCCGGACGGGAAGTCCAGGTTCGGCAGGATGCCCTTGCGGCCGACCATCGCGGACTCCAGGGCGGCGTACATGTCCCCGAGGTCCTTCCGGCCGGTCTCGGCGACCAGCAGGTCGAGTTGGGCCTTCATGGTCGGCACGCGCGAGTCGCCATGCTTGTAGACCCGGTGACCGAAGCCCATGATCTTGCGCTTCGCGGCGAGCGCCTCGTCGAGCCAGGCGGCGGCGCGGTCGGCCGTGCCGATCTCGTCGAAGGTGTGCATCACGGCCTCGTTGGCGCCGCCGTGCAGCGGGCCCTTGAGGCTGGCGATGGCGCCGACGATGGCCGAGTAGTAGTCGGACATGGTGGAGGTGACCACCCGAGCGGCGAACGTCGAGGCGTTGAACGAGTGCTCGGCGTACATGATCATCGACACGTTGAACGCGGCGATCGCGGTCGGCGAGGGCAACTCGCCGAACGTCATCCACAGGAAGTTCGCCGAGTAGTCGAGGTCGTCCCGCGGCGCGATGGGCTCGAGGCCGTGCCGCCGGCGCTGGTCGTAGGCGACGATCGCGGGCGTCGCGGCGAAGAGCCGGACGGCCTTGTCGAGGGTCGCCTCCGGGCTGGTGTCGGCCGTGGTCGGGTCCTGGGCGCCGATCAGCGAGACCGCGGTCCGCAGGACGTCCATCGGGTGCGCCGTGGTCGGCATGGAGTCGACGACCGCGCGGATGGCCGGCTGCAGCGCCCGCCCGGCCCGTTCGGTCGCCTGGAACGCCGCCAACTCGGCCGCGGTCGGCAACTCGCCGTACCAGAGCAGCCAGGTGACCTGCTCGAAGCTGCACTGAGCGGAGAGCTGCTGCACCGGGTAACCGCGGTAGAGCAGCGAGTTGGTGTCCTGGTTGACGCTCGAGACGGCGGTGTAGTCGACGACGACGCCGGCCAGCCCCTTCTTGATGTCGATCTGTTCGGTCATGGTGTGCCCTTCGTCCATGCTGAGCCCAACGTTGCGTGCTGCGTCCTCGGTGCCGCGGGTCGTCGTTGGCTGCGGCCGTCGGATGCGGATCTCGTGGGGTGTCAGCGCTCTACGGTGAAGTTGAAGACGTCGTCGTCGAAGGCCGCGTAGGCCGGATAGTCGATCAGGTCGTACAGGTCCGCCCGGTGCTGCATCTCGTCCAGCCTGGAGGTGAGGCTGCCCTCGGCCAGGATGGTGTCGAGGCCGCGCTCCGCAGCCCCCATGGCGAGCCGCAGCAGCGACACCGGGAAGATCACGATGTTGACCCCGATGTCGGCGAGCTGGGTGGTGGTGAACAGCTCTGACTTTCCGAACTCGGTCATGTTCGCCAGGACCGGTACGTCGACGGCGGCGCGGATCGCGGCGAACTCCTCGAGGCTGCGCATCGCCTCGGGGAAGATGGCGTCCGCGCCCGCGTCCACCAGCGCCCGCACGCGGGCGACGGCGGCGTCGAGGCCGTCCACGGCCCGCACGTCGGTGCGGGCCATGATCACCAGGTTGGGGTCGCGCCTGCCCTGCGCGGCGGCCCGGATCCGCTGGACGGCGGTGGCCTCGTCGACCACCTGCTTGCCATCGAGGTGGCCGCAGCGCTTGGGGTTCACCTGGTCCTCGATGTGCAAGGCGGCGACGCCCGCGTCCTCGAGGACCTGCACCGTGCGAGCCACGTTCATCGGTTCGCCGAAGCCCGTGTCCGCGTCCACCAGGATCGGCAAGTCGGTCATCCGCGCAATCTGCGCGGCCCGGCCGGCGACCTCGGTCAGCGTGGTCAGGCCGACGTCGGGCAGGCCGAGGTCGGCCGAGAGCACGGCGCCCGAGACGTACACGCCCTCGAAGCCCTTGCGTTCGATCAGGCGGGCGCTGAGCGGGTTGAACGCACCGGGGAACCGGAGCAGTTCCCCGGTCGCCAGCCGATCGCGCAGCCGCTCCCGCTTCTGCGCCGCGGTGAGCTTGGATTCCAACATCAGAAGAGTCCCTTCGGGGCGGCCACGGTTGCGAGCAGGCCGGCCGGGGCGGTCACGGTCAGCCCGCCGAGGTCCTGCGCGCTGAGCTCGGGCAGGCGCTGCACCAGGTCGAGGAAGCGCTCGATCTCGGCCGCCTCGAGGATGCCCTCGGTGAGCGTGCGGAACTTGCCGATGTACTGCTCGCGCCCGAACGGGCGGGCGCCGAACGGGTTGGCGTCGGCCAGCGCGATCTCCTCGCGCACAACCTCGCCGCTCGTGGTGACGATCTCGACCGAGCCGCCGAACGCCTTCACGGCCGGGTCGATCGAGTGGTACCGGCGGGTCCACTCCTCGTTCTCCTCGGTGGAGATCTTGCGCCACAGCTCGACGGTGTCCGGCCGCCCGGCGCGCGCGGGCGAGTAGGAGTCGACGTGGTGCCAGCGCCCGTCCTGCAGCGCGACCGCGAAGATGTAGGGGATCGAGTGGTCGAGGGTCTCTCGGGTCGCGGTCGGGTCGTACTTCTGCGGGTCGCCCGCGCCCGAGCCGATGACGTAGTGGGTGTGGTGGCTGGTGTGGATGACGATCCGCTCGATGTTCGCAGGGTCCGTCAGGTCGGGGCGCTCGCGGTTCAGCCGCCGGGCGAGGTCGATCAGCGCCTGCGCCTGGTACTCGGCCGAGTGCTCCTTGGTGTAGGTCTCCAGGATCGCGCGCTTGGCCTCGCCCGCCGCCGGCAGCGGCACTTCGTAACGCGCGTCGGGGCCGTCCAGCATCCAGGCGATGACGCCGTCCTCGCCCTCGTAGATCGGCGTCGGGCTGGTCTGACCGCGCATGGCGCGGTCGACGGCCTCGATCGCCAGCTTTCCGGCGTGCGCGGGCGCGTAGGCCTTCCAGGTGGAGATCTCGCCCTTGCGGGACTGCCGGGTGGCCGTCGTCGTGTGCAGCGCCTGGCCGATCGCCTGGTAGATGGTGGTGGCGTCCAGCCCGAGCAGCGTGCCGATGCCGGCGGCGGCGCTCGGCCCCAGGTGGGCGACGTGGTCGATCTTGTGCTTGTGCAGCGAGATCGCCTTGACCAGGTCGACCTGGATCTCGTAAGCGGTCGCCAGGCCGCGGACGATGTCCGCGCCGGACAGGCCGCGGGCGGCCGCGAGGTGCTGCGCGACGGCGAGGACCGGCGGGATGTTGTCGCCGGGGTGGGAGTACTCCGCCGCGAGGAAGGTGTCGTGGTAGTCGAGTTCGCGGACCGCGACGCCGTTCGCCCACGCCGCCCACCCGGGGCAGACCCGCGTGCTCTGCGGCTCGCCGAAGACGCAGGCGCCCTCGCCGCCCGTGCTCGGCGGGTGGCTCAGGGCCTGCGCGCGCGCCGCGACGATCGGCGCGCGCAGGAGTGAGGCGGTCGCCACGGACGCGTTGTCGATGATCCGGTTGATGATCATGTCCGTGACGTCGTCGTCGACGGCGATCGGGTCGGTGGCGAGTTGGGCGAGCTTCCAGGCGAGTTGTTCCTCGCGCGCCAGGTTCTCCTCCGAACGGTGAACCCGGACGGTGTGCATAGTGACCATGTGAGCCTCCTCGTCAGCGGACGTCCGCTAGTGCCGCGCGGTAGTCACCGCCCGGCCGTGCGATAGCTCGCTCCTTCGGCACCGATGTGCGCGAGGACCGAGAGCAATGATGCGTGCAGGTGCACGTGGGTGGCGCTCGCCGCGAGGTCGGGGTCGCCCGCGATGAGTGCCTCCACGATCTGCTGGTGTTCCCGACCGGCGTCGAGCAATCGCCCGACGTTGTCCTGGGCGACCCGTCGGATGCGAACCATGTGCATCCGGATCCCGCGGATGGCGCCGACGAGGAAGGAGTTGGCCGTCGCCTCGTCCATCGCGTCGTCGAGCCGGCGGGTCATATCGAAGTACTTCGCCCTGGCCTCGGCGTCGTGGGCCAGGAGCTCGGACACGGTGGCGAATTCGTCCCGCAACGCGACGAAGACCGCCCGGTCCCGGCGCTGGGCGGCCAACCTGGCCGCCTGCTGCTCCAGGGCCTGACGCGCCTCGTACAGCTCCGTGACGTGCTCCGCCGAAACCTCGCTGACCACCAGACCACGCCCGCCGGTGGGCGTGGCGAGACCGTCGGCCACGAGCCGGGAGAGGGCCTCGCGCAGCGGGGTACGGCTGATTCCCAGCCGCGTCGCCTGCTCGACCTCCGCGAGGGTTGCGCCCGGCGGCAGCTGCCAGCTCACGATCTCCTGCTTCAGGGCCTCGTAGGCCCGGTCGCTGGCACGCATATCCCTCCCTCCGTCGCCTCGACTGGTGCGGCGAGTGTACACATCAATCATGAGACAGTTGCCTCTGCACCGTTGACAACGGGCAAAATCTAGGCAACTGTGAACACCATCACACCCCAATGTATACATGGGGACTGAGAGTCCGGTCAAGTGGGATAACAGTTTGGAGCGTGAGCAAGTGGACATTTCGCGCAGCTATCGAGACACCTACCGCGCGAGCGTCGAAGACCCGGAGGCGTTCTGGCTGGAGGCCGCGCGCGCTGTCGACTGGACGAGCGCCCCGACCCGGGCGCTCGACGACTCGGCGGCGCCCCTGTACCGGTGGTTCCCGGACGGCGAGCTGAACACGTGCTTCAACGCGGTGGACCGGCACGTGCGGGACGGCCGCGGCGACCAACCGGCCGTGATCTACGACTCCGCCGTCGGCGGCCCGTCGCGGACGATCACCTACCGCGAACTGCTGGCCGAGGTCGAGCGGTTCGCCGGCGTGCTCGCTGCGAAGGGCGTCTACAAGGGCGACCGCGTGGTGATCTACCTGCCGATGATCGCCGAGGCCGTCGTCGCGATGCTCGCCTGCGCCCGGATCGGCGCGATCCACTCCGTCGTCTTCGGCGGTTTCGCGGCAAAGGAGCTCGCGATCCGGATCGACGATGCACGGCCCAAGCTCTTGGTCACCGCCACCGGTGGCAAGGAGCCCAGCCGCTACGTCGAGTACCTCCCGCTCGTCGAGCGGGCGCTGGCGATGGCGAGCCACCCCGTCTCGCACGTGGTGGTCAAGCGTCGACCGGAGATCCAGGCGGCCGAAGTGGTGCCGGCCGGCCCCGCCAAGTGGCACGACTGGGACGAGGAGATGGCGGCCGCCGAGCCCCAGCCGCCGGTGCCGGTCAAGGCCACCGACCCGCTGTACATCCTCTACACGTCCGGCACCACGGGCGTGCCCAAGGGTGTGGTCCGGGACAACGGCGGCCACGCCGTCGCGATGACCTGGTCCATGAACGCGATCTACGACCTGCAGCCGGGCGAGGTCATGTTCACCGGGTCCGACGTCGGCTGGGTCGTCGGCCACTCCTACATCGTCTACGCGCCGCTGCTCATCGGGGCGACGACGGTGCTCTACGAGGGCAAGCCGGTCGGGACGCCGGACGCCGGCGCCTTCTGGCGGATCATCGAGCAGTACGGGGTCAAAAACCTGTTCACCGCCCCGACCGCGATGCGGGCGATCCGCCGCGAGGACCCGACCGCAGCTGAGTTGGCGAACTACGACGTCTCGAGCCTGGTCACCGTGTTCCTCGCGGGCGAACGGCTGGACCCGGACACCTACGAGTGGACCGCGGCGAAACTCGGGGTGCCCGTGGTGGACCACTGGTGGCAGACCGAGACGGGGTGGGCGATCTGCGCGAACCCCAGGGGCATCGAACACCTGCCGATCAAGCCGGGCTCGCCGTCGGTGCCGGTGCCCGGCTACCAGGTGGAGATCGTCGACGGCAGCGGCGAGCCGATGCCGGCGGGCGAGGAGGGCAGCATCGTCATCAAGCTGCCCATGCCGCCCGGAACGCTCCAGACGCTGTGGGGCAACGACGACCACTACCACTCGTCCTACCTGGTGCACTTCCCGGGCTACTACCTGACGGGGGACGCGGGCTACGTCGACGAGGACGGGTACCTGTTCGTGATGGGCCGGACCGACGACGTCATCAACGTCGCCGGGCACCGGCTGTCCATCGGTTCGATCGAGGCCGCGATCGCGACGCACCCCGAGGTGGCCGAATGCGCCGTCGTCGCCGTGCCGGACGCGCTCAAAGGCCAGGTCCCGGCGGGCTACGTGGTGCTCAGCGCGGGCTCGCCGATCGACGAGGCGACCCTGACGAAGGAACTCGTCCGGATCGTGCGCGAGCAGGTGGGGGCGCTGGTCAGCTTCCACCTCGTCACGATCGTGCCGGCCCTGCCCAAGACCCGGTCCGGGAAGATCCTGCGCAAGACGATGCGCCAGATCGTCGCCGGCGAGGCGTACACGGTGCCCGCCACCATCGAGGACGCCTCCGTCCTGACCTCGCTGCAGGAGACGGTCGACCGCAAGGCCGCGGGGAACTGACCCGCACAACGATTCGCGGGGGCCTGCCGGCCCGGCCGGCCCCCGCGGGCCTGCCGGCCGCCGCGGGTCCGCCGCGGGTCCCGCCGAACCCGTGAATAGTTGCGGTTCTGGCCGCGGGTAACTGAAGCTAGGAGATCGCGCGGATGGGTGGCTCGGGCTTCGGGGTGGCGGTGTGGGTACCAGTGGCCCGGTTCGATGTGGATTGTGGGTCCGGTTCACCGCGCTGGTCGCGGACTGTCCCGTGGTTCACCTGTTGGGTGTGACCGTGGCCGCATCCTGGACCGCATCCGACCGGGTCGTGTTCGGCGAAGTGCCTCGCGTGCGACGCTGCCCGGTCGGGCGGGCAGTGGACGTGAAGTGGTGCGTCGCGAGGAGGTACCTGGGCCGGCGAGTCAGTACTTGTGCCCGCGAATCAGTACGATGCGCCGCGAGTCAGTACTTGGGGCGGCCAGTCAGTACCGTGCGCGTCGAGTCAGTACCGGAGTCGCTCAGGAAGTGCCGACACGCCGGGAAAACGAGCACCGAACAGCCGCACGGTACTGACTCGGCGCGCATGGTACTGACTCGGCGCGCATGGTACTGACTCGACGCGCTGGAGGACTGATTCCGGGGTCCGTGGTCGTGGGCGGTGAGGCTGCGGCGGGTGGTTTCCCGGCGGCCGACGAGGTGAGGTGGGGTGCGGGTGACTGAGGCTGCCGCGCGAGTTAGAGGTTTTTCGGACGAGTTAGAGGTTTGTCGGACGAGACAGAGGTATCGCGAACGAGGTAGAGGGTTAGACGTCGCGAATCGGTCGGTCCGGCGCGCAATGCCTCTCGTTCGTTGGCCGTACCTCTCGTTCGTTGGCGATGCCTCTCGTTCGTGGGCCGTACCTGTGCTTCGTCCGCGCTGTGGGCGGATGAGCGCTCGACGGCGGCGGTCGCAGGCGCGCCACACGACGCATCGCCCTCGGGCAGCCCGGCCCCGAGTTCGGCGCCCCGAGTTCGGCGCCCCGAGTTCGGCGCCCCGAGTTCGGCGCCATGGGTGCCCACACCTATCCGCGCGATCTCTTGAGACGGGTTCCGCGCGGAGCGTCGTCGTCGTCGGCGGCGGCCGTTCCGGGCGCAACCGCCGCCGCCGCCGGCGCTTCGGCCGCCGGCGCTTCGGCCGCCGGCGCTTCGGCCGCCGCCGCCGGCGCTTCGGCCGCC
>JAVBMU010000026.1:0-11809 GCA_031552185.1 Cellulomonadaceae bacterium | reverse complement strand
GCCGGGCCGGCGCGGTTCGGCCCGCGGGCGACGCTCGCGTCGTTCGCGCGCTGGGCCGCGGTTGCGCTGCTGGCCGGGCCGGCGCTGCTCGCCGGCTGCACGGCCGATTCGGGTGCGCCGCCGGCCGGCGACGATGCGGGTTCGGCCGACGCCGTCGGCCAGGGTTACGTCTCCGGCGACGGTTCGGTTCGCACCTGGCCGGCCGCCCGCCGGCCCGGTCCGGTCGCGCTGACCGGCACCTCGTTCGACGGCGTCCGGATCGACACCACGGCCTGGCGCGGCGACGTCGTCGTCGTGAACACCTGGTACGCGGGGTGCGCGCCCTGCCGCAAGGAGGCGCCCGCGCTCGCGGCGCTCGCCCGCGAGCGCGCCGCGGACGGCGTCCGGGTGCTGGGGCTGAATACCACTGACGACGCCGGGGCGGCGCTGGCGTTCCAGCGTCGGTTCGACGTCGGCTACCCGTCGCTGGAGGATCGCGACGGGACGGGCGTGGCGAATTTGTCCGGAACGGTGCCGCTGCAGGCGGTGCCGACGACGGTCGTCCTCGACCGGCGGGGCCGCGTCGCGGCCCGGGTGATCGGAGTCGCGTCGGCGTCGACGCTGTCCGCCCTGGTGGACGACGTCGTCGCCGAGGCGGGGCGGGGATGATCGGCGCCTGGCTGGTCGAGTCGCTCGGCGCGGGCTCGCCGGGCGGGGTGGTGGCCGGCGATATCGGCCACACCTTTGCGACGACGGCCTTCTCGGGTCCGATGCTGCTCGCCATTCCCGTCGCCGCGCTGGCCGGGTTGGTGTCGTTCGCCTCGCCGTGCGTGCTGCCTCTGGTGCCGGGGTACCTCGGCTATGTCGGGGCGATGGCCGGCGGGCCGGCGAGTGCGGCGCGGGCGGGAGGGGGGACGGTGGTCCGCGCCGAGCCCGGGCGGCCCGGCCGCGGGCGGCTGACGGCCGGGGCGTTGCTGTTTGTCGCGGGGTTTACCGCCGTCTTTGTGACGCTGATGGTGGCGGCGGGGGCCGCCGGTGCCCACTTGGTGCGCTGGGAGGCGACGTTGACGCGCGTGCTCGGCGTCGTCGTCGTCGGGCTGGGCCTGGTTTTCTTGGGGGTGGGGCCGCTCGGGCGGCGCGAGGCGCGGCTGCGGCTGGCGCCGCGGGCGGGGTTGTGGGGGGCGCCGCTGCTCGGGGTGGCGTTCGGGCTCGGGTGGACGCCGTGCATCGGACCGACGCTGGTTGCCGTGCAGGCGCTTTCGCTCGACGCCGCCTCCGCGGCGCGCGGGGCGGTGCTGGGGGTGGCGTACTGCGCGGGGCTCGGGGTGCCGTTTGTGCTGATGGCGGTAGGCGCGGAGCGGACCCGGCGGATGTACGGCTTCTTGGCGCGGCATCGGCTCGCGATCATGCGGATCGGCGGGGGGCTGCTGGTCCTGGTCGGTGTGGCGCTGGTGACCGGCGTGTGGTCGCAGTGGACCGGGCGGCTGCAGGGCTGGATCGACGGCTTCGTGCCGGTGGTGTAGGGGGACCGATGGGGGACACGGACCGCGGCCGGCGGGGATACGTGCCGGAGGGCATCGACGACGCGATGGTGACCGGCGGCGCTGTGCGGGAGGCGCCGTCGGGATCGGCGCCGGATCCGGCCGGCTCGATGTCGAGTGGTGCGTCGGGGGAGGTCAGGCTGCCGCGGCTCGGGTTGCGCGGGTGGGCGCGCTGGGTGTGGCGCCGGCTGACGTCCATGTCGGTCGCGCTGATGCTGCTGATGTTGCTCGCGGTGGCGGCGGTGCCCGGGTCGGTGCTGCCGCAGCGGCCGCAGGACCCGGCCCGGGTGGCGCGGTACCTCGCCGAGCATCCCGGTCGCGGGGCCTGGCTGGACCGGCTGGGCTTCTTCGACGTCTTCGCCTCGCCGTGGTTCGCCGCGGTTTACCTGTTGCTGTTTGTCTCCCTGGTGGGGTGCATTCTGCCGCGGACGGCCGCGCACCTGCGGGCCGTGCGGGCGCGGCCGCCGCGGGCGCCCCGCCGCTTCGAGCGGTTCCCCGTGAATCAGCGGTTCGACGTCGAGGCGTCGCCCGAGGAGGTCGTAGCCGCCGCCGCGGCGCATTTGCGCCGGCGGGGGCCGTCGCTGCTGAAGAGGTTCCGGGTCGACGTCCATGCCGGTGGCGGCTCGGTGGGCGGCGGCGGCCGGGTGGGCGGCGGCGCGGCCCCGAGCGGGGTCCGTACCGTCAGCGCCGAGCGGGGCTACCTGCGGGAGACGGGGAACCTCGTCTTTCACCTGGCGCTGGTCGGGCTGTTGGTCGCGGTCGCCGTCGGGCAGATGGTGCACTACCGGGCCCAGGTGCTGGTGACGGAGGGGCGGGGGTTCGCGAACGCCGTCGTCGACTTCGACACTTACGCGCACGGGTCTTGGTTCCGGCCGGCCGCGCTGCGGCCGTTCACCATGACGCTGAATTCTTTCGAGGCGACCTTCGCCACCGGGGCGGCGGACTTCGCGCAGTCGCGGGACTTCGTCGCCCACGTGACCGTGCGGGAACCGGGCGACGACGTCGTCGGCGACGCGAACGGCGTCGGCGACGCGGGCGACGCGAACGGCGTCGGCGACGGCGGCCGGGCCGCCGTGATCCGGGTGAACCGGCCGCTGCACGTGGACGGGGTGAAGGTCTATCTGCAGGGCAATGGCTTCGCGCCGCAGGTGACCGTCCGCGACGCGAAGGGCGAGGTGGCATTCAGCGGGCGGGTGCCGTTCATCCCGCAGGACGCCGTGTACACCTCACGCGGGGTGATCAAGGTGCCGGACGTCTCGGCGGGGCTGGACCAGATCGGGCTGGTCGGGTACCTGCTGCCGACCGCCGAGGCCGACCCGGCCGGCGGGCTGCGATCGGCGTTCCCGCAGCCGCTCGACCCGGTGCTGGTGCTGAATGTGTACCACGGTGACCTGGGGCTGGACGGCGGCGTCCCGCAGAACGTCTACCGCCTCGACACGGCCCGGATGCAGGCGGTCCCGGGCGCCGACGGCGAGCCGGCGCAACTGGTGGTCCGGCCGGGGCAGACGGTGGATCTGCCCGGCGACCTCGGGCGGTTCACGTTCGACGCGCTGCCCCGGTACGTGGCGCTCGACCTGCGCCGGGACCCGTCGGTGCCGTGGATTCTCGGGTTTGCGCTGGCGGCCGTGGCCGGGCTGGCGCTGTCGCTGTTTGTGCCGCGTCGGCGGGTGTGGGTCCGGGCGACGCCGTTGGGCGGGGGCGGCGCGGTCCGCGCGGTGCCATCGGCCGGGGCGGCGCCCGCCGGCGCGGGGGCGAGCGGGGCCGGTGGCTGCGTAGTCGAGGTTGCCGGGCTGGCCCGGGGCGATGACGGCGGGTTGGCCGGCGAGGTCGGTGCGCTGGTCGCTGCCCTGCCGGGTGTGCGACCATCGGATACCGGGACCTAGGTCCTGGACGCCGAAATTCGGCCCGGCGCCGCGCCGACTGCGCCGACCGAGCCGCCCGCGCGGCGGACGCACCACCACCGAGAGGCTCTTCCATGACCATCGCCGAACTGAGTTCCGACCTGGTCTGGGCGGCCGCCAGCGTGCTGACGGTCGCTCTGGTCGCGTTCGCGATGGACCTCGCCCGGCTGGCCGGCGCCGCCTCGCCGCGGGCCGAGGCCCGCGCGGGGGCGCCCGTGGGAGCGGGTGCGGCGGGGGGCGGCGTGGGTGCGGCGCCGTTCGGACCGGGGGCGGTTGCCGGCGGTGCGCCGTTCGGACCGGGGGCGCCGGACGCGTCCGGACCTGCCGCGGGCGTGGCGGCGCCCGACGTCGTCACGGCGACCGCCTCCGGAGGGCATGTGCCCGACGTCGGACCGGAATCTGCGGCCGTGGCCGCGCGGCCGCGGCGGGCGGCGGGGATCGGGATCTCGGTCTCCTGGCTCGGGCTCGGGCTGCTGGTCGCCGCGATCGTCACCCGCGGGATCGCGGCCGGCCGGACCCCGTGGGCGAACATGTACGAATTCACCCTGGTCGGCTGCGCCGTCGCGCTGGCCGCTTTCCTCATCGTCGCCGCGGTGCGGGAGGCTCGGTTCCTGGGGGCGTTCGTCGTCGGCATCGTGGTGCTGTTCCTCGTGGTGGCGCAGCGGTTCTTCTTTGTCACGGCGACCGGCGTGCAGCCTGCCCTGCAGAACTACTGGCTCGTGATCCACGTCGGCGTCGCCATCAGCGCGACCGGCATCTTCACGGTGGGCTTCGCCACGACGGTGTTGCAGCTCGCCCGCGGCGCTCGCGACGGCGGGTCGCCGGCGCTCGGCCGGCGCGGCTGGCGTTGGTTGGACGCGACGCCGACCCCGGCCGGCCTGGAGGCGCTCAGTTTCCGGCTGAACGCGGTCGCCTTTGTGCTGTGGACATTTACCCTCATCGGCGGGGCGATCTGGGCCGAGGACGCCTGGGGCCGGTACTGGGGCTGGGATCCCAAGGAAGTCTGGAGCTTCGTGGTCTGGGTCGTCTATGCCGCGTACCTGCATGCGCGCACCACGCGCGGCTGGTCCGGGCGGCGGGCGGCGTATCTGGTGCTCGCGGGGTACGCCTGCGTGCTGTTCAACTTCACCGGCGTCAACCTGCTGCTCAACGGCAAGCACTCGTACTCGGGGCTGTAGGGCGGGGTCGGGGCGCCACGCGCGCGGAGGCGAGGCCGTACCGGGTGTGGGCGCGGGAGGTCGCGCGGTTCAGCTTCCACGCCGAGCACCTGTGGGAGTGAGCGCCGCTACTGTCCGTTGGTGCTCGGCTGGTCGTCGCCGTCGGTGGATTGCTGGGAGCGGTTGCGGCGCTGCTGCTGCTCGAGCCGCCACAGGAATTCGGGATCGTCGTCGGGCGCGGTGGGGCCGGGGCGGGGCCGACGCCGGTTGGGGCCGCCGGGCGTCGGCCGGTTGGGCCTGCCGGGCGCGGTGCCGCCGTCGGCCCGCCGGTGGGACTGCTTGATCAGGATCCAGGCCACGGCGCCGAAGAACGGCAGGAGAACGATCAGGAGGGTCCACAGCCAGCGCGGGATGCCACCACGTTGCTCGTCGTCGCTCGCCGAGAGGTCGGCCAGGGCGTAGACCATGAGGCCGATGGCGATCAGGACCGGAAGAACGCGGGTCATGTCACCAGCCTATGCGTAACCTGGTTCGGTGCCGATATTCCGATACACGATCTGGCGGCTCGTTCTGTTCGCGCTCGCCCTGGCGCTGTTGTGGTGGCTGGGGATGAGCGGCTGGCTGTTGGTGGCGGTGGCCGCGCTGATCGCGATGCTCGTGTCCTATCTCGCGCTCGCCGGGCCGAGGGACGCGGCGGCCCGGTCGCTCGCGGACCGGGCCGCCCGCCGGCAGGCCCGCCGCCGGGCCGGCGACGAGGACGCGGCGGCTGAGGATGCGGCGGCCGAGGGCGCCCCGGCTCAGACGGCCAGGCCGAAGCCCAGCAGCACTCCGAAGCCCAGCTCGTAGAGCGCAGTCCCGAACAGCACCGGCACCAGCAGCTTGCCCTGGGCGCCGGCAACGACGGCGATGGTCAGCACCGCGGCCGGCAGCACCATGAGCAGGACCAGCAGCGACCACGTGGCCCAGAACGCGCAGGCGACGCCGAGGACGATCGGCAGCCAGATCATCGCGAGGTACAGCCACCGGGCGCGGATGTCGCCCAGGCGCACGGCGAGGGTCCGCTTGCCGGCGACGGTGTCCGTGGGGATGTCGCGGATGTTGTTGATCAGCAACAACGCGCTGGCGAGCAGCCCGACGGCGATGCCCCCGAGCACCGCCGGGACGGTGATCCGATCGGCCTGGGTGTAGGCGGTGCCGATGACCGCGACCAGGCCGAAGAAGAGGAAGACGCTGACCTCGCCGAACCCCCGGTAGCCGTACGGCCGGGCGCCGCCGGTGTAATACCAGGCCGCGCCGACGCAGGCGGCCCCGACGGCGATCAGCCACGCGTGCCCCGAGACGAACGACAGCACGATGCCGATCGCCCCCCCGATGCCGAAGAACACCAGCGCGGCGGTCAACACCTGGCGGGCCGGGGCGAGGCCGCTGCCGGTCAACCGCCGGGGGCCGACCCGGGCCATGTCCGTACCGCGTACGCCGTCCGAATAGTCGTTGGCGTAGTTCACCCCCACCTGCAGGGCGAGGGCGACGCCGAGCGCCAGCAGCGCTAGGGTCCCGGAGCGGCGGTCGATCTGCGCGGCCGCCCCGGTACCGACCAGCACGGGGGTGGCGGCGGCAGGCAGGGTGTGCAGCCGGGCGCCACCCATCCATTCGATCACTGTGGCCATGGTGCTCCTCGAACCTCATTCATGTGCTGCCGAAGAATCGGCCCGGGCCGCGATCACGAGGCGCCGGACCGCCTCTCGGTCGACTTTTCCCGGCCCGCGTCGCGGCAGGTCGTCCACCAGGAGAACGCTGCGCGGCGCCGCGGCTCGGCCCAGCGTAGCCGCAACCAGGGCACGCGCCGCAATTTCCATCGCGGCCGGATCGCCGGCCGGATCGCCGGCCGGATCGGGCCGGCGGGAGCGCGTGACGACGGCCACCAGCGCCTGCCCCCATTCGTCGTCGGGCACGCCGACGACGCAGGCCTCGCCGATGCCGGGGACGGTCGCCAGGCACGCCTCGACGGCACCCGGCGGCACCTTCACCCCGCCGGTGACGACGACGTCGTCCGCTCGCCCGACGACGCGCAGTCGTGGGGTCGGTTCGGTGGTCAGGAAACCGAGGTCCGTGGTGTGCAGCCAGCGGACGCCGTCGACGGTGCGGAAGGTGGCCGCCGTCAGTTCCGGCCGGCCGAGGTAGCCGACGGCGAGTATCGGCCCGGTGATCTCGACGATGCCGGCCGGGGCGTCGGCCCCGGCGTCGGCCCCATCCCGGTCCCCGGCAGCGATCCGGACTTGGACGCCGTCGAGCGGGACGCCGTCGTACACGCAACCGCCGCAGGTCTCGGTCATCCCGTAGGTCACCACAAGCCGAACCCCGGCGGCGCGCAGCCGCTCGCGCAGCGGCGCGGGCACCGCGGCGCCGCCGATCAGCACCGCGTCGAAGTCCGCGAGGGCGGCCAGGGAGCGGGGGTTGCCGCCGTCGGCAGCGACGAGGATGCGATGCGCCTGGGTGGGCACGAGCGACACGTACCGCCGAGCGCCGCCGGCGCGTCGCGCGGAACGGGCGGCGAGGGCGGCGAAGGCGTCGGCGGTGAAGGGGCCGGTATCGGCGGCCGTCAGGCCCAGGCCGGCGGCATGGGCGCGGGCGATCACCTGGACTCCCGCGACGTGGTTCGCCGGGAGGGTGAGGACCCAGTGGCCCGGCCCGCCGAGGCGGGCGTGCGTCGCGACGCCGGAGGCGAGGACCGCGCCCACGGTGAGGACGACGTCGCGCGGCACGCCGGTGGAACCGGAGGTGCGCAGGATGAGGGCGGCATCGGCGGGCAGATCCGCCGCCGCGGGGCCGTGCCCCGGAACGCCACGCCCCGGAACGCCGCGCCCCGGCACCCCCGGCACCCCGGGCGCCACGGGCGGGCCGACGCCGTCGAGCGCGGCACCGATCGCCCGCACCAGCAGATCGGCAGTTGTGGGGACTGCGGCGCGGATCACCCCACAAAGCCTAGCCGGCGCAATAGGGTGACACCTAAGTGCTGAGACGGTCCGCCGGACCGCCGCCGCAGGGAGGCCTGTGACATGAACCGTGCCGCGCATCGCGCCGCAGCCGCGCTTGCTTCGACGCTCGTCCTCGCCCTCGCGGCGTGCGGCGGCGCCGGCTCCGAGCAGGAGACGATCACCGCGGGTGCGGGTCCGAAGGGGGGGCCGCCGTCGCCGGCCGTCCCGAAGGCGTGGCCGCTGACCGGAATCCCGTCCGACCAGGTGGTCGCCCGGCCCGCCCTCGCCATCAAGGTGGAGAATTCTGCCGCCGCCCGGCCGCAAACCGGCCTCGAACAGGCGGACCTGGTCTGGGAGGAGGTCGTGGAGGGGGGCATCACGCGTTTCATCGCGGTTTACCACTCGGCGGCGCCGGAGCAGGTCGGGCCGGTGCGCTCGGTGCGGCCGACGGATCCGCCGGTCGTCGCGCCGCTGGCCGGGCTGCTCGTCTACACCGGTGGCCAGCCGCCGTTCATCGACGCCGTCGGCCGGGCCGGCATCCAGTCGATCATTCGCGACGAGGGCGACCCCGGCTTCGTGAAGGTCCGGGGCCGGCGCGCGCCGCACAACATCGCCGCCACCCCGGCCGACCTGTGGCAGCAGGCCGACGCGAACCACAAGGCGCCCCCGGGCGCCCAGTTCAGTTATGCCCGGGCGGCCGGGCAGGGGACCGCGTCCGTCAAGGGCACGCCCGCGACCACGCTGGAGGCGACCCTGAGCCCGTCGAGCAAGGCGATCTGGACCTGGTCCGCTCCGGGCGGGGTCTACCAGCGCGCCGAGGGCACGCGGCCCGCGGTGTCGATGGCGGGGGTCCGGCTCGCGGCCAAGAACGTGGTGATCCTGCGGGTCACCATGGTGAACACGAAGTACAAGGACCCCGCGGGGGCGCCCGTGCCGGAATCGAAGCTCGCCGGCAGCGGGGCCGGCTTCGTCGCGAGCGGGGGCAAGATCCTGCCGATCACCTGGTCGAAGACGGGCCTCAAGACCCACGCCGTCCTGCGTGGGCCCGACGGCGCCGTCGTGCGCCTGGAACAGGGCAACACCTGGATCGAACTGATCCCGACGACGGAGGGCGGCGCCTTCAGCGCCAAGTAGGCCGACCGGCCGCGCGCCGGCCGGTCGCCCCGAAGCCAACCGGCCGCGCGCCGGCCGGTCGCCCCGAAGCCAACCGGCCGCGCGCCGGCCGGTCGCCCCGAAGCCGGCCGGTCGCCCCGAAGCCGGCCGGTCAGAACGCGTAGGGAAATCGGCTCCAGTCGGGGTCGCGGTGCTCGAGGAAGGCGTCGCGGCCCTCGACGGCCTCGTCGGTCGTGTAAGCCAGCCGGGTCGCCTCGCCGGCGAAGACCTGCTGACCCATCAGACCGTCGTCGACTAGGTTGAAGGCGAACTTCAACATCCGGATCGCCTGGGGCGACTTGCCCGCGATGGTCCGGGCGTACTCCAGGGCGAGTGGTTCGAGGTCTGCATGCTCGGCCACCTCATTGACGGCGCCCCACTCGAAGGCGTCCTGCGCACTGTATTCGCGGGCGAGGAAGAAGATCTCCCGGGCCCGCTTCTGCCCCACCTGACGAGCCAGATAGGCCGAGCCGTAGCCGCCGTCGAACGAGCCGACATTCGCGTCCGTCTGTTTGAACCGGCCGTGGCTCCGGCACGCAATCGAGAGATCGGCGACGACATGCAGCGAGTGCCCGCCCCCGGCGGCCCAGCCGTCGACGACGGCGATGACGACCTTCGGCATCGTCCGGATCAGCCGCTGCACCTCGAGGATGTGCAGCCGCCCCGCCCGGGCGGGGTCGATGTCGGCGGACGACGCCGACGGCCCGCCGCCCGCCGCGTCGTCGCCGCCGGTGGTGTATCGATACCCGTCCCGGCCGCGAATGCGCTGGTCACCGCCGGAACAGAAGGCCCATCCGCCATCGCGCGGGGAAGGCCCGTTCCCGGTGAGCAACACGGCGGCGACGTCCGGGGTCATCCGGGCGTGGTCAAGCGCGCGGTACAACTCGTCCACCGTGTGAGGGCGGAACGCGTTGCGGACATCCGGTCGGTTGAACGCGATCCGGACCACCGGCAGATTGGGGCTTCCGGTCGCGTTCGCACCGTCCGGTGTCGTACTCTCAACGGCGGTTCGGGAGTGTCCCACGCCGCGGTGATAGGTGATGTCGACGAGGTTCTCGAACCCCGGGACCACCTTCCACGCGCGTGGGTCGAACGTCTCAGATACCTTCACGGTACTCACGGCGTCACCCTAGTTCGTTCGGGCGGTCGCGGTGGGGACTCATCGGTGCGACGGCGATCCCGGGGACCCCCGGCGAGTGGATCGGCCCGAACGACCCGGTCCCGACCCGGTCCGGGGTGCCCGACAGCGGTGTCGTACCGCGTGTTGTGTGCACCGTTGCGTCCATGATCTGATCCGAGTACGAAGGCGGCCACTGATGACCGAGAACGGCACTACCGCTCGGCCGGCACCGCGGCGACAAGCCCGCGGCACCCTGCGCCGGGACGCGATCATCCGCGCGACGATCGAACTGATCCTCCATGAGGGCCCCGCCGCGGTGACCCATCGCGCGGTGGCATCCCGGGCGGGCGTTCCGCTCGCCGCCACCACCTACTACTTCAGCGGGCTCGAAGACCTGATCGGTGCGGCCGGGCGGCGCATCGCCGCGGGCTGGACCGCCCATGCCGCCGAGGCGGCCAAGGAGCGGATCAAGCCGCGCATGACGGACCGCGAGATCGCCGAGTTGATGGCCGACGCCGTCCTGCCCCCGGGCGGGGAGAAGGAAGTGCGCGGCTTCTACGAGCACCTCGTCGGCGCCGGCCGGTACACGACCCTGGCCAAGGCCTACGCGGAGGGCCGCGAGGCACTGGTCACGACGATCCACGAGATCATGACCACCGTGGGTCCGGAGGGGTCCGCGGCCGGCCTGATCGCCATGGTGGACGGCGCCGCCGTGGCCGGGCTGAGCGAGAATCGCGACGTCCGCGAGCTCGCGATCGGTCTGCTGGTGGAGTCGCTGAACGTGCACCGGGTCTGGGCGGCGAACCGCTAGCCTGTGGGCGTGTTCGCACCGGTCGATCCCCGCGATCCCGCAGCAGGCCGGGCCGAGCCCGCCGTCGCCTACGCGACGCCGCTGCGGGTCCGGTTCCGCGGCCTGGACGCGCGGGACGGCCTGCTCCTGCGGGGCGCCGCCGGCTGGGGCGAATTCTCGCCCTTCCACGAGTACGACGACGAGGAGGCGACAGCCTGGCTCCGGGCCGCCCGCGAGGCGGCGCAGGTCGGGTGGCCGCAGCCGGTCCGCGCGGCGGTGCCGGTCAACGTGACGGTCCCCGCCGTCGGACCCGACCGTGCCCGGGACCTCGTGCTGGCCTCGGGCGGTTGCCGGACGGCGAAGGTCAAGGTCGCCCAGCGGGTCGCCGGGGAACTGGAGCGGCTCGGCGTCGAGATCGAACGGTTGGCGGCCGTGCGCGCCGCGCTCGGGCCGGCGGGCCGGGTCCGGATCGACGCCAACGGCGGCTGGGACGTGGCCGAGGCGCTACGTCGCCTGCCCGCCCTGGACCGCGCGGCGGGCGGTCTCGAGTACGTGGAGCAGCCCTGCGCGACCGTCGACGAACTCGCGGCGGTGCGGCGCCGCAGCGCCGTGCCGGTCGCCGCGGACGAGTCGATCCGCCGGGCCGCGGATCCCTTTGCCGTGGTGCGGGCGGAGGCGGCGGACATCGTGGTGCTGAAGGTACAGCCGCTCGGCGGCGTGCGGGCCTGCCTCGACCTGGCCGAGCGGGTCCGGCTGCCGGTGGTCGTGTCCTCCGCGCTGGAGAGTTCCGTCGGGATCGCGGCCGGGGTCGCCCTGGCCGCCGCGCTGCCCGAGTTGCCGTACGACTGTGGGTTGGCGACCGTGCACCTGTTCGGGACGGACACCGTCGCGGACCCGTTGCTGCCGGTCGGGGGAATGCTGCCGGTGCGCCGCCCCGAGCCGAGCGCGCAGTCCCTGGCGGCGGTCCGGCCGGACCCGGCCGTCGCCCGGTTCTGGCAGGCCCGGCACGCCCGGGTGGCGGCGTTGCTCGACGCCGAGGTGTTCGGCGCCGGCGTCCCGGCGGGGCGGGACTGACATGGCGGGCGAGGCCGGCGTGACGGGCGATGACGCGCGGCGCGCAGGCCGGGCGGCATCGCCGGGGGTGCCGGGGGCGCCCGGGGCGGCGGCGCCCGCGGTCGCGGCGGCCCTCGCGCT
>JAVBMU010000037.1:0-44549 GCA_031552185.1 Cellulomonadaceae bacterium | reverse complement strand
TGACTCGCGACGCACCACCCTGCGTCCACCGCCACCCGAGCGAGCCGCGGCGCGCGAGGTAGAGCCACGGCGCGCGAGGTAGAGCCGTAGCGCGACCGACACGCCGGTCCCGCGACACCACGGATCTACCTCGGCCGCGCCGGCTCTCGCGGCGGGCGATCCCGCGGCGGTTTCGGCCGGGTTGCGCAGAGCTGTCGGTGGCTCCGTCTACGCTAGGCGGTTGTGACGACCACCTCCGAGTCGAGCTACACCGCTCGGCACCTGTCCGTCCTCGAGGGCCTCGAGGCCGTGCGCAAGCGCCCCGGCATGTATATCGGCACCACTGACTCGCGCGGCCTCATGCATTGCCTGTGGGAGATCATCGATAACTCCGTCGACGAGGCGCTGGCCGGGGTCTGCAGCCGAATTCGCGTCGTGCTGCACGCGGACACCTCCGTTTCCGTCGAGGACGACGGGCGGGGCATCCCCGTGGATGTCGAGCCCAAGACCGGCCTGACGGGGGTCGAGGTCGTCTTCACCAAGCTGCACGCCGGCGGCAAGTTCGGCGGCGGCTCCTACAACGCCTCGGGCGGCCTGCACGGCGTCGGCGCGTCGGTGGTCAACGCCCTGTCCGCGCGCCTGGACTGCGAGGTGGACCGCGGCGGCAAGACCTACCGGATGTCGTTCCATCGGGGCGAGCCGGGGGAGTTCTCGGACGGCGCCGCAGCCCGCGGGACCGGCGCCGCAGCCCGCCGCGGGGCGGCCGAGCCCAGCCCGGACGCACCCTTCACGCCGTTCGTCGAAAAGTCCGAGCTCGCCGTGGTCGGCAAGACCCGGCGCGGGGTGACCGGGACCCGGGTCCGGTACTGGGCGGACCGGCAGATCTTCCCCAAGACCGCCGTCTTCTCCTACGACGAACTGGTCACCCGGGTCCGCCAGACGACATTCCTGGTCCCGGGCCTTGAGATCACCGTGCGGGACGAGCGCGGGCTGCCGGGCACGCCCGGCGCCGCGGGTCCGCACGAGGAGACTTTCGTTCACACCGGCGGCTCGGTGGACTTCGTGGATTTCCTCGCCCCGGACCAGCCGGTGACCGCGACCTGGCACCTGACCGGCTCGGGTACCTTCACCGAGAAGGTGCCGGTGCTCGACGAACGCGGGCACCTCACCCCGCAGGACGTGCAGCGCACCTGCGAGGTCGACGTCGCCCTGCGGTGGGGGGCCGGCTACGAGACGGAGGTTCGCAGCTTCGTCAACATCATCGCGACACCGAAGGGCGGCACCCACCACGCCGGCTTCGAGCAGGGGCTGCTCAAGGTCGTCCGCAAGGCGGTCGAGAGCAACGCCCGGCGGCTGAAGATCACCGCGAAGGACGCCAACGAGCGGATCGAGAAGGACGACGTCCTGGCCGGCCTGACCGCCGTCGTCACCGTCCGGCTCGCGGAGCCGCAGTTCGAGGGCCAGACCAAAGAGGTCCTCGGCACCGGTCCGGTGCGGGCCATTGTGGCCCGCGTCGTGGATACCGAGCTGGGCGCGAAACTCACCTCCACCAAGCGCGATGAGAAGGCCCAGTCGGCGCTGCTCCTGGACAAGATCGTCGCCGAGATGCGGGCCCGCATCACGGCCCGCAAACAGAAGGAGATCTCCCGGCGCAAGAACGCCCTGGAGACCTCTTCGTTGCCCGCCAAGCTGGCGGACTGCCGGTCCGACGACGTCGAGCGCTCCGAGCTGTTCATCGTCGAGGGTGACAGCGCGCTGGGCACTGCCAAGCTCGCCCGCAGTTCGGACTTCCAGGCGCTGCTGCCGATCCGCGGCAAGATCCTGAACGTGCAGAAGGCGTCCATCGCGGACATGTTGCGCAACGCCGAATGCGCCGCGATCATCCAGGTGATCGGCGCCGGCTCGGGCCGGTCCTTCGACCTCGCCTCGGCGCGCTACGGCAAGATCGTGCTGATGACCGACGCCGACGTCGACGGCGCCCACATCCGCACCCTGCTGCTCACGCTCTTCTATCGGTACATGCGCCCGCTGATCGACGACGGCCGCGTCTATGCGGCCGTGCCGCCGCTGCACCGGATCGAGGTGCTCGGCACCGGGCGCCGGGCGGCCGAGTACGTCTACACGTACTCCGAGGCGGAACTCGCGGCGACGCTGAAGCGGCTGGAGCGCTCGGGCCGCCGCTTCAAGGACGACATCCAGCGGTACAAGGGACTCGGGGAGATGGACGCGGATCAGCTCGCCGAGACGACGATGGACCCCCGGCACCGGACGCTGCGCCGGGTCCGGATCGCCGACGCCCACGCCGCCGAATCCGCCTTCGAGCTGCTGATGGGCTCCGACGTCGCACCGCGCAAGGATTTCCTGATCGCCGGCGCCGCCGGGATCGACCGGGCCAGGATCGACGCATGAGCGGGCTCGGCCGGCAGGTCCGCGGCCTCGGCCGCGCGCCGGCGGCGCTCGTCGCGTGCGCGATGCTGCTCCTGGCCGGAGGCTGCGCCGCCGGCGACGACGCCGCGGTCACCCGTTCGACGACGTCGACCGAGGCGGGGGCCGCCGCCGATGCCTCCGATGGCCCCGCCGGCGGAGCCTCGGCCGGCACGGGCGCGGCGTCGTCGCCCGGCGCGGACACCTTCGCCTACGCCGGCCGGGAGGGCGCGACGGCACTGGACCTGCTGCGGGAACTCGACCCGAGCGCCACGGTCAGCGGCAGCGGGGCGAGCGCCTTCGTCACGTCGATCAACGGCCGGGCCGCCGATCAAGCCAAGCAGGAGTACTGGGCGCTCTACGTCAATGGCGAATTCGCCACCGTGGGTGCCGGGGCACTCAAGACCCACGCCGGGGACCGCATCGAATGGCGGATCTCCACGTTCTGACCTGGGCAAGCACGCGGCCCGATTTGGTCTGCAGCCGAGATTTCTGCGACCGTGGGTGCGACCAGACCAGCACGGAGGACGGATCGGATCATATGGGGCACCTGAAGCAACGGGGTGCGGGGCAGGTTGCCATCGTCGTCGTGGCGATGATTGCCGCGGTCGTGTGGCGGCTGATCAATCACCGCTACTCCGTCGCGCCGAACCTGGAACTGTGCACCGCGGCGACCGTCGTCGCCGCCCTGGTGCTGCGCCATCGGGTCGCGGCGTTCGCGCCGATGATCCTCATCCTGGCCACGGATCTGACCATCGGGACGACGTCGATCCTCCTGTTCACCTGGACCGCCTGGTTGGTCGTCGGCGGGGCGGCGCTCGGCCTGCCGCGCCTCTGGCGGCGGTGGGGCTCGTTCGGTGCGCGGCTCGGCGTCGCCGCCGGCTTCGGGCTCGGCGCGAGCACGTGGTTCTTCGCCTGGACCAACCTCGGAGTGTGGTTGCTCGGCCGGGGGTCGTGGTACCCGGCCGGGATCGACGGCCTGGGGGAGTGCTATGCCGCGGGGCTGCCGTTCTTTCGCACCATGCTGCTCGGCAACCTGATCCTCGTGCCGGTTGCGGCAGCGTGCGTCGCGCTGATGGAGCGGCACGCGGCCTGGGGTCCGCCGGTGCCGATCCGCGTGCGGGCGCGAAACGACTGAGCGCTCGACGGTCGCGGCTCGGCCTCACGGACGCAGAGCCGGCCCGCGCCGGGTAGCGGCGATCCTTCGGCTATGAGCTGATTGCCCCGGTAAACCGGCGGCGAACTCAGGGAGTTTTGCACGCACATCGCGATGTTAGCGCAAACATCGCGAAGGGCGCGTCCAACCTGAAAAAGTGGTACTCCGACCCTATGGTGCGATCGGCTGGCTTGTGTCGACAGTCGCTGCGATCGTGGAGAACTCGGTGCACCCGAGAGACCCAGTCGAGGCGAAGGAGGAACCGTGTCACCCGCATCTATCCCAGCCCCGGATCCATCCGTTGACATCGATCGCCTTCTCGGCGAACTGACCCTCGTCGAGAAGGCGTCTCTGCTTTCCGGACGAAGCCTCTGGCGCACGCAGGCGGTGCGGCGCGACGGTACCGATGTGGTACCGAGCATCACGCTGACCAATGGCCCGCACGGATTGGTCAAGCGGCGCCCTGCCGGCAACCAGCCCGGCATTCGCGGCTGCACTCCGGCGACGTGCTTTCCGACGGCGGCCGCGCTCGGCTCGACCTGGGACCCCGCTCTCCTGCGCCGCGTCGGCCGGGCGATCGGCCGGGAGGCTCGGGCGCACGGCGTGTCCGTGGTACTGGGGCCCGGCGTGAACATCAAGCGATCGCCATTGGGTGGGCGTAACTTCGAGTACCTTTCCGAGGACCCATTCCTCACCGGCCAATTGGCGACCGCGATCGTGCAAGGTATCCAGTCGTGCGGAGTGGGCGCTGCCCTCAAGCACTACGCGGCGAACAATCAGGAGGACGACCGCAAGCGGATCTCGGTCGACATCGACGAGCGCACCCTGCGCGAGATCTACCTGCCCGCTTTCGAACGAGTTGTGAAGCAGGCCCGGCCGTGGACGGTGATGTGCGCATACAACAGGATCAACGGGATTTTCGTGGCCGAGCACCGGGAACTCCTCACCGATGTGCTCCGGCACGAGTGGGGCTTCGAGGGTGTGGTGATGTCCGACTGGGGTGCGGTGCGCGACCCGGCGCAGTCGCTGGCCGCCGGGGTCGACCTGCAATTCGGCGAAGGAAGCGGCGCGTCGGCCTGGATTCTCTCCGCCCTGGAATCGGGTCGCCTGACGCGGCGCGACATCGACGTCGCGGTCCGCCGAGTGGTCGAACTCGTTTCCCAGGCCCAGGGCGCACTGAACCGGCCGGGGTTCTACGACGCCGAGGCGCACCACGCGCTGGCCCGCAACACCGCGACGGCCGGCATCGTGTTGCTCAAGAACGACCCTGTCGACGGCGGCCGCCGCCTGCTGCCCTTGAGTGGAACCGACCAGGTCGCCCTCATCGGTGAACTCGCGCGCTCGCCGCGGTATCAGGGCGGTGGTTCGGTGCAGGTGAACCCGACCAGGCTCGACGACCTCCGCGGCGCGCTGCGCGCGGCCGGACAGGAGTTTAGGTTCGCGGCGGGCTACCGACTCGACGGCGCGGAGGGGGACGAGGGTGTCGACGATGCCGCGCTGCTCGCCGAGGCGGTCGAGGTCGCCCGGGGCGCCGGCACCGTCATCGTCCACCTCGGGCTCCCGTCATTCCAGGAATCCGAAGGCTACGACCGCGCACACCTGGACCTGCCCGCCAACCAGATCGCGCTGCTGCGGGCCGTCGCGGAGGTCAACCCTCGCGTCGTGGTGGTGCTGTCCAACGGCTCGCCCGTGGCGTTGAGCCCCTGGCAGCACGTGGCGCCGGCCATCGTCGAGGCTTGGCTGGGTGGCCAGGCCGGCGGGTCCGCGCTCGCCGATGTGCTGCTCGGCGTGGCGGACCCCTCCGGCAGGCTGGCCGAGACCCTGCCGGCCCGGCTCGTCGACACCCCGGCGGTGGGCAACTATCCGGGCGACTTCGGTCATGTCCAGTACGGTGAGCGGCTCCTGGTCGGCTACCGCTGGTACGACACGCGGCGGATGGCGGTCTCCTTCCCGTTCGGCCACGGCCTGTCCTACACGACGTTCGCGTATGACGATGTCGCGGTCGAGGTGTCCGGGGCCGGTCCCGGGCTGCGGGTCCGCGCCACCACGCGGGTGACGAACACCGGATCGCGGACCGGGTCCGAGGTGGTCCAGTTGTACGTTGGCGACCCGAGCGCTCAGGTGATGCGCCCCGCGCGCGAACTCAAGGCGTTCGAGAAGGTCACCCTGGAACCTGGGGCGTCCTGCGAGATCGTGTTCGACCTTTCGGCCGACGCGTTCGCGTACTGGCATCCCGTGCTGCACCGCTGGGTGGTGGAGGGCGGTTCCTTCGTGCTGCACGTCGGCGCCTCTTCGCGCGATATCCGCAGCTCCGCGAGCATCGTGATCGAAGGGGAGGCGCTGCACGTTCCGCTGGACGAGTCGTCGACGTTGGCCGAGGCGCTGGCCCACCCCGTGATCGGCAGACACGTGCAGCGGGCCGTCGACAACGCCGGCACCGACGAGGCGACGCTCGCGATGATCGGCGACGCGCCGCTCGCCACCGTTGCCCGGCTGGGCGTCACCGGGCTGACCGAGCGCACTTTGGAGTCGCTGTTGCCCGGGCCCGAGTCGGACTGAGCCGTGGTGCGGCGCCTGCGAAAGAAGCGCCTGCGTTCGGTCAGGACCAGTCGAACGTGAAGAGCGCGGTGCGGGAGTTCGGTTCGAAGAACATCAGAATCCAGCCCGCGCCGGAGTCCCGGTAATTCCACCCGGGGACGGCGGCGACGAAGTGGAACAGGTCACCGTTCTCGGCGATCGGGACGGCGGCCGGCTCGCCGTCGGCGGAATCCGTGCGCCGCAGCGGAAAATCGTCGAACTGGGCCCAATTGCCGCCCGGCCCCGCGGTCCCACCCACCTGCGCCAGGAACGGGTAGGAACCGGCGTCCGGATGGCGCGGGTCCAGTAGCCGGCCGTGCCGGCGAAACAGCGCCCGGGCGGCGTCGTAGGAATCCTGCTGCCGCCGGTACCAGTCGACCAGTTCCGGATCGTCGCGGACGGTGGCGTCGTCGCTCTCGGCCTGGAAGTACCGCCAGTCGGCGAGCAGGTGGTAGTGGTCATCGTCGTCGAGGCGCAGGCCGAGCCAGTTCGCCCGCGCGTAATACGAATGGTGCGCCTCGGTCCCGTCCCCGAGACAGCCCTCGGTCGGCTCGATCGGGCTGACCAGGTGCGCCCAGCCGTGCCATTCCGGGCGGACGGCGGCGAGATCGATCGAGACCAGCGGCGACAACAGCCGCGCGTACCGATCGGCCGGTTCGGCGAACACCACCGCCGGCTCGGGAAAGGGGATCAACCACGGTTCGACGTCGCGCACGTTCTCCCGGAACACAGCGCCACGCTACCGCCGAGCGACCAGCCGGGTGACCGAGCGACCAGCCGGGTGACCGCGCGGCCCGCCGCGGGCCCCTGCATGAAGGTAGGCATCGGCCAGGAGAGGAACGGCAGGTCCCGCAGCCAGACCACAACGCCGGCGGGCTCCGCCATCGAATTTGTGCTGGGCCGCCATCGTCCGCTAGGTTGCTGAGGTTAGCCTTACCTAACCAGGGTACTTGACCCCACGCGATAGGCCTGTGGGCGCGCCGGCGCGCCCGGTGGGTCGGGCGCACCCCTGACCGATCGAGAGTGGAGTTGCCTCCATGCGTTCTTCCCGCCTGCTCGTCGGCGCCGTCGCGGCTGCCGTGCTGAGCCTCACCGCCTGCGGCACCGCAGCGTCCGACACCGAAAACTCGGCCGGTACGACGTCGCCCGCGGCCGGACCCGAGTTCCCGATCACGATCGAACACGCCCTGGGCACGACGACGATCCCCGCCCAGCCCAAGCGCGTCGCGACGGTCAACTGGGCCAACCACGAGGTGCCGCTCGCCCTGGGCGTAGTGCCCGTGGGCATGGCCGCGGCCAACTTCGGCGACGACGACGGCGACGGCCTCCTGCCCTGGGTCGAGCAGAAGCTGACCGAACTCGGCGCGAAGCCCCCGGTCCTCTTCGACGAGACGGACGGCATCGACTTCGAGGCGGTGGCCGACACCAAGCCGGACGTCATCCTGGCTGCTTACTCGGGGCTCACCAAGGAGGATTACGAGACCCTCAGCGAGATCGCCCCGGTCGTCGCCTACCCGAAGGCCGCGTGGTCGACGTCGTGGCGGGACGTGATCGCCTACAACGCCAAGGGCATGGGCATGGCGGCTGAGGGCCAGGAACTCGTCGCCGACCTCGAGCAGCAGATCGACAAGGCCGTAGCGGCGCACCCGAGCCTCGAGGGCAAGTCGACGATGTTCCTGACCCACGTCGACACCAAGGACCTGAGCGAGGTCAACTTCTACACCTCGAACGACACCCGGGCCGCCTTCTTCGGGGACCTGGGGCTGACGACGCCGGCGGCGGTGGCCGAGGCGTCGAAGGCGGGGGAGTTCTCGGGGACCGTCAGCGCGGAACGCGTGGACATGTTCGACGACGTCGACCTGATCGTGACCTACGGCGACCAAGCTCTGGTCAACACCCTCAAGGCGGACCCGCTGCTGTCCCGGATGCCCGCGGTCAAGAAGGACGCGATCGTCTTCCTCGACGGCTCCGGGCCGATGGGCACCGCCGCCAATCCCACGCCGCTGGCCATCTCCTGGGTGCTCGAGGACTACGTCGACCTGCTCGCCAAGGCCGTCGACAAGGCCGTCGACAAGGCCAAGTGACCGCGATCTGCGCGCCGACCCCCGGTGCCGCGCCGGCCCCCGACGCGGCGCCCGCCGCGCCGGGGGTCGCCGTGGTGCGCCGCCCGGCGCGGCTGCGGCTGCTGTGGCTCGTCGTCGTGCTCGGGGTGCTGGCCGCGCTGCTGGTGGCGTCGGTGGCGATCGGGTCCCGCGAGGTCGGCTGGGCCGACATCGCCGCGGGAGTGTCGGGCGCGACGGACAACCTCGGCCAGGCGGCGGTTGCCAAGCGGGTGCCGCGCACGGTCCTGGCCGGGCTGGTCGGCGCCGCGCTGGGTCTGGCCGGGGCCGTGATGCAGGGCGTCACCCGCAATCCGCTGGCCGATCCGGGGATCCTCGGGGTGAACATGGGCGCCTCGCTCGCCGTGGTGTGCGCGATGGCGTGGTTCGGCATCTGGACGGCGGCGGGGCTGATCTGGACGGCGGTCCTCGGGGCCGGCGCGGCGGCCGTCTTCGTCTATTTCGTCGGGTCGTTGGGGCGGGGTGGGCCGACGCCGCTCAAGCTCGCCCTCGCGGGGGCGGCCACGTCGGCCGCGTTCGCGTCCTTCATCACGGCGGTCGCGCTACCCCGCGGCGACATCGCTGCCGGCGTGCGGTCCTGGCAGATCGGCGGCGTCGGCGGGGCGACGTTCGCAAACCTGACGCCGATGCTCCCGTTCCTCGCCGTCGGGGCGGTGATCTGCCTGGCGTCGGCGCGGAGTCTGAACTCGCTCGCGCTCGGCGACGAGCTCGCCGCCGGGCTCGGCGAGCGCGTGGCGCTCGCCCGGGGGATCGCGTCGGTGGGTGCGGTGCTGCTGTGCGGCGCGTCGACCGCCGTCGCCGGGCCGATCGGGTTCGTGGGCCTGGTGGTGCCGCACCTGTGCCGGCTGCTGGTCGGGGTCGATCACCGGTGGCTGTTGCCGTTCTCGGCCGTGGCCGGCGCGGGCCTGTTGGTCGGAGCCGACGTCGTCGGGCGGATCGTGGCCCGGCCCGCCGAGCTCGACGTCGGCATCCTGACCGCGCTGGTCGGCGCGCCGTTCTTCATCTGGGTTGTCCGCCGGCAGAAGGTGCGGGAACTATGACGGCGCTGCTCACCGCCCCGGCCGGGGCGGCCACCGAGATTGCCCGGGGGCGCCGCGGGCGCTCCCGGCGGCGTCGGGCCGTGCTCACCGCGCTCGCCGGCGCGATCGTCCTCGTCTTCGCCGGCACCTTGATGGTCGGGCACACCACCTACTCGCCCGACGACGTGCTGCGGGTGATCCTCGGCGAGCACGTCGACGGCGCGTCCTTCACCGTCGGCCGATTGCGGCTGCCGCGGGCTGTTCTGGCCGTCGTTGCGGGGCTGAGCTTCGGCCTCGGCGGGGTGACCTTCCAGACGATGCTGCGCAACCCGCTGGCCAGCCCGGACATCATCGGCATCAGCGCCGGCGCGGGCGCGGGGGCGACCTTCGCGCTCATCGCCCTCGCGCTCGGCGGGGTGCAGGTCTCGGTCTTCGCCATCGCCTGCGGGCTCGGCGTCGCAATCCTGGTGTATCTGCTGTCCTTCCGGGGCGGAGTCGTCGGCACCCGGCTGATCCTGATCGGGATCGGGGTGGCCGCAATGCTCGACTCGGTGACCGCCTACCTCCTGAGCAAGGCCACCCAATGGGACCTGCAGGAGGCGATGCGCTGGCTCTCCGGCAGCCTCAACGGTGCCGGCTGGCGGTCGGTCCTGCCGGCCCTGGTGGCACTGCTCGTCGCGGGGCCGGTGCTGCTCGGTCAGTCGCGCAACCTGGCGGCGCTGCAACTCGGGGACGACGCCGCCGGCGCGCTCGGCGTGCCGGTCGAGCGCACGCGCGTCCTGCTCATCGTCGCCGCCGTCGGCCTGATCGCCTTTGCCACCGCGGCCACCGGGCCGATCGCGTTCGTCGCCTTCCTGTCCGGTCCCATCGCCGCCCGGGTGATCGGCCCGCACGGCTCGCCGCTGCTTCCCGCCGCGCTGGTGGGTGCCCTGCTCGTGCTGGTCGCCGACCTCACGGGGCAGTTCGCCTTCGGCACCCGCTACCCGGTCGGCGTGATCACCGGCGCGCTGGGCGCGCCGTACCTCGTCTATCTCATCGTCCGCACCAACCGCGCCGGAGGTTCGCTGTGACCGCGACCCACACGCTGGCCGCCCTCGACCTGACCCTCGGCTATGGCGAGCGCACGGTCATCCAGGGACTCGACCTGCCCGTCCCGCCCGGCCGGATAACCGCCATCGTCGGCGCGAACGCCTGCGGCAAGTCCACCCTGCTGCGGTCGATGTCCCGCCTGCTCGCACCCCGCGCGGGCCAGGTTCTCCTGGACGGGAAGCAGGTCCACCGCACGCCCGCCAAGGAACTGGCGCGCCTACTCGGGCTGTTGCCGCAGTCTCCCCTCGCACCCGAGGGGATCACGGTCGCCGACCTCGTCGGCCGCGGCCGGCACCCGCACCAGCGGGTGCTGTCCCGCTGGAGCGCCGCCGACGACGCCGCCGTCGCCGCGGCGCTGGAGGCCACCGCGACCCTGGACCTGGCCGAGCGATCGGTGGACGAACTCTCCGGCGGGCAGCGTC
Source organism: Cellulomonadaceae bacterium (assembly GCA_031552185.1). GTDB lineage: Bacteria > Actinomycetota > Actinomycetes > Actinomycetales > Cellulomonadaceae > JAVBMU01. The sequence goes on along the minus strand of JAVBMU010000037.1, from coordinate 33,763 downwards.
AGCGGGTGTGGATCGCGATGGTCCTCGCCCAGCAGACGGATGTGCTGCTGCTCGACGAACCGACGACCTTCCTCGACGTGAGCCACCAGATCGAAGTGCTGGATCTGCTCACCGACCTGAACCGAGCGCGCGGCACGACGATCGTCATGGTGCTGCACGATCTCAACCTCGCCGCCCGCTATTCGGATCACCTGGTGGCGCTCGCGGGCGGGACCGTGCACTCGGCGGGGGTGCCGGGTCAGGTGCTGACGGAGGCGTGCGTCCGGGAGGTCTTCGGGCTGGACGCGCGGATCATCACCGACCCGACGTCGGGCCGGCCACTCATGCTGCCGCTGGGGCGGCACCATGCGGAGGCCGGCCGGGGCGTGGTCGGGGCGGTTCGGTAGGGGCCGGGCGGTTCGGTAGGGCTCGGGCGGTTCGGAAAGGGTTGTCCACCGAAGAGGCAGGGCCGTCTTGACCCGAAACCGTATGGTTTGCCAGTATCCGACCCATGCCGCAACACCCTGACGATGCCCACCCGGACGCGCCGGCCGCCGGCGGGCCGCCGGAGTTTCCGCCGATTCTGTATGTGCCCTGCGCCGAACCGGTGACCGATCCGGCGCGCGCGCGGGTCGAGTTCAGGATGACCCGCGACGGGCGAAAGGCCCTCTTGGTGTACTCGGCGTTGGACCGATTGCACGCCGGCGTCGGGAAGGACCAGCCGTGGTTCGTCGCGCCGACGGCGGGCCTCCAGGCGCTCTATGAGGTCGATCCGTTCGACCTCGTGTTGCTGGACATCCTGGTGCCCGATGAACACCGCTGGGAGGCCCCCGAAACGGGCCAGGCGTCCGGCTCCGACGAACTGCGGTGGCGGCCGTGACCATCCGAATCGAGGTCGATGTCCTCGACGACGCCGTGAACGATCTGCGCAGCGCGGTTTGCGCGCTCGACGCCGCCGCATCGTCGGCTCCGGCGAGCATCGACGGCGGCGCGGCCACGTCGCTGGTCGCCGCGTGGGTTGCCGAGTTGTGTGAGTCGGCGGTGGCCGGTTTGACGGCCACCGACTCGCTGTGCGGGGCGACCGACGCCGCCGCCGCCGAACTGATCACAACCAATCAGGAGGCAGCAGCGGCGGTCGCATTTCTGGAGGGATCGCTGTGAGTGGGGTCCAGGAGACGCGACTCGACGGGTCGCCGGCATCACTCTATGAACTCGCCGCGTGGCTGAAGAACGACTTTGCCGCCGCTGCCGGTCGGTTCGCCGACGATGTGTATGCCGGCCGCAGTGCGGCCGGTTCGGCGTGGGAGGGTGCCGCGGCCGACCAACTCCACCGGCGTTTGGGCGAGGTCGGCAAGGGCGCCGACGCGCTCAATGCCGAGATCAACGTCGCGGCCCGCGCGGTTGAGGCCCTCGCCGACGCCCTGAGGGACGCGTGTGACCTCTTGTGCGAGGCCCGACGGGCCGCCGTCGACGGTGGGCTGAGGGTGGAGGGAACGCGGGTCTTCCGCCCCGCCGCCGAGGCCGCGACGACGACGGAGGAGGCCACCTATCACGCCCACGTCGCCACCTGGAACGGCGTCGTCAAACAGGCGGACGAGGGCTACCGGACCTGGAGCGACGGGATCGACGCCTTCGGTGCCGCGTGGGAACAAAATCGACCGAACATTGCCACGGCAGTCATCGGACTTTTCCAGGGAGCGGTGGGCGGGGTCAGTGTCTTTAACAAGGTCTACCGTTTCACCTCGGTGCACCGAATTGCCTTTGATGCGGCGAGGAACCACCTCGCTGTCGATCTCAGGGCATTGGACGACATCGTCAAGGACGGCCATCTGAAGCCAACGGCGACGGCTGACCGGTTTTATCGCCTGCAGAAGAACATCGGCGATGCCCGGGCGGCAATCACCGAGCTTCACAAGGAGCAGGCGAATGATCTGCGCCGCGTTCGGCCGGGCAAGGCAGTCTCGCGAACCTTCACCGCACTCGGCGTCGTGGCCACGGGGTACGGCGTCTATCAAGACATCCAGGACGGGGAGTCCACGGCCCAGGCCGTGACTTCGAACGTCGTCGGGCTTGCGGCAGGTGCAGGCACGGCCTTTGCTTTCTCCTCGGCCGCCGGATTAGCTTCTGCGGCGTTGGCGGGGGCTGCGTGCGGATCAGTCGTTCCCGTGGCGGGCACGGTCGTCGGAGCCGTTGTCGGCGCCGGCGTCGGCATATTCGCTTCCGGTATGGTGGACCACTGGTTTGAAGAGGGTCGGGAGGGTGTCGTTGGAGCGCTCGCCGCAGGAGGCCGGGAAATCGCCGATACGACAAGTGCGATCGGCGATGCGGTGGGCGACGCGGCGTCCGCGGTTGGTGGCGGCCTGCACAAGGTTTGGGGCGCGATTTTCTGATGACCGGGATTACTGGTGACCCTCGACGTCGGCATCCCATGCCGAAGTGGGCGGCGGAGAGAGAATTCCTGGGATTCCTGCCCGTGACCTATCGGCTCGGCCGCGTTCTTAATCTGCTGATTGTGGTGATAAATGCGATCCTTGGCCTCTTTGCCCTTGCGGGAGGATTGGAGGGTGTGCTCGGTGCCGATCGTCCGGGGCGCGGCATCGCGTTGTGGATCGTTCCGCTCTTGGTAGGTCTCGCCCTCATTGCCGGAGCCTGTATGTGCTATGAATGCGCAATTAGACGTCCAAGGCCCGCAGTGAAGAACTTGCGCTCCACTTTTGAAGGGCCTCCCGGAATCGCCATCCCGATCCATCGCCGACCGGAGATCTGGGTGGTCCTGGTTTTCCTCAATGTCAGTGCGGCGCTGGGCGTCGGTTGTTTCGCGGCGGCCGGGGGATGGCGTGTCGTGTGTGCGATCCTGGCGCCGGCGTGCGCCCTCCCGGCAGGGCAGATGCTGCGGCGACTGCCCCTTTCGCATCGGCTGGTTCTCACCGTAGACGGGGTATGCGTGCAGGACACGATGCAATCGGCCTACTTGGCCTGGGATGACATCAACACTCTGACCTGGACGCCCGGCCCTCGCATGGACGAGGTATATGAGATTGTCGGCGATCCGGGCGCGCCGACGTGGTGGACGGAGCGTCGCGCCTTGATTCACCAGCCGGAACAAGTACGCGTGCAGATCCCCACGATGTGTCTCGATCTGGATCCGTTGCTGCTGGGCTGGGCATTGATGACCTACCACCGCTACCCCCATTTGCGCTCGGAGTTGGCCAACGGCGTGGCCCGCCAGCGGCTGCTCGACTCACAGTTCGCCCAATTCTCGACCCCGGTCGACGTCGTGATGATGCAGCCGTTCCCCAGCTACCGGCCCCGGTGGTGAGCCATCTGAGGGAGTGCGGCACCCCGCGAGGTAGAGCCGCGCGGCGCGGGGTAGCGCTGTAGCGCGTCCGACACGCCGGTTCGGCGGCGCCACGGATCTACTTCGGCAGCATCGGGACGTTCGTCCTGGCCTTCTCATTCCACCTCGACCTACGCGCACTCGACCGATTCACGACCGTGGAACCGGCGAGCGTCGGCCTCACCATCGAGCGGAACGCGGACGGGTCAGCGGGTCGAGAGCACCTCGCGGGCGAACCGTTCGGAGCGTTCGCGCAGGCCGGCGATGCGGCGCTCGGTGAGTGGGCCGGCCATCGTCGGATCGTTGCCGACCTCGGTCCTGGTCGGGGTGCGCCGCACATTCTGTGAGCAGCGGAAGTCCGTGCAGATCAGGGTTCCGACGCTGTTCCCGTTGCGCCCGGACGCCCCCGCGCGACGCGCGACGTACAGGGTGACGTCGTCGGTCACGACGACGTCCTCGCACCACGCGCACACGCCCGAAGTGCGGCGCCTGGACTTGGCCGGATCCGACGCCCGGAGCAGCAGGCCGACGGGCGCGCCGTCGACCTCGACGACGGCGTAGCCGGCGAGGGGGTGCTTGCGGTCGCGCCAGCCGAGGTAGTCGAGTCGCTCCCAGTCGAGGGTCGCAAGGTCCGGCAGGGTCGCGCTCGCGGCCTCGCGCTTGGTCGCGTTGACGAAGGCCGCGCGGATTTGGGTTTCGGTCAGTGGGTTCATGAGCCCGCCCATCGTATGCGCCTTCCCGAGGCGTAGCGTTACCTCTCACTCGCGCGCCGAACCGCGGCGAAACATGCTCCGCCTCTCGGTCGGGGCAGGCGTGGCCGGCGGTTGGGACGGGGCCGGGGGCGGGGCCGTCGGGGCCGTCGGCGTCTGCTGGGGCGCGTCGCGTGCTGCGGCGCGGTCGCCGTCGTCGAAGAATTCCAGCGCGTCGCGGGCGGCCGCGGCGTCGGCCGCTCCGCGCGGAGCCGCGGCGGAGTAGGCCACGCGGCTCTTCCTGAGCTTCTGGGACATTACCGCCATGGCGGGCGCGGCGGCGTGGGCGTCGTAGGTGATGGCGCGGTCGCGCCGCACGCCGATGCGCGAGCCGACCTCGATGGCGTCCTGATTGGCGCCCATATAGAGGACCACCCAGTTGTGCTCGGTCTCCATCTGGTTGACGAGGGCCTTGATGGCCTCGTGCGTGTACTCGCTGGAGGCGTTCTCGTAACCGTCGGTCATGATCCCGAGATAGACCTGGCCCGGGCGTTCGTCCTCGGGCCGGGCGTCGATGCGCTCGCGCGTCTCGGCGACGACCCGGCCCATCGCGTCGAGCAGCGCCGTCGAGCCGCGTGGCGCGAGGTCCAGTGGGGGCACGTCGGCCAGGTCGAGATCGGTGTAGACGTTCTCGTAGCGATCGTCGAACTGGGATAGGGAGACGATCGTGCGGCCCGGGGCGGTGCGCTGCTCCTCCAGGTACGCGGCAAAGCCGGTGATGGTTGCCTCGCGGCTGGAGGCCATGGAGCCCGAACGGTCGAGCAAGAAGACCAGCGAGGTGAGGTTTGCGTCGGTCATGGGTGAATTATCCTTCTGATCGGTTGGGTCCGGGACGGGTGGTAGTGCAAGAGCGGTCCGGCAAAACCTCGGTCCGCCGGAATCAACTCCGGCGGCGGAATCGCAGGGGCTCGACCGGGGGCCGGTCCGGTGGGGGCGTGCCGCGCTCGAGGTCGTATCGGGCGCGGGCAATGCCCTCGGCGCTGACCCGGCCGTCGGCGGCGTATGCGGCGAGCAGCGGGGTGCGCGCCAGGCGCGGGGGCACCGTGTTGGGAGCCACCCCGGCCTCCTCCGCCACCGCGCGCACCGATGCCCCCGCGACCAGGGCCCGGGCCATGGTGTCGTCGAGGGCGGCGTCCAGCAGCGCCCGCGCCCGGGCGAGCTGCCGGACGGCGGTTTCCGGCTCCGCGGCGGCGGCCGCGGCGTCGAGGGCGGCGCGCACCTGGTCGAGTTGTCGCAGCACCTGCTGCGGATCACGGGCGTCGGTCATGCGACCACCGTACGCGCAGTTATTGCGCATAACAAGATGCTGCGTATGCGAGGTTCATGAGCGAGAGGCGGAGGGCGCCCGCTGCCGGGCGGAGGGCGCCTACTTCGGGGGGCATCCTCAGCGGGCCCGCCCGGCGGTGGATTCGCGGATGATGAGCGTGCTGGGGAGCTGAACCTCCCGCGGCGGACCGCTGCGCCCCTCGATCCGCTCGATCGCCATTCGCGTGGCGGTCGCGCCGAGTTCTCGGACCGGCTGGGACACCACGGACAGCGCGGGGCTGAAGGCCTCCGCCCAGGAGCTGTTGTCGAAGGTGATGATCGACAGGTCCTCGGGCACCGTCAGGCCGGCCTTGCGCGCCGCGGCCAGCGTCGACAAGGCTACGAGACTGTCGGTGGCGAGAATCGCCGTCGGCGGGTCCGCTGCGAACCGCGCGATGGCGTCGTGGCGAACCGGAATGGTCCACCCGCCGATCCAGAAGTCCGCCGGGTCGGGGACGATTCCCGCGGCGCGCAGGGCCGCGCGCACGCCGTCGAATCGCTCGGCGATGGACGAGATATGGGCGGCGTCGTCCTGCGGTCGGGCTGCGTTCGAGGTCACCGCAATCCGGGTGTGCCCGAGGGCAGTCAGGTGTGCCACGGCATGGAATGCCGCCGCGAAATTGTCGACGACGATCGTGTCCGCGCTCAGGGCCGGCACCTTGCGGTCGATGAGCACGAGCGGGACGGTCGCCGCCGCGCGGTGCAAATGGTCGATCTCCAGCGGGTTGGCCGGCGAAAGAATGATGCCGTCGACCCGCTTGTCCAGCATTAGTTGGACGGCGGAACGCTCGGCGTCGTCGCGCTCGTCGGTATTGGCGAGAATTGCGTCGTAGCCCGCCGCCCGCGCGGTATCGGTAATCGCGCGCATGGCCTGGGCGAAGAACGGATTCTCGACGTCGGCGAGCACCACCCCGAGCGTGCGGGTGCGCCCGCTGAGCATGGCTTGCGCGAGGGGATTGGGGGAGTAACCCAGGACTCCCGCCGCCTCCAGCACCCGTTCGCGCGTCGTGGCTTTGACGTGCGCGTGCCCGCTCATCACCCGGGACGCAGTGGACCGGCTGACGCCCGCCGCGGCGGCGACGTCGATGATCGTGGGCGGTCTGCGCTGTTCCACGCGATCAGGCTACCCGGCCCTTGACGCCGTTCCACGAGTCTGGGACGCTTCCCATCACCTTCTGGGAAGCTTCCCAGGCCGACGGAGACCTGGAGCGCGTGACATGACCGAATCCACCGCCGTCGCCGCCAAGGACGCTCGGTTCGTGCCGATCGTCCGGGTGGCCCTCGGCCATCGCCCGCGGGCCGAACAACTCGCGCGAGACGTCGTCGCCGCGGGCCTCGACAACGTCTTCCTGGTCGGGTGCGGGGGCTCGCTCAACGACTTCGGCTCGTTGCACTTCGTGCTCGAGAGCCGCTCGCGGCACTTTCCCGTCTTTCACTTGAACAGCGATGAATTCGTGGTACGCGCGCCCGCCCGGCTCGGCGCCGGCTCCCTGGTGTTGGTCGCCTCGCACAACGGCACCACGCCCGAGACCCTCGAAGCGGCCCGCCGCGCGCGGGCGGCCGGCGCCCGGGTGGTTGCCTTCACCAAGGACCGGACGACGCCGCTCGCCCCGCTCGGCGACGACGTCTTCACCTACGAGAGCGACCGTACGATCCTGGCCCCCAAGCAGGTGCTGATCGCCCAACTCGGCTACGCCCTGCTGGAGGCGTCGGGCGTGCCGGGCGACTACGACGGCATTCGCCGCGCCTTCGACGCCCTGCCCACGGCGCTGGACCGGGCGCACGACGAGGCGGACGCCTTCTTCCCCGCCATCGCCCGGGCGCTGGCCGCCGCCGACCACACCTACATCCTCGCCGGCGGGCCGAATTACTCGGTCGGCTACGGCATGGCGATGTGCTACTTCCTCGAAATGCAGCGCCTCGGGGCGACGGCGTTCCACGCCAATGAGTTCTTCCACGGCGCATTCGAGATTGTCGATCGCGACACCGCCATTCTGCTCTGGCGGGGGGAGGACGCGAGTAGCGCTCAGCTGGATCGGCTCGACCGCTTCCTCGAGCGATACAACGACAACCACCACGTGATCGATTCGCGCCGGTTCGCGCTCGACGGGGTCCCGGCCGCGTTGCGCGGCGAGGTCACCCCGCTCTTGCTGTCCACGCTCTCCAAGCGGCTCGCCGAGCATCTCGAGGCCGTCACCGGCCAATCGCTGACCCGGCGTCGCTACATGTTCACCGTGGAGTACTGATGATTGTGCGAGTGTGCGGGCTGGGGGACAACGTCGTCGACCGGTACGTCGATCAGGGGCTGATGTACCCGGGCGGCAACGCCGTCAACGTGGCCGTCCACGCGCGGCGCAGCGGCGCGCGGGCCGCCTACCTCGGCGTCCTGGGCCGGGACGACGCCGGGGACCTGATCGAGTCGAGCCTGCGGACCGAGGGCATCGAACTGGACCGCATGCGCCGGGTCGCCGGCCAGACCGCATTTGCCACGGTGTTCACCGATCACGAAGGCAACCGGTCCTTCGGTCTGTGCCGGAAGGGCGTCTCGCTCTTCCAGCCCGACGCCGACGACCTGGCGTACCTGCGGGGGTTCGACGTCGTCCACCTGTGCGAGACGATCCGGATGGAGCCCTCGCTGCCGCGGATCGCCGAGGTCGCGGCGATCTCCTACGACTTCTCCGACCGCGACAACGAATACGCCGCCGATCTGCTCCCATCCGTCACCGTGGCCACCTTCTCGCGGCCGAACAGTTCCGCGGTCGAGGTCGGCGAGCAGGTCGCGTGGGCACATGCCCGCGGCGCGCGATACGTCGTCGTCACCCGGGGCGCGGCGGGCGCGGTGATCTCCGACGGCTCCTGCCTGCACCGGCAGCCGGCCGCGCCGGCGCACGTGGTGGACACCCTCGGTGCGGGCGATTCCTTTATTGCCCGGCTCGTCGTTCGGCTGTGGGAGGGCGTCCCGCTGCCCGCCGCGGCTGCGGCGGCGGCCGCCTATTCCGCCGAGGTCTGCGCCATGCCGGGCGGATTCGGCTACGGCCGGACCCTCCTCGCCCCCGAGCCGACCGCGCCCCGTCACCCACTTCCGGAGGGATGAGCCATGGCACTCGCATTTCCCACCATCGACGACTACCGCGCGCGGCTGCGGCGGGTTCAGGACGGCATTCGGGCCGCGGGGTTGGACGTGCTCGCCCTCAGCAGTTTCGACAATCACCGGTTCCTCGGCGGCGTCGACGGCATCGCGAGCGTCCGTCCGGTCTGGATCGTCGTGCCCCCCGACGCCGACCCCGTCTTTGTCTCGCCCCGCATCGAGGCCCCGGAGATCCGGCAGCAATCGTGGATCCCGGTCGTCGAGGAATGGATCGAGTGGGAGGAGGCCGGCGTCGCGCGCTCGGCCACCGAGGCGCTGGGGCGTGTCCTGGCTCCGTACGGGCCGAACGCGCGGATCGGGATCGACTTCGATGCCACCTCGGCGGCGACCGTCGACGCGCTGCGCACCGACCTCGGCGCCGAGCGGATCAGCGACGCCACCGGGCTCGTCCGGGAGGCGCGCCGGGTCAAAGACCGGGCGACCATCGACGTCGTGCGCCGATCCGCGGATATCGCGGCGCATCAGTTCGCGGCCTCGCTCGCCGCGGCCGCCCCCGGGGTCGCCGAATGGGAGATCGTGCGCGCCTCGCGTGATGCCGGGATCGAGCGCGCGGCCGACTGGTGGGGCGGCGACCTGGAGCATTCGCCGCTCATCCAGGGGATCCACGTGGTCGGTTCCGGGCCGGACCGCTCGGCGCGAGCGCACGCCGTCGGGGCGGGCCGGGTGCTCGCGGACGGGGACCTGCTGCAACTGTGCTACTGCGGCCGGCCCTTTTTCGGTCACGGCATCTGCCTGGACCGGCCCGTGCGGGTCGGCGACGCGCCGTTCGCACCCGAGGTTCGGCGCGTGGTCGAGGTCGCCCGCGCGGCCCAGGAGGCGGCCATCGACCGGATTCGCCCGGGCGTGACCACGGGGGAGGTCCACCAGGCCGCGATCGACGCCGTGTTGGCGGCCGGGCTCCCGGCCGCCTTGCGGCACCGCACCGGCCGGGGCATCGGCCTGTCCGATCCGGAATGGCCGGAGATCAAGGCGGGCGATCCGACGGTCCTGGAGCCGGGAATGATCGTCGCCATCGAGCCCGGCGTCTACGTCGACGGCGTCGCCGGCGCCCGGTTCGGGGACACGCTCCTGGTCACCGACGACGGCGTCGAGCCGCTCACCCCGTTCGACGTGGGACGGGCGGCGCGCTGATGGTCGCGCGCACCGCCTCGGCCGCGCTGTCCCTGCGCGGGGTCACGCAGCGCTACGGCGCGGTGACCGCGGTCGATGACGTGTCGCTCGATGTGGCGCCGGGGGAATTCTTCGCGCTGGTCGGCCCCAGTGGTTCCGGCAAGACGACCCTGCTGATGCTCGTCGCCGGCTTCGAGCGGCCGCAGGCCGGCACGGTCCTGATCGACGGCCGAGACGTCGGCGCCGTCCCGCCGCAGGACCGCAACATCGGCGTCGTCTTCCAGAACTATGCCCTGTTCCCGCACATGACGGTGGAGCAGAACGTCGGCTTCCCGCTCCGGATGCGCAAGATGACCCGCGCCCAACAGGCCGAACGCACCGCCGCCGCGCTGGACCTGGTCCGGCTCAGCAACAAGGCACGCCAGTACCCCGCCCAGTTGTCCGGCGGGCAGCAGCAGCGCGTCGCCCTCGCCCGCGCCCTGGTCTTCGGCCCGCCCATCCTGCTGCTGGACGAGCCGCTCGGGGCGCTGGACCGGGCGCTGCGCGAGGAAATGCAGATCGAACTCAAGCGGATTCAGCGCGAGCTGCGGATCACCGTCATCACCGTGACGCACGATCAGGTCGAGGCCATGTCCCTCGCGGACCGGATCGCCGTCATGAACGACGGCGCGCTGCAGCAGATCGACACCCCGCAGCGCATGTACACCTCGCCGGCGACCCGCTTCATCGCGCGGTTCGTGGGCGAGAGCTCGTTCCTGCGGGCCACCGTCGGCCCGGACGCGCGCCACGTCGTCGTGGCCGGAACCACCATCCCGATCGCCGAGCCCGCAACGGTGGGGGAGCCGGTCGAACTCGCGCTGCGGCCCGAGGTCGTCGAACTGTCGGCCACGGCGAACGGCGCCATCCCCTGCACCGTCACCGGGGTGATCTACTTCGGCCCCCTGTGGCGCATCGCCGTCGAACTCGCCGACGGCCAGAGCCTCGTCGTCTCGGTGCCCGGCGTGACCCAGCCGTTCGCCGTCGGCGACTGCGCGTACGTCTCGTGGGCGGCGAACGAGGCCGTCAAGCTGCCCGGGCGCGGACCCAACCGCACTGCCTCGCCCGATCCGAAGGACTCGTCCGATTCGAAGGAGTAGACGCATGCACGTCCGCACATCAAAGTCCGTGCACCGCCGCACGGCACTGTTCGTTGTTGCCGCGGTCTCGGCCGCGGCCCTCGCCGGATGCGCCGGCGGCGATGACGAGGGCTCCGGCTCCGGCTCCGGTTCCGGCTCCGGCGCCGGCGCCGGCAAGATCGTCATCTCGTCCTACGGTGGATCGTTCCAGGACGCGCAGACCAAGGCGTATTTCGAGCCGTTCCAGAAGGAGAGCGGCGTCACCGTGGTCGGCACCGAGGGCTCGTCCTACGACAAGGTGAAGGCCATGGTCGCCAGCGGCCAGGTCGACTGGGACGTCGTCAGCGCGGAGAGCGCGGCCTACGTCAATGAAGCGGCCGACGGCCTGCTGGAACCGATCGACTACGGCGTCGTTGACGCCGCCGGAGTGCCCGACAGCCTCAAGCAGGAGTTCGGCATCGGCTACCTGATCTTCGGCCAGAACCTCGCCTGGAGCAAGGCATCCTTCCCCGCCGGCATGACGCCGGCCCAGTTCTTCGACCCCGCCGTCAAGGCCCGCCGCGCGCTGCCGGCGGAACCCTCCTACACCCTCGAGTTTGCGTTGCTGGGCGACGGCGTCAGCCCCGACCAGTTGTACCCGCTCGACGTCGACCGGGCCTTCAAGGCCCTCGACCGGATTAAGAGCCAGGTCGTCGCGTTCAAAGCCTCGGCGGACATCCAGACCCTCATCCAGCAAGGCGAGGTGGACGCCGCGTTCATTCCGAACGGGCGCGTCGAGGACGCCATCGAGGCCGGGGCCAATTGGACCTACAGCTGGGACGGCGCGATCGCCGACACCGAGTGGTGGGTGGTCCCCAAGGACGCCCCCAACCAGGCCGGCGCGATGAAGTTCATCGACTACGCGACGTCGCCCGAGCCCCAGGCCGCGATGTCGGCCGCGATCCTTTACGGGCCCACGAACGCGGACGCGTTCGCGCTGATCGACAAGGAGCGGGCGGCCCGGCTTCCGGGTGACCCCGCGAACGCCGACGTCAGCGCGATCCTCGACGCGCAGTGGTGGGCCGATCACCGTGAGACGGTCAAGCCGCGGTGGGACCAGTGGCTCCTGAAGCGGTAGCGAACGCCGCCGGGGCGCCCCGCGTCCTGGTACATCCTGCCGGGCCTGATCGTCCTGGCGGTGGGTTACTTCCTGCCGTTGGCGACGGTGGTGCCGGAGATCTGGGCGGACGGCGGCGAGTCCCTCGCGCTCGCCGTCAGCCCGTTGTATCTGCGGGTGGCCTGGACGACGACGTTCATCTCGCTTCTGACGACGGCGATCACGCTCGTCGTCTCCTTCCCGCTCGCCTGGATGATCAGCCGGTCGAAGGGGGCTCGAAAGCTCCTGCTGATCCTGCTCGTCCTGGTCCCGTTCCTGACCAGTGTGCTGGTGCGCACGTTCTCCTGGGTCGTGATCCTCGGGCGCAACGGCCTGATCAACTCCGCGCTGCGGGGCCTCGGCCTGACGGAACGACCGCTCGGCATGCTCTTCACCACCGGTTCGGTGGTCGTCGCCCTCGTTCACGTGACCATCCCGCTCATGGTGTTCTCGCTGGTGACCGCGATGCAGCGGATCGACACCCGAACGCTGCTGGTCGCCCGGAGCCTGGGCGCCGGGCCTGCGGCGGCGTTCTTCCGGGTCGTGGTGCCGCTGTCGGTGCCCGGCATCCGGTCCGGGGCGGTGCTCGTGTTTTTGTACACGATGGCCAGCTTCATTGCGCCGGCGGTGCTCGGCGGGACCCACCAGACGATGCTCGCGCAGGTGATCCAGTCGCAGATCGAGTCGGGCTACAACTGGAGCCTGGCGGCCTCGCTGGGGCTCGTGCTCGCCGTGATCGCGCTGGTCGTGGTTGCGATCATGGGCGTTGTCGCCCGGTGGGCGACGCCGTACTTGCACGCGCGACCGCGCCCGGCGACCGGACCGGAGCACCTCGGGCTTGCGACGGCCGTGCTGCGCGAACACCTGTCCACTCGGCATCTCATCCCGCCGGCGCTGCGTCGGGTGGTCCGGGTCGGCGCGGCGATCGGGCGCCGCGCCTATCTCCCGCTGATCGCGGTCTTCCTGGTTCTGCCGCTCGTGGTGCTGATCCCCGTCGCGTTCACCTCGGACAACACGATCATCTTCCCGCCGCGGGGGTACTCGTTGCGGTGGTTCGAGTCGGTGCTGACCAGTCCCGAGTGGATGGACGCCGCGCTGACCAGCCTGCGCATCGGCACGGTCGTCGCCGTGGCCGCGACCGTGCTCGCCGTGCTGCTGGTGCTGGGCCTGGGCCGCCGGCGCAACCCGATCACCGGGGTGATCGAGTCGATCGTCATGGCCCCCCTGAGCGTGCCCGCGGTCGTGTTCGCGCTTGGCGCGTACCTGGCGTACTCGCAGGTGTTTCGTTGGACGGCCCGCGCCGTGCGGCTCACCGACAACGAGGTCGGCATCATGATCGCCCACACCGCGTTGGTGCTTCCGTTTGCGTTCGTGCTGGTCTCGGCCGCGTACGTGGGCGTGGACCCCGGGTTGGAGCGGGCCGCCGTGAGTCTGGGCGCGGCTCCGCGCCGGGTCCTGGCGAGGATCACGTTGCCGCTGATGGCGCCGGGGCTGCTCGCGTCGATGCTGTTGTGTTTCTTGCAGTCCTTCGACGAGTCGGTCGTCTCGCTCTTCCTGAGCGGGCTGCGGGTCAGCACGTTGCCGCGCCTGTTGTGGGACGGCATCAGATTCGGCACGTCGCCCGACGTCGCCGCCGTCTCCGCGCTGTTGTTGCTGGTCACGTGCGTCGTGGTGGGCCTCAGCGGGGTGCTGTTGGGGTGGCGGCAGCGGCAACTGCGCCGCGCGGCCGGGCGGGGGGCGTGAACCCGGAGGCTAGCACGCGAGTTACCCGGGTTACCAGCCCCGAGGTAATCCCCCTTATATGGTCTGAGATACTGGGCACATGGATGCGCGAACCCTTCACGAAGCCGCCACCCAGCGCGATCCGATCGACCGCGCTCGCGCGCTGACCGCCCTCATGACCGAGGACCAGGCCCTCACCGAGGCGGCTGCGCGGTACCGTCGCCAGGCCATTGCCGACGCGCGGGAACTCGGGATGTCCCGCGAACAGATCGCCGCCGCGCTCGGTGTCACGCCACCGCGCATCACGCAGATTGCCAAGGGACCGGCCGCGAAAGCGCCCGAGGCGCCGGCCGAGCCAACGCCGCGGGTCCTGGTGCAGCGCAGCATCCCGACGCCCCCGGCGGTGCGGGGCAGCGTCAGCCTCTACCTGGTGGAAGCCGAGCGCCAGGGCATCCGCGCCGACCGAAAAATGCTCTACATCGGACTGGAACCGGCCACCGAGCACGTGGCGCGAGCCCTGCGCGTCGAGCCCGGCACCGACGTCGTGGCGCGCCGCAAGATGATGCTGGCGAACGACGTCCCCGTCCGAGTTGCCACATCGTTCTTCCGTGCCGATCTCTTCGCGGACACGCGCATCGTGGAGCCGGAATTCGTTCGTCCGACCCTCCAAGCGGCCCTCGCCGACCTGGGATACGCCTTCGGAAGGGCGGAGGAGTCGCTCATCGCCAGGCGGCCGACACTCTTCGAACGGCAGACCCTCGAACTCGAACCGGACGAGTGGGTGGTCCAGATTCTCAGGACCGGCTACAGCACCGAGGACACGCCGGTGCACGCACTCGAAACGGTGTGCGCTGCGACCCGGCATCTGTTCCCGATCGGCCAGGTCGCCGGAGCCGACGAGTTCTAGGGGGCGGCTCGTGCCCCCCTCCGTCGGCACCGGTTCTCAACCGTCATCGAAAACTGCGCCGCCGTCCTGGACGGCGCCTCGACGCCATCTGCACTGAGGCGGGAGTCAGAGCGTCGACGCCCTCACGCAGCCGCGCGCGGCGCCCGAGGGCGTGGTCGGTCAGAATCCGCGCGTTCCGCAGCCCGTCCGGTGCGGGGCCGCCGTGGCTCGAGTCGGGCAATGCCGATTCGGCCGTTGTCGACGTGCCGGTGGTCGGGGAGCGGTTCAGGTGGTTTCCCGGCGCGCTGCCGCCCGGTTTGACTCCGCATCCCGAGCCGGTAATCGGCCACCGTCCGGGTCGGGCCGCCGTGGCAGCACCCCGGCGATGCGCCCCGCGGCCCGCACGTACCCGAGAGTCGCCGGCGTGAACGTGGTCGGCGCGAAGGGACGCGGGGTCAGCAACTCGGCGAAGGCGCGAGCCATCCGCCCGGGTGTTTGCGCGGCGTTGTCTCCCAGGTCGGCCCCGAGGCATTCCAGGAACGAGGCAGCTGCGGCCTCGGCCGCAACCAGGTCGCGTCCGCGCAGCCCTCGGGCGCGAACGGCCGACGCGGCGCTCATCTCGCCCCACCGCCCACGGCACGCCTGCGGCGAGGTCGTTGTGCCCACTGGGACGAGGGATCTTCTGGTGCAAATGGGCGAGGTCGTGGAAGCATGCCGCGACGTTATGGCTGGCCCGTGCGCCGGCCAACGGTTTTGCTCGGATGTGCTCGACATCGACGCCCCCCGAGTGTGGCAACTGCAATCCGGAGCAGAGTGGGGTCCTCCGCAGCCGATTCAGGTTTCCAGGGCATGCATGGCGGTCATGATGAGCCGTCGGGCGCCGGTGCCGTGGACGGCAAGGCTCGCCAGGTCAGCGAAGGCTCGTCGATACAGGGCAAGTTCTGCCGGTGCGGTGATTGACAGCCAGCCGGAGACGAGTTCCACGTCGACGCGGCGCTCGTCGTACATCCAGAACCCCTCGACGGCGGCGCGTCGTCGCTCGACGCCCAAGGGGATGATCCCCAGGCTGACATTGGGTAGTGTCGCGATGGTCAGCAGGTGTCCGAGCTGGCCGATCATCGTGTCGGTATCGGTCAGGCAGTGGCGAAGCGCCGATTCCTCCAGCACGACGGCGAACCGCTTGCGGGCGTCGTTGAGAACGGCCCCGCGTCGCGCCCTGATCTCGATCGCCGCCTCGATGTCGTCGTCGCCGCCCGGGACCTCGTGGTTGGTCTTGACGGCCCTGAGCCTGGCCTCGATGTATCCGCGGGTCTGGAATGGGCCCGGGATCATCCAGCCCTCGTACGCATGGAACCGGCCGGTGTCTCGCCACAGGCCGTTCACGACCTTTTGCGCCTCGGCGAGACCGGCCGCCTCCATTCGCCGCCACTGGGTGAACATCTCGTGCACCGCGCGTTGACGCGACGTCAGATCCTCGGCCAGGTGCGCCACGCCACAGGCGGTGCACCAGTTCCTGATGTCCACCACGGTCGGCGCCTGGCGAGCGTGTTCGATCTTGGAGACCTTCGACGAGTGCCAGCCCACTCGCGCGGACAGATCTCGTTGGGACATGCCGGCGTCCTCGCGGATCTCGCGCAACCGCCGCCCGAGGGCGGCCTGGAGTTGTTGGGCACTGGAGGACGATGGCATGCCCAGCTCACCGACTCACGCGCGGACTGTACTCCGTGTGGGGGATGGCGCGCCGCCAAGCCGGTTCGAAGGAGGCGAGGAATCCGGCGATGATCTCGGTGTCGGTGCAAAACACCTCGCCATCGGCCCAGTTCCCGTCACCGGCGATGTCGTTGATGATGGCCGTCTTTCCGTCGAAGAGCCAGAAGTCGTTGACCGGCAGCAGTAGGCCCAGCGCCCGGCTTCGGGGCAACGGTTCCTGGGAAAAGACCGCAACAGCCCCGTGAACGGCTCGCCGACGATCTACGAGACCGACGACGGGTTCGTCGTCCAAGGCTGGGTAGTCACCGACCCCGAGCTGCGTCACGTGACCTCCGGTCGAAATGTGCGGGGATGTGCGGGTGGGCCGGGTACGCCCGGCTCCGAGCCTACGCACCGCCGCACGAGTATCGGCGGCATTTGCGGGCGTGGGCTCGGCAACGTCTTTGCTCGCACCCCTCACGGACACACTCCGGCAAGCCACCGTGCCGAAAACGGCAGCCCGGGGTAGCGAAGCTGCCCGGGCCCGTTGACCAGCCGCGCCGCCTCGGCGCGCCGGCACCGACCCGCCCGGTGGCGATGTCGTCACCGCCGGGCCGGCCGGGAAGCAGCCGTCGACGACGGCGGGTGCGCCGATCGGCTCGGCGCGCCGAGACTCGAATCGCCGGCCGCAACCCTTCCGGCCTGGCGGTTCGCTACTGTCGGGGGGTCGGGATTCGCGCGGCTCGAACGATGTGTCCGGGGGCGTGGCCGACGCCGGGGAGACGAGCACGAGGCCGCGCGGCGCCGCGCGGGACAGGAGACGTTTTGAGCCAGTTGAGCACCTTCGTGTGGTCGATCGCGGACCTGCTGCGCGGGCCGTTCAAGCCGCACCAGTACGGGTCGGTCGTGTTGCCGTTCACGATCCTGCGCCGGTTGGAGTGCGTGATGGCGCCGCACCGCGAGGCCATGGCCGCCGCGCTGGCGCGGTCCGACGACGCCACGTTGCGTCGCGCCTTCGTGCGCCAAGCGACCGGGCTGCTTTTCTCCAACACCTCGACCTACACCCTCGCCGCCGCGCTGGAGGACCCGGACAACCTCGCGGCGAACCTCGTGGACTACGTCAACGGCTTCTCGGCCGAGGTCGACGTGTTCAAGCACTTCGATTTCGAGGCTCGCCTTCGCCAACTCGACGCCGCCGACCGGCTGATCCCGGTCACGCAGGGCTTCGCCAAGGTGGACCTGTCCACCGACGCCGTCACCAACGCCGGCATGGGGGACCTGTTCGAGCACCTGATCTTCAAGGACTTCGAGGCCTCCAACGCCGAGGCCGGCGACTTCTACACCCCCCGCGACGCGATCCGGCTGCTGGTGGACCTGGTCTTCGCCGAGGACACCGCCGCGCTCGCCACGCCCGGCATCACCCGCTCGGTCTACGACCCGGCCGCGGGCACAGGCGGCATGCTCTCCCTGGCCGAGGAGCACCTGCTCGAGCTGAACCCCAGGGCGAACCTGGCCTTGTACGCGCAGGAGATCAACCCGGCGTCGTACGCGATCGCCAAGTCCGACCTGCTGATCAAGGGCCAGAACATTGCCAACGTCCGCCTGGGCGACACCTTGGCCGATGACCTGTTTCCGGGGGAGGCCTTCGACTTCGTCCTGTCGAATCCGCCCTATGGCGTGGACTGGAAGGCGTCGGAGAAGTCGGTCCGGGCCGAGCACGCCCGCGGCGCCCGGGGGCGGTTCGGCCCCGGGCTGCCGTCCGTGGGCGACGGTTCGATGCTGTTCCTGCTGCACCTGGTCGCCAAGCTGCGCCCCGTCGATGCCCGCGGCAACGGCGGTCGCGGCGGCATCGTGCTGAACGGGTCGCCGCTGTTCAATGGCGGCGCCGGCTCGGGGCCGAGCGAGATCCGCGGCCATCTGCTGGAAAACGACTTGATCGACGCCATCGTCGCCCTGCCGAACGACATGTTCTACAACACCGGCATCGCCACGTACCTGTGGATTCTGGATAACACCAAGCAGCCCGAGCGCGCCGGCAAGGTCCAGCTCATCGACGCCACCAAGCTCGGCACCAAGATGCGCAAGTCCCTGGGCTCCAAGCGCGTCGAGATCTCCGCGGCGGACCGCGCGGAGATCGTGCGCGCCTATGACCGCTTCGACGCGACCGAGGGCGCGGACGCGGCCGACGACGCCGAGGCCCCCGACGGCGCACATTTGGCCGACGGCGCGGGCCGGGCCGGGCGGGGTCCGGCCCCGCGGTCCAAGATCTTCGACAACCTCGACTTCGCCTACTGGTCCGTCACCATTGAGCGGCCGTTGCGGTTGAACTTCCGGGTCACCTCCGAGCGGCTGGCGGCCGTCGCGGCCGCCAAGCCGCTCGCCAAGGTCGATGGCCTCGTCGACGTTCTCTCGACCTTCGGGGACCGGCTCTACCTCAACCGCGAGGAATTCCTGCGCGACGTCGGCAAGCACCTCGGCGGCAACCGCCTCGGGCTGACCACGCCGCAACGCAAGGCCCTGTGGCAGGCGCTCGGCGAACGCGACGAGACCGCCGACATCTGCCTCACGAAGGGGCACCCGGAGCCCGATGCCGGCCTGCGCGACACCGAGATCGTCCCCTTCGGCTGGGGCGGCCGGCCCAAGACCCACGACGCGCAGCGCGACACCATCCAGGCCTATTTCGACGCCGAAGTGGTGCCGCACGTGCCCGACGCCTGGATCGACTGGGGCCGGACCAAGGTCGGCTACGAGATCCCGTTCACCCGGCACTTCTACGAATACGTACCGCCGCGTCCGCTCGCCGAGATCGACGCGGACCTGGAGGCGAGCGTCAGGCGCATTCTGGAACTGCTGCGGGAGGTGGAGGAATGACGGCAGGTGAATCGTGGCTCGGCAATCTTCCGCCATCGTGGGAGATTAGGCGGCTCGGCGCGCTCGGAACACTCAGCAAAGGCCGCGGTGGATCCAAAAATGACAACCGCGATCGTGGAAACCCCGTCGTGCGCTACGGCGAACTCTACACACGGTTCGGCATTGTCATTGCCGAAGCTTGTTCGTTTATTGACGAGAATGACATGCCGAGGTATACGCCGCTTCCCTTCGGGAGCATCGTGTTCGCCGGTTCGGGCGAGGATCCCGAAGACATTGGAAAATCAGCTCTGTCGCGCATCGAGGGACGCGCCTTTGTCGGAGGCGACACCGTCATCTTCACACCCAAGCCAGGGGACGTGGATCCGATGTACCTTGCCTACGTCCTTGAGTCGCGTCCTTTGAAGGCGTGCAAGGCGTTGCGGTCAACAGGGTTTACGGTAGTTCATATCACCGCGGGAAAACTGAAATCGCTCCCGATCCCACTCCCAGTTCCGGCAAAGCAGCGGCGGATCGCGGACTTCCTGGACGTCGAGACCGCCCAGATCGACGCCCTCATTGCCGAACAACAACGTTTCATCGGCTTGCTTGGAGAACGGAAACTTGGGCTCATTGCCCACCGGACGCTGGGAGGGCGTGACCCGTTTCGCCTCGCGCCGGATCGGTCGCTGCCTTTCGCATCACTCGGCCGGGGGTTCTCGGTGACACTCGGAAAAATGCTCGATGGAGGAAAGGCGGCCCGAGAGTCCGACCTAGCGATGCCGTATATCCGAGCTGCCAATGTTCGGCGAACCGGTTTGGATCTGACAGACGTCAATTCGATGCCATTTACTGTGATTGAAGCGAAAGTGCTGGATCTGCGCGCGGGCGACATCCTCGTCATCGAAGGCGGGGCAACGGTCGGGGTGAGTCTGGTTCTTGAAAAGGGCATGCCCGGATGGTCGTTCCAAAAGACCGTGAATCGGCTGCGGCTCACTGGCGAATGGAACTCGAAATTTGTCTCGTATGTATTGACCGTGTACCGAGAATTTGGCGTTATCGACGTGATCTGCAACAAGTCAACGATTCCGCATCTGACCGCCGAGAAGCTCCGTGCGATGCCGGTGCCGGTTCCGCCGCCGGCCGAGCAGGCGCAGATTGCGGACTATCTGGATGAGCGGTGTGCTCGAATCGATGCCCTCATCGCCGAGGCGGAGCACAACATCGCGCTTTCGAAAGAGCGGCGCGCGGCGCTGATTACGGCGGCGGTCACCGGTCAGATCGAGGTGCCGTCGTGAGCACTCCGCCGACGCCGCCCGGGCAGGCCGTTCGCCCCGCCACGGCGCTCGAGATCACGGACGAGTTCGCGCGGGCGTTGGAGATCCTGGACGGCGGCGGGAGCATGTTCCTGACCGGCGAGGCGGGGACCGGTAAGTCCACCCTGATTCGGCATTTCATGGCGAACACGGATCGAAACGTTGTCGTCGCGGCGCCGACCGGAATAGCGGCCCTCAACGTCGACGGCCTGACGATCCACCGGCTTTTCGGCTTCCGCTCCACGACGACGATCGACGACGTCAGGAGCGGCCGCGACTATTACCCGGGTCGCTTCGCCAAAGTCATCAAGGGCATGCAGACGCTCATCATTGACGAGGCGTCGATGGTCCGGGCCGACCTGCTCGACCAGGTGGAGGCGGCGTTGCGCCGCTTCGGCCCGCACCGGGGGAAGCCGTTCGGCGGTGTTCAGATCATCCTCGTCGGCGACCTGTTCCAGCTCCCGCCCATTGTCAAGGACAACGAGCGGGCGTGGCTCGACGGGCGGTACGCGACGCCGTACTTCTTCTCCGCGACGGCCTACCGTCCCGAGACGTTCCCGACGATGCAACTCACCAAGGTTTTCCGCCAGCTCGGGGACGACCGCCTCGTCGGCCTGCTGAATGCGGTCCGCGACGGCGTCCTACTCGAAGGGATGCGGGCCGAACTCAACACCCGAACGAATAGGGATTTCATCCCGCCGGACAACGAATTCTGGCTCACGGTCGCACCGACCAACCGCATCGTGACGGCGCGAAACCGCCAGGCGCTCGAGCGCCTTCCCGGGCGGGTGTTCAGCCACTACGCCGTCGCCAAAGGCGACACGTCCACCTTCGACGCCCCAGTCGAGGACCGCGTCGACTACAAGGTCGGCGCGCAGATCATGCTGCTGAACAACGACCCGGACGAGCAGTGGGTCAACGGATCGCTCGGCAAGGTCGTCGCCGTCGACGGCGGCGGCGAGGCGGTCACCGTGGAACTCAACGGCGGCGCCGTCGTCGAGGTAACCCCGCATACCTGGGAGGTCACCGAGCCGGTCTTCGACGGCGGCACGATGCGCCGGGAGGTCGTCGGAACCTTCACTCAGCTCCCGTTCAAGCTCGCCTGGGCGATCACAATCCACAAGGTCCAGGGGCAGACCCTCGACCGGCTGGTCATCGACCTCACCGGGGGCGCCTTCGACTACGGGCAGGTCTACGTGGCCCTGAGCCGGGCGACGTCGCTGGACGGCATCGTGCTGCACCGCGACGTTCTGGCCAAGGACCTTCGCACGGACCGACGGGTGTTGAGGTTCCTGGCGGAGTCCGCGGGCGGCCGAACTATGGGGCGGCACGTCGCACTCGGGATGCTCACGGTCGGCGCCGAGGACAAGCGCTCGCGCCCGCGGCCGGTCGAGATCGCGCTCGCCTTCGACGACGGCACGGCCGTGTCCACGCTCATCAATCCCGAACGAGACCTCTCGGGAGCCCGCGAGGCCTACGGGCTCACGGTCGACGACATCGTGCTGGCGCCCACGCTCGCCGAGGCCTGGGCGGTCTTGTCCGTCCTCGTGGAGGGCGCGATCCCCGTCGGCGTCGGGGTCGACGACGCGCTCGGCCTGATCGACTTCGAACTCAAACGACAGGGCGTTGTATGCGGCCTGCCGCTGGGGCTCAACCTCGATCCGGACCGGCTGTCGGTCGCCGAACGCAACGCGACGAGGACCGGGTCGGCCCTCGCCCGCGCGCGGGCCGTCATCGCGGCGCATGGCCGGCTGGGCGGGGTGGGCGGGGTCGCCTTCGGCCTCGCGGACCCCGACCGGCCGATGACCTACCTGCTCTCCCGCGACGCCACCGGGCCCGACGCCAGCGGGCCCGACGCCACCGGGCCCGACGCCATCGAGCCGCCGCGCACGACGCCGACGCTCGCCGCGCTCCTGGACGTCGGCCGCACCATCAGCCGCGCGGTCCTCCAGGGACAGCCGTGCCCCGGCGCGGCTCCCGGCGCCGGCAATGAGGCCGTCCGCGAAGCCGTCGTCGCCCGGCTCGCGTCCGTGGCGGGCAACTCCGCCGGGCTTGCCCCTTCGCTGGTCGCGCGGCTCAGGTTGCTCGAACCACTCCTCGGCAGCGGCCTGTCGGGCGCGCTCGCGACGGCGACGACGGTCGACCTGTCGGCCGTCGTGGTCCCGGGCGCGCGCGTCTGCTTCACCGGCGATGCCGTCGACGAACGCGGGCGCTCGATCTCCCGCACCGAGATGGAGCAGTATGCCCGGAACATGGGCCTGGTGCCCGTCGCCAACGTGACCAAGACCACATGCGATTTCCTCGTCGTGGCCGAACTCGGCACCCAGTCAGGCAAGGCTCGCGTCGCCGCGAAGTGGCGAAAACCGGTAGTCAGCGTCGCGCAGTTCCTCGACGAAGGGAAAGCTCGTGAGTGACCCGACGGCCGAACTCGCGCTCGAAATCGAGATCGCCGAGTACCTGGCCGCGCACGGCTGGCTGTATTCGCCGAATGACACCGGCTATGACGCGGAACTCGCGCTGTTCCCCGAGGACGTGTTCGGCTGGCTGGAGGAGACCCAGCCGACCGAGCTGGCGAAGGTCGTCACGACCGGCTCGCCGTCGGAGGCCAAGCAGCGCCGCCAACTCCTGACGGCGCTGGCCAAGCGGTTGGACGCACCGATGTCCCACGGCGGCGGGACCCTGAACGTGCTGCGCCGCCCGTTCTCGCACGTGAACGCGCACTTCAGCATGTGCCAGTTCAGGCCCGCCACCACGATGAACCCGACCACGACGGCGGCCTACCGGGCGGTCCGGCTGCGCGTGCTGCGGCAGGTGCGTTTCTCCCCGGTCAAGGGCGATCACCGGGCGATCGACCTGGTCTTCTTCGTGAACGGAATCCCGGTCGCGACGGCGGAGCTGAAGACGTTCTTCAAGCAGCGCGTGACGTCGGCCATCGACCAGTACAAGCACGACCGCGACCCGCGCTCGGCGGGCGTCGCCCAGCCGCTCCTCGGGCACGGCAACCGCGCGCTGGTGCATTTCGCCGTCGACGACGACGAAGTGTGGATGACCACCAGGCTCGCGGGCGCGCGGACGCACTTCCTGCCGTTCAACCGCGGCACCGCCGACGGCGGGGCGGGCAACCCGCCCAATCCGGCCGGGCCCGCGTCGTCGTACCTGTGGGAACGGGTGCTGGAGCGCGAGGCCTGGCTGAAGATCCTGGGCGCGCTGATGTTCGTCAAGCACGCGGAGACGGCCGACCCGATCAGCGGGAAGAAGACCAAGACCTCGACCATCCTGTTCCCCCGGTTCCACCAATGGGAAGTCGTCACGGACCTTTTGGCCGCGGCCCGCGCGGATGGCCCGGGCGCGCGCTACCTGGTGCAGCACTCGGCCGGCTCGGGCAAGACGAATTCGATCGCGTGGGCCGCGCACCGCCTCGCCCGCCTGCACAACGACGCGAACGAGAAGGTCTTCGACACGGTTCTGGTGATCACCGACCGGACGGTGCTGGACGACCAACTCCAGGCCGCCGTCCGCCAGATCGATGACCGCAAGGACTTGGTGGTGACCATCGACGAGACCGAGGTCCGCCGGGCGGGCGGATCGAAGTCGAAGGCGCTGGCCAGGGCGTTGCTGGACAAGCGGCTGATCGTCGTCGTGACGATTCAGACATTCCACTTTCTGCTGCAGGAACTCGCCGAGAACGCGGCCCTGCGCGCCCACAATTTCGCGATCATCGTCGACGAGGCGCACACCTCGCAGACCGGCGCCACGGCGTCCGAGGTTCGCGCGGTGCTCTCGGCCGGCGGGGTGGCGGTGCCGGAGGGAGCGGAGATCGACGGGGAGGACCTGCTCAACGCGGCGATCGAACAGCAGATCAAGGCGGCGATGACGCAGCGGGCCGCGCCCGCCAACCTCTCGTATTTCGCCTTCACCGCGACGCCGAAGGCCAAGACGCTGGAGCTCTTCGGCCGGCCGGACGCCGGCGGAATCCCGCGGGCCTTCCACCTGTATTCGATGAAGCAGGCGATCGAGGAGGGATTCATCCTCGACGTGCTGCGCGGCTACCAGAACTATTCCACCGCCTACGAGATCGAACGCGCCGTCGGCGCGGGCATCGACGCCGGCGCCGGGTATGCCGACGCCGACGGCGACCTGGTCGATGAGAAGGCCACGGCCCGGGCGATCATGACGTACCTGCGGCTGCACCCGGCGAATATCGGACAAAAGGTGCGCATCGTCGTCGACCATTTCCGGGCGAACGTGGCCGGCCTCCTGGACGGCCACGCGAAGGCAATGGTCGTGACGTCGTCGCGCAAGGCCGCGGTGCGGTACAAGGTCGAGATCGACGCTTACCTCCGCACGATGGGCTACGACGACATGCAGGCATTGGTCGCGTTCTCCGGATCGCTCGACGACCCGGACTACAACGTGCAGAACGCGACCGAGGTGAGCATGAACCCGGGTATCGCCTCGCGGGACCTCGCGGCCGAGTTCAAGGCCCCTGAATACCGGGTGATGATCGTCGCGGACAAATTCCAGACCGGCTTCGACCAGCCACTGCTGTGCGCGATGTACGTGGACAAGCGGCTGGATGGCATCACCGCCGTGCAGACGCTGTCCCGGCTGAACCGCGTGTATCGGGCGCCGTCGGGCGAGGTCAAGGACCGGACGTTCATCCTTGACTTTGTCAACGAGCCGCTGGATATTCAGGCGTCATTCGAACCATATTTCGCCGAGGCCCGGATCGAGACGACGACGGACCCGAACATCGTGCACGAGATCGCGGCCAAGCTTGCCGAGGCCGACATCTACACCGCGGACGACGTCGAGGCTTTCGCCCGGGCGCGGTTCGCCCGGGCGGGGCACGGGGCGCTGTCGGCGGCGATCAAGGGGCCGAAGGACGCCTTCGCCGCCCGGTACAACTCCGCCAAGGTACGTAAGGACACCGCCGAACTCGAAGGCCTCGAACTTTTCCGCAAGGACGCCGGCACGTTCGTCCGGCTGTACGACTTCATGTCGCAGGTCATCGACTACGAGAACACGTCGCTGGAAAGGCTCTCGGTGTTCCTGCGGCATCTCGTGCGTGTCATCGCCGTCGACCGGCTCGGCACCGAGGTGGACCTGTCCGACGTCGTGCTCAAGCGGGTCAAGCAGGTCGACCGCGGCACAGTCGACCTCGCACTGAGCGGGGAGGCCGCGCTGACCCCGGCGACGGGCGCCGGCTCCGGCGCCGCGTCACGGGATCCGCGGCTCATCGCGCTGGACGAGATCATCGCCCGAATCAATTCGCTGTTCGCCGGCGCATTCGAACTCGGGACTGTCGAGGGTTTCGTCCGCTCGGCCGCCACCGAGGTCTCGAAGGACCCGCAGGTGGTCGCCGAGATCGAGGCCAACGAGATCGACCAATTCCGCAAGTCGCCCACCCTCGAGAACAAGGTGATCGACGCCGTCCTCGACGTGCCGGGCCTGATGACCAGAATGACCACTGAGGCCATCGGTAGCCCCGACATCATCGCGGCGATTGCCGAGGCCGCTTACCTGCTGCACACAATGCGACAGGCCGACGGGGAAGGGGACGGTCCGCGACGAGCATAGCGTCGGCTCCGTCAGATTCGCCGGAATCCAAGCTTCCGGAATCGTGTCCGACTTGGCGACATCGCGTATGGACTGTCGCCCGACCGCTGGTCGCCCTGGACACCACACCGGGCGACGTCTACGCGCGGCCGTCCGCCGAGCGCCCCGGCGCCCAACGGTCAGGTAGCCAGCAGGTTTGCGGCGCTAGTGTTGCGTGATGCCGGCACGATCGAAAGCGCCGCGATCCAGAGCGCCACGATCAAGGGCGCTCACCGTCTTCCTCACCCTGATTCCGTTCGTGGTCCTGCTGGTCGCGGTCCAGGGCGCTCACGGCGCACCGCTGGGTGCCGACACGTGGTGGGCGGCGGCCGTCCGTTCCTGGCGCACGCCGTGGCTCACTGTGGCCGAACAACGGATCAGCCTGCTCGGCGGGGGCATCGTAGGCGGCGTCCTCCTCCCCGGTGCGCTTGCCGTCGTCGTCTGCGTGGCGCGCTCCTGGCGGGCGGCCGTCGTCTTCCTCCTGGTGGAAGTGCTGTCGGCGGTGGTGGTCGTGACGGTCAAGGTCGCCGTCGGGCGACCGCGACCCCACCTGGGACGTGCGGCCGACGCGTACCAATCGTTCCCGTCCGGGCACGTCGCCAACGCGACGACGATGGCGGTGCTTCTCGTCATCCTGCTGCGCCCCCGAGTGACCGCGCTCGTGGGCCGGCTGGGGCTCGCCCTGGCGGTGGCGCTCGCGGTCGCGTTCCCGCTGCTCATGGCGACGAGCCGGACCTATCTGAACCGGCATTGGCTGACCGACACGATTGCCGGCGCCTCGCTTGCCGCAGCGATCGTGCTCGTCTGCACGGCATCGACGGCTCGCTGGGTCGCCGCCGGCGATCGGGACCGCTCCGGGGACGGCGGACGGTCTCCTTGAGGTGGCGACGCCCTCGATCTGGCCGCGGGAACTCGACTGTGAGTCCGGGAAGCGCGGTGTCCGGGAAACAGCCTCACACCGAGAAGTACTTCGCTTCCGGGTGATGGAAGACGAACGCATCCGTGGACAGTTCCGGGTGCAGTTGCAGCTCATCGGACAGCGTCACGCCGATCCGTTCGGGACGCAGCAGGTCGACGAGCTTGTGGCGGTCGGTCATGTCGGGGCAGGCGGGGTAGCCGAGGGAGAACCGCGCGCCGCGGTAGCCCACGCGCAGCACGGCGGCGAGGTCGCGGCCGCCGTCGGGCCGCGCGGGTTCCTCGGCGGCGAAGCCCAGTTCGGCCCGGACGCGGGCGTGCCACGCCTCGGCGAGCGCCTCGGTGAGTTGGACGGCGAGGCCGTGCAGCTCAAGGTACTCGCGGTAGCGGTCGGCCTTGAACAGTTCGGCGGTGCGCCGGGCGACGCCGGCCCCGACGGTGACGAGTTGCATCGGTAGGACGTCGAACCGCCCCTCGGCCTCGCACCACTCGCGCGGTCGAAGGAAATCGGCCAGGCACAGATGCCGGTCGCGGCGCTGGCGGGGGAAGGTAAGACGCACCCACTCGACCGGGGTCGGCGTCCCGGCGCCGCCCGGCCGGGTTTCGACCAACCCGGCCTCGGCCGGCTCGCCGACAACCCGCCCGACGACGACGTCGTCGCCCTCGGACCAGGCGGGGAAGTAACCGTCGACGACGGCGGGCACCAGGATGGGCTCCGACCGCAGCCGGTCCAGCCACGCGGCCAGCCGGGGCCGGCCCTCGGCCTCCACCAGCTCGGCGTACGACGCGTCCGCAAACGCAGGCACGACGGCGGACAGGTCCGCGCCCGAACTCTGCGCAACGCCCACCGGCCGGCCGGCCGCGTCGCCCGCCCCGGCGTTCGGCGCCGCCTTCATGCCGCGCCCGGGCTTGAGCCCCCACTGCCCGAGGAACAGCGCCCGCTCGTCCAGGAACGCTGCGATTTCGTCCAGCGGCACCTCGGCAGTGACCCGCGTCCCCCAGAACGGCGGCACCGGCACCGCATTGTCGGCCGCCACATCCGACCGGACCGGCATCGCATCCGCGGGCGTCAACACCAGCGCCCCGCCCGCCGGCCCATTGGGCGCCCTGCCCGCCGCCTCGGCACCAACGCCCGCCGGCCCATCGGGTCCCCGGCCCGCACCCCCGCCCACCGCGACCCGCCGCTTGCGCAGCGCCGGCAGCCCCACGGCGCCCGGATCCGCCCCGCGCGCGATCGCCACCAGCGGCTCCATCAGCGCCAGCCCCTCGAACGCGTCGCGCGCGTACCGCACCACGCCGTCGAACGTCCCGGCCAGGTCGTCCTCCACGTACGTCCGGGTCAGCGCGGCCCCGCCGAGGATGATCGGCCACCGCTTCGCCAGCCCCCGCGCGGTCAGCTCCTCAAGGTTCTCGCGCATCACCACGGTGGACTTCACGAGCAGCCCGGACATGCCGATCACGTCGGCGCCCTCCGCCTCGGCGGCCTCGATCATGGCCCCGACGGGCTGCTTGATCCCGAGGTTCACCACTCGGTAGCCGTTGTTGGTCAAGATAATGTCCACGAGGTTCTTGCCGATGTCGTGCACGTCGCCGCGCACGGTGGCCAACACGATCGTCCCCTTCGACGCCGCCCCGCCCGCCCCGGCGGCGCCCGCCTCGCCCTCGGCCCCGGCCTCGGCCCGCTCCAGGTGCGGTTCGAGCAGCGCGACGGCGGCCTTCATCACCTCGGCGGACTGCAGCACGAACGGCAACTGCATCTGCCCGGAGCCGAACAGCTCCCCGACGGTGCGCATCCCGGCCAGCAGGTGCACGTTCACGATGTCCAGCGCGGCCATCCCGGCCGCGAGCGCCTCGTCGACGTCGTCCTCGAGGCCGCGCCGCTCGCCGTCGACGATCCGCCGCTCCAGCCGAGGGCCGACCGGCAGGGCGGCCAACTCGGCGGCGCGCGCGTCCCGCCGGGACGCGGCGTCGACCCCGGCGAACAGTTCCAGCACCCGGGCCAGCGGGTCGTACGTCAGGTTTCCGGCGGCGTCGTACCGACGCCGGTCCCACACCAGGTCCAGCGCGGCGTCGCGCTGTTCGGCGGGAATCGTGGCCAGCGGCACGATCCGGGCGGCGTGCACGATGGCGGAATCCAGCCCGGCGTCGACGGCCTCGTGCAGGAAGACGGAGTTGAGCACCTGCCGGGCCGCGGGGTTGAGGCCGAAGGAGACATTGGACACCCCGAGGGTGGTGTGCACGCCGGGGTAGCGCCCGGTGATCTCGCGGATCGCCTCGATCGTCTCGATCGCGTCGCGGCGGGTTTCCTCCTGGCCGGTGCCGACGGGGAAGGTGAGGCAGTCGACGATGATGTCCTCGACCCGCATGCCCCAGTCCCGGGTCAGGGTCTCGATCAACCGGGTCGCGACGGCGACCTTCCGCTCGGCCGTGCGGGCCTGGCCCGCTTCGTCGATCGCCAGCGCGACGACGGCCGCGCCGTGCTCCACCACCGCGGGCATGATCCGGGCGAACCGCGACCCCGGACCGGCGCCGTCCTCGAAGTTCACCGAATTGACCACGGCCCGGCCGCCGATGAGTTCCAGCCCGGCCCGGATCACGTCCGGCTCCGTCGAGTCGATCACCAGGGGGAGGGTGGCCGCCGAGGCCAGCCGGGAGACGACCGCGCGAATGTCGGCGACGCCGTCCCGGCCCACGTAGTCGACGCAGACATCCAGCAGGTGGGCGCCGTCGCGGGCCTGCCCGCGGGCGATCTCGACGCAGGCGTCCCAGTCCCCGGCGAGCATCGCGTCCCGGAACGCCTTGGAGCCGTTCGCGTTGGTGCGTTCGCCGATGGCCAGGAAGCTCGTCTCCTGGCGCAGGTCGGTGTGGCTGTACAGGCTCGCGACGCCGTTCTCCGGCTCGGGCCGGCGGGCGGCGGGGCGGGCGCCCCGCACGGCGGCGACCACCGCGGCGAGGTGCTGCGGCGTCGTGCCGCAACACCCCCCGACCAGGCCGAGCCCGTACTCCGCGACGAAGCCCACGTGCGCGGCGGCCAACTCGTCGGGGGCGAGGGGGTAGTGGGCGCCGTCGGGACCGAGCACCGGCAGCCCGGCGTTGGGCATGCACGTGACGGGGACCTCGGCGTGCCGGGACAGGTGGCGCAGGTGCTCGCCCATCCGGTCCGGCCCGGTCGCGCAGTTCAGGCCGATGGCGTCCACGCGCAGCGCCTGCAGGGCCGTCAGCGCGGCGCCGATCTCGCTGCCGAGCAGCATCGTTCCGGTGGTCTCCACGGTGACGGAGACCACGATCGGGACCTCGCGGCCCGCGGCGGCCATCGCCGCCCGGGCGCCGTTGATCGCCGCCTTGGCCTGGAGCAGGTCCTGGCAGGTCTCGATCAGGACGGCGTCGACCCCGCCCGCGAGCAGGCCGGCGGCCTGCCGCGCGAAGGTCTGCTTGAGGTGGTCGTAGCTGACGTGGCCGAGGGTCGGCAGCTTGGTACCCGGCCCCATGGAACCGAGCACCCAGCGGGGGTGCTCGGCGGCGTCGGCGGCGGCGGCGGCGTCGGCCCGTTCCCGGGCGATCCGGGCGCCGGCCTCGGCCAGTTCCTCGATCCGGTCCTCGATCCCGTAGTCGGCGAGGTTGGACCAGTTGGCGCCGAAGGTGTTGGTCTCGATCGCGTCGACGCCGACGGCGAGGTAGGCGTCGTGCACGCCCGCGATGATGTCGGGGCGGGTCACGTTCAGGATCTCGTTGCAGCCCTCGTGGCCGAGGAAGTCCGCCAGGCTCGGCCCGGCGGCCTGGATCATGGTGCCCATGGCGCCGTCCGCGACGACGACGCGGGTGCGCAGCGCCTCGCGGAGCGCGGCGGCCCGGCGATCGGCCGCGGTCGAGGGGGTGGAATCGAGGGCGGAGGGCATGCGGGCAGCCTAGTCGCCCTCCCGGGCTGTGGCCCCGGTGCCCGCCGCGAACACAGTGCCCGCCGCGAACACAGTGCAGCCGGGGTCGGGGTTAGCCTGTGCGGCATGACGAGCACCCCCACCCTCGGCGGCGTCGACGCGGCGAACCCGTTCGGAACCGCGCGGCCGGCGGGCCGGGTGGCGCTCGGCGTTCTGGGCGCGGCCGCGATCGTCGACTGGGTCGCCCTGGCAGTCGGCGCCTCGGCCGTGGCGAACGTTGCCCAATGGCTGCTGATGCCGGCGCTCGCCGTCGTGGTGGTCGCCTCGACGGTCGCCCCGCGGCCCCGGGCGGTCCGCGGACTGCTCGTCGCCCTCGCCTTCAGTTGGCTCGGTGACACCCTGCCCGACGTCGTGGGCGAGGATTCGGCATTCCTGGCGATGGTTGGGTGCTTCCTGGCCGCCCAGGTCGCCTACATTGCGACGTTCTGGCCGTGGCGCCGCGGGAGCGCGCTTGCCCGCCCGCTGTCCGCGCTGCCGTACGTGGCCGTGTACGCGATCCTGCTCGCACTGTGCGCGCCGGGGGCGGGGCCGATGCTCGGGCCGATCGTCGGCTATGGGGCCAGCCTCGTGCTGATGGCCGCCCTGGCCACCGGCGTGCACCGGATCGCCGGCATTGGCGGTGCGTTGTTCCTCGTCTCCGATTCGCTGATCGCGCTGGGGGAGTTCGCCGATCTCGACCTGCCCGCCGCCGGCCTGTGGGTGATGGTGACCTACGTCGTCGGGCAGGTGCTCATCGCCGCCGGGGTGCTGCGCCGGGGGGCCGCCCCGGCTTGAGCCGGGCGACCCGCCGTTGGGTCAGCGGAATTCCGAAAGGAGCGTGGGACCGGCCGTGACTGTGCAGGACTTCGGCCCGGCCGAATACCGCATGAACTCCGTCGCGAACGGCACCGGAACGCCCGGCGAGAGTTCGGCGACGTGGGTGGTGCCGGTGGCCACGACCGCGCCGTTCTCCGCCTTGCACAGCGCCACGACCGTGACGTCGGTGACCGCCACGCCATAGGTCGAGACGACGGTTCCGGTCACCCGCGGGCTGCCCTTGTCCGCCAGGAGCGAGACCTTGGCCGTGGTGATGGCGCCCGTTCCCTTGGCCTCGTCGAGTTCGGTCAGGTACTTGTCGGCCCCGACCAGCTCTTCGGTCCGGGACTC
Organism: Cellulomonadaceae bacterium; assembly: GCA_031552185.1. Lineage (GTDB taxonomy): Bacteria > Actinomycetota > Actinomycetes > Actinomycetales > Cellulomonadaceae > JAVBMU01. The sequence continues at coordinate 1,831 of JAVBMU010000037.1, read as the reverse complement.
GAACTTGGCCACCGTCATCCCCGATGGGATGTCGAGCGGGAGATCGAGCTGGATTTCGGCTTTGCCGGGGACCACGATGTCGCGGCTCGTCGTATCGAGGACGGCACCGGAGCCGTCGTACGCCGTGAGCTGGACCCTGGTCGCGCCGGACCGGTCCGATTTGTTGGTCACGACGGCGTGGGCCCGGCCGTCGAATCGACTCGCCAAATAGGCCGCCTCGGAGACCTCGATGTCCGCAGGCGGCCGGGATGTCGGGGTGGTCGTGGTCGGCGCGGGGAGGGTCGGAGTTCGTCCGCTCGAGGTCGCCGACCCGGCGTGGGTGACCACCGGTGATGGGGCGCCCGAAACGCATCCGGCGCACGCTGCGATGGCGCAGCAGAGGGTCGCCACGGCAAGGACACGGCGAGGCACAGGCATCAAGCTCTCCGATCTGACTGCGGGCACAACACCGCCCGCCCCGGCGAAGGCCGCCAAGGAGGTAGGTACGAGGCATAGCGATGGTAGCCGCCCGCAGCGGGCCAAAGTGCCGAAGGTGTCCTTTCGCCGGCCGGCGCAGGCTGAGTCCCGCCTACGATTCAGTACAGGGCAATTCCGACCGCCGTCAGGAGTTCGTATGCGACACGTCATCGTCGGCAAGGGACCGATCGGCACCACGCTGGCCTACGAACTGCGCGACCGGGGGGAGGAGGTCGTTGTCCTGTCCCGGACGGGCGGCGTCGGGCAACTGCCGGGGCGACCCGCGCCGGATGTCGAGGCGGGCGCGATCGACGCGACGGACGGCGACGCCCTCGCGGTGGCGGCCGCGGGGGCGGACGTGCTGTACGAGTGCGTCAACGTGCCCTATCCGCGCTGGTTGGCCATGTACCCGCCGCTGCACGCGGCGATCCTGACGGCGGCGGCTCGGTCCGGGGCCGTCCTGGTCACGGCCGCGAACCTCTACGGCTACGGGCAGGGATCCGGCGTGATGCGGGAGGACACGCCGTTGCGCTCCACCGACCCGAAAGGCGCCCTGCGCGCCCGGCTGTGGGCACAAACCAAGCGTCGGCACGACGCCGGCGACCTGCGGGCCGTTGAGGTCCGCGGCAGCGACTACGTCGGACCGGGGGCCGGGCCGAACTCGCACGCGGGCGAGCGGCTGCTGGCGCCGCTGCTCGCGGGCAAGCCGGTGCGTCCCGTCGGGGCGGCGGATCAGCCGCATAGCTGGACATATTTGCCGGACTTCGCCCGCGCGCTCGCCGCGGCGGCCCGGACCGACGTCGCGCTGGGTTCGGCCTGGCTGGTGCCCGACGCCGGTCCGCTCACCATCCGCGAATTGGCGAATCGGTTGGCCGACGCCGCCGGGGTCGCGCGGCCGAAGGTCGCGCCCTTCCCGGTCGCGATGCTGCGGGCTTTGGGCGTCGTGGCGCCGATGCTGCGCGAGATCGCTCGGGAGAGTTACCAGTTCACGGAGCCGTTCGTGGTGGACGCGACCCGCTCGGCGCAGGTGCTCGGCGTGGCGGCCACGCCGTGGGACGAGGTCATCGCGGCCACCGTCGCGGCGGCGCGGGGTTAGGTGAATGACTCCTGACTAGTCGTCGACGCCGGGGAGTGGATCGGCGGGGGCGGGGGGCGGGGGGCGGGTGGCGGCGCGGCCGCCGGCGCGGTGGGGCGGCACGCCGTAGCGCCCAACCCCGGCGGTTGGGGCCGGGTGTGTTTTCTATGGGGGGGTCCTGTGCCGCGTCGGGGCCCCCCACCCCCGCCCCCACCGCGTTTTTTCGCTATCGTGTCCGCGCAAAACCGCCCCTAAACCCCCGGGTTCGCCGCTACGGCGTGCCGCCCCACCGCGCCGGCG
>JAVBMU010000098.1:0-35604 GCA_031552185.1 Cellulomonadaceae bacterium | reverse complement strand
CGTCACCCGGCGCGCCGCCACCCGGCGCGGCGAGGCCGGGCGCGCCGTCACCCGGCGCGGCGAGGCCCGGCGCGGCGAGGCGCGAGGGAGCGAGCGGGTGGGCGCCGAGCCAGAGTTCGGCCGCCGGGCGACCGTCGACGGGCGCGCCGAGGAGGTCCTGGATCGCCACCGTCGAGCCCCAGTCGTAGCGCTGGATGGTGTTGTCCAGCGGGTGGAACAACTCGGTGGTGGACTCGGCCATAGCGCCCAAGGCTACGGGATCAATGCTTTGATCGGATCCAAGGCGAAATAGACGACGAACAGCGCGCCCGTGACCCACATCAGCGGATGCACCGACCGCGCCCTACCGAGCGCCAGCTTGATGACGACGTACGAGACGAATCCGGCGCCGAGCCCGACGGTGATCGAATAGGTGAACGGCATCAGGGCGATGGTCAGGAAGGCCGGGATGGCGATTTCCCAGTCATTCCACTTGATGCCGGCGACCTGCGTCATCATCAGGAATCCGACGAAGACCAGGGCGGGCGTCGCGGCCTCCTGCGGCACCAGGGCCACGACCGGCGCGAGGAAGGTGGCCAGGAGGAAGCATCCGCCCGTCACCACCGAGGCGAAGCCGGTCCGCGCACCCTCCCCGACGCCGGAGGCAGATTCGATGTACCCGGTGTTCGAGGAGACGCCGGCAGCCCCACCGACTGCGGCGGCGACGGCGTCGACCGTCAGAATGCGGTTGGTGTACGGCGGCTTGCCGTGCTCGTCGAGCAGGCCGCCCTCCGCACCGACGGCGACCATCGTGCCCATGGTGTCGAAGAAGTCGGCCAGCATGATCGAGAAGATCAGCATGACCGGCATCAGGAATCCGATCTTCTCGAATGCTCCGAGCAGCGAGAAATGACCGATGAGCGAGAAGTCCGGGAGCTGGAACCAATCCGTCGGGAAAGCGGGCGACGTCAGTGACCAGCCGTTCGGGTTGTCCTCCGTCCGGCTGCCGATGTGGGCCAGTTGCTCGACGACGACGGCCAGGACGGTCGCCGAGGCGATGCCGATGAGCAGCGCGCCCTTCACCTTCCGCATCGACAGCACGATGATCACCAGGAGGCCGACGACGAAGACGACGATCGGCCAGCCCGCGAGCGAGCCGGTGCTCCCCAGCTGGACCGGGGTCCCCGCCCCCGGCCGGACGAATCCGCCGTTGACCAGGCCGATAAAGGCGATGAAGAGGCCGATGCCCACGCTGATCGCGGTCTTCAGGCCGCCGGGCACCGCCCGGAAGACCGCCTCCCGGAAGCCGGTGAGCACCAGCGCCGTGATGCACAGCCCCGAGATCACCACCAGGCCCATCGCGTCGGCCCAGGTCAGGCCGCTCAGGGCGGCGATCTGAAAGGCGACCACCGCGTTCAGGCCCAGGCCCGTGGCGAGCGCGAGCGGGAACTTGGCGATGAGTCCCATCGCCATCGTCAGGACGCCCGCGACGAGCGCCGTCGTCGCCGCGATCTTGGCGAGCCCCGCCGGGCCGCCGCCGCCCAGGAAAGCCCCGGTGCCGTCCGGCGTGGTGCCGATAATCAGCGGGTTCAACACGATGATGTAGGCCATCGCGAAGAAGGTCACCAAGCCGCCGCGCACCTCGGTCGCGACCGTCGAACCGCGCTCGGTGATCTTGAAATAGCGGTCCAGCGCGGAAGCGCGCACGGCGGCCGCGGGGGGTTTCGTGGTGGTCATGGCAGCATCGTGCCAGACCCGCCGGCCCGGTGGGGAATCCGCTCCGGGACCCCGGACCGAGCCGGCGGGACAGCGCTGATCAGTAGGCGCCGGCGCCCGAGAACACGGCCCGAGCGGTCTTCGCAAGAATGATCATGTCGCCGAAAACGGTCCAGTTCTCGACGTAATACACGTCGAGCCGCACGCTTTCCTCCCAGGACAGGTCGGACCGACCGCCGACCTGCCACAGGCCGGTCAGACCCGGCTTCACCAGCAGCCGCCGGCGGACCTTCTTCTCGTACGCGGAGACCTCCGAGGGCAGCGGCGGCCGGGGGCCGACGAGGCTCATCTCACCGCGCAGGACGTTGAACAACTGCGGGAGCTCGTCGATGGAGTACCGCCGCATGATCTTGCCGACCTTGGTCACCCGCGGGTCGTCGCGCATTTTGAACAGCGGACCGCTGCCGTCATTCATCGCGGCGAGGGACGCGACCTCCGCGTCCGCCCCGACCCGCATCGACCGGAACTTGAACATCCGGAAGGTCTGCCCGTTGCGGCCGACCCGCACCTGCCGATAGAACACGCCGCCCGGGCTGGTCAGACCCACCGCCAGGGCCGAAATCAGCAGCACCGGGAAGAGGACCAGCGTCAACAGCCCGGCGCCCACCCAGTCGGTCACGGTCTTGATCGCGTACCGCGGCCCGGTGAATCGCGGCGCGTCCACATGCAACAGCGAGATGCTCTCGGCCGGGGTGATCGTGATGCGCGGCCCGGCGACGTCGGTCAGTTCGGCGGTGAGCATCAGGTCGACGCCCTGCGGCTCGAGTTCCCAGCCGAGCCGACGCACGACGTCGGCCGTGATCTGGTCCGACCCGGAGACGGCAACCGTGTCCGCGCACACCTGCGCCGCGATGGCGCCGGCCTGGCGCAGGTCCCCGAGGACGGGCACGCCGAGGATCATCTCGCCCTCGGCGACCTGGCCGGTGGGAATGCAGACCCCGACCACCCGGTACGCCGAGGTGGGGTTGGCGTTCATCTCCCGGATCAGCCGTTCGGCCTGGTCCCGATGGCCGATCGCCAACACGGCCGCCTTGCAGGAGCCGTTGGCCCGCAGCCGGTGCAGGACCCGCCGCCAGGCGTACCGCCCGACGAGGATGAGCGTGAGGCCGAGGCCGAAGGAAACGGCGATGAACCCGCGCGCCTCGCGGAACTTGACGAAGAAGGACAGCAGCGCGAAGGCCGCGAAGACCCGCCAGGACGCACCGAAGACGCGGTGGTACTCGGTCGGACCGACGCCCATCACGCGACCGTCGCGGGACCGCACGATGGTCAGCGCCGACACCCACGCCAGGCCGAAGGTCAGCGCGACGATCAGATAGGGGAAGTCACCGCCGATGTAGCCGGCCGTGTGCTCCTTCGCGCCCTCGAACGGCCGCCACCGCCAGGCCCAGGCCACGACCACGGCGATCAGGACCGCCACGGTATCCGAGACCAGGAGCCGACGGCCGTAGCCGACGTCCCAACCTTGCTCGGCAAAGCTGGCCCGGACCGCCCGGAACCGAGCCGCCCGCGATTGGGCGATGAACTGTCGTAGTCCGCGCCGTGCATCCTGAGAGAGATCTCCGGCCACCCTGCTCCTCCTCCACCCCCGGCATAACCGGGCACATCACCAATAGTAGGTCCGGTGCCGAGACTGATGTGCCAGATCAACCGACGCATACCGGGTGAACTCGGACCCTCGCCGCCTACGTACCAAAAAAGTTGCCTCTATGCATGAGACGTGTCAGCGCGGTGAACATGACGCGAACAGAGCGGGTGAAACCAGGACCGGCGAGCGCGCCGGAGGGGCAGGTATGCTGCCGGGGTGCGTTCGCTCGTCGCCCTCGTGCGCCATCCCGAACGGCGCCGACCAGGGCCGGCGCCTCTGAAGGTCGATCTGCGGGTGACCATCCTCGTGGGCATGGCGATCTGGGCGGTGGCGATGGTGGTGACCGGAGTCCTCGCGGCCGTCGACGTCGTTGCCTGGCGGGTCCCGACGGTCTGCGCGGCCGGGCTCGGGCTCGGCGTCGTCGCGCTGGCCTGGGAACGCAAGCATCGGATCGAGTACCGCGGGGACTGACCGCCGGGCATGGCCCGGCTCAGCGCCCGACGTCGCCCGCCCGGCTCAGCGCCCGACGTCCGGGTCCCAGACGCTCTCGGCGATCAGCTGCGGCACCGCGGCCGGATCGGCGAGCGCCGCCCGGACGAGGAATCGGCGATCGTACCGGCCGGCCGCCGCGGCCAGCGCGGCCGCGAGGGCGGCGGTTCCCTCGGCGTGCACGCGCCCGTCGGCGCCCACCCACCACGGCACGCGCCGGCCGCCCACCGTCAACCGCTCGTGCGCCCACCAGTGATCCCGGCCGAGCAGCGGCGCGAGCGCCGGATCGATCGGGCGCCGTCGCCCCGGCGCATCCGGCGGCGGGGCGGCGTCGACCAGGTCGACGCCGACCAGGTCGGCGACGGCCTCGACGGCGCCCGCGGGCGCGGGCAGCACCGGCCGCACCGGCCGCCACATCGGATCGGCCGCCGCCGCGACGTCCTCGACCCGGCAGATGACGACGCCGTCGGCCGTCAGCGCGGGCAGCCGCGCCGGCAATTCGCCCAGGTCGGCGCCCGCGGCGGCGATCCCGGCGAGGCCCCGCCAGAGGGCCGTCGCCGCCCGCGGATCCACGCCGACGCCGACGTCGGGCAGCCCGGACAGGAGATCCGGCCAGCGGGCCACGGAAAGGTCCTCGAGCCGCCCGACCGCACCGAACGCGGCCTGCATCGCCGGGTCCAATCCCGCGAAAGCGCGGGGCAAGCGGGGCAGGAAGGGCACGCCGTCGGCGGCGGCGAAGGGGCCGCCCCACTCCTCCTGTAACCACCAGGCCGCGTAGGACGGCGCCGTCCGCCCGTTCGCCGCGTCCCGGGCGCGGGTCAGCGCCGCCGCTCGCGCCGCCGGATCGGCGGCGACCGCGGCCAGGGCGGGGGCCCAGGCGTCGTCGGCGATCGTGTCGAGATCCGCCACCGCCTCCAGGTCCCCGACGTACCGACCGGGACCGAAGACGTCGGCCAGGTGTTCGAGGTACCCGGCCCAGTCCGATAGCCACGCCTGCGGCCCGGTCGGATCGTCGGCCGGTTCGGCGCCGCGGTCGTCACCGGGCAGCGGCGTCACGACGTCCCGCACCCGGTACACCGCCGGCTCGTGCCGCACGCCCACGGCCGCGAACGTCTCGAGGCCCCACCGGGCGACGACGTCGGCGGCCAGGACGGGCAGGTCCAGCACGTCGGCCGCCCAGGAGCCCGGGAGGGCAACCTCCCGGGCGGCGGCCCAGCCGCCGGCGGCGGTCGGGACCGGCAACTCGCCCCACCAGAATGGAAGCTGGGCGCCCTCGACCCGGGCCGCCGCGGCCAGGTCGAGCAAGGGCGCAATGTCCGGCTCGCCGCCGCCGTCCGCCGCCGCGGCCAGGTCCAGCACGCGGTGCCGCACGGCCGGCTCGGCGGCGATGGACTCGGCGGCGGCGGGCCGGGCGCCGAGCCGTTCCAGAATCGGGTGCGCGGCCCGGGGGTGGATCACCCGCAGGCCGAGGTCCCAGGCGGCCTGCGCCGAGAGCGCCGATCCGCCGCCGGGCCGGATCAGGCCGCGCACCCCCCGCACGATGCGGCCGTCCAGGAGCGGCACGGGGAGCGCGGCGGCGGCCTCCGCCACGCCCGGCGAGCCGAGCTGGGGGGCGAGGGCGTCGTAGAGCGGCAGCAGCGCGGCCGGGTCGGCCGGCGCGGCCATCTCCTCGAGCGCGTCCGCGGGCGAGATGGCCCGCACCCCGAGCCGGCGCGCGGCCGGCCAGTCGGACTCGGCCACGACCACGAGGCCCTCGATGAACGGGGCGAGCGCCGCCGTCGCCGCGGCATCCGAGCCGACGGCGCCCCGGATCGCGACGGCGTCCCGCGGGCGGATCAACGCGCCGTCGTCCGGCGTCGGGGCCCGCAGCAGGGGCGTGTCCCGGGCCGCCGCCTCCGCGGCGTCTCGGCAGGCGGCGTCGATCGGGCCGGCGGGAATCGCCGTGGGCACCAACGCCAGCACGTCCCGCTGCCGGGCGAGCGCCGCGAGGAACTCCGCGTACGCCCGGCCGGCGTGCCGGGCGACCTCCTCGGCGAGGGCCCCGCGGGCGACCCGGCGGCGCGACGGTTCGAGCGGGAAGGAGGCGATCAGCAGCGCGGGGAAGGTGAGTTCCTCGTCCGTGGGCGTCGGCGCGTGCAGGACGGTCCGGCCCCACGCGGCAGGCGACGACGCCGCAGGCGACGCGGCCGGCGAGGACGCCGCGGGCGACACCGTTGGCGACGCGGCCGGCGAGGACGCCGGGGCGGGCGCACCGGTCCGCGGCAACGCCCACGTCACGGTCCAGGGCAGGTCGCGTTCCTCGACCGGGCGCTCGGCGGCGGCCGTCGGGTCGGGCATCCCCGAGCGACGCAGTACCGTCCACCGGTCGGCGGCGTCGGACCAGGTGCGCGACTCGCCCTCGACCTCGACCTCGATCCGGTCCAGCGCCGGCAGGGCGAGCAGCAGGGCGTCGTCCACGGCGGCGAGTTGGGCGCGCACGTCGGCGAGCGCCTCGGCGTCGCGCACGGCCAGCGCCACCACCGTGTCCCAGCCGGCCGGGACGGGCACCGGGTGTTCGAAGGGCAGCCGCAGGGCGGGCAGCCGCCCGGTCCGCCGGGCGACCTCCCCGGCCAGACCGGGGGTTCGGCGCGCGAGGTCCGCGAGCGCCGCAGCGGTGCGTTCGACGGAGAACTCGACGCCGCCCGCCACCGAACCGATCTGAATCACATCCGCGACGGACCGCAACGCGGCGAAGCCGACGCCGAACCGCCCCACGGCGCCCGGATCCGCCGGGGCGGGGCGCTTGGCGGAGGCGCGCATCGCGGCCAGGGACCGAACGCCGGCGGCGTCGAGCGGGGCGCCGGTGTTGGCGGCCAGCAGCCACCAGGGCCCACCCGGTTCGGCCGGTGGGTCGAGGCGCAACCGGAGTCGCCCCGGCGCGCCGGCCCGTGCGGCGGCGTCGGCGGCGTTCTGCGCGATCTCGACGACGACACGGCCGCGGTAGTACCCCCGGGCGTAGTCCTCCTCGGTGTTCGCGTCCTCCCGGAAGCGAGTCGGGGACGCCCCCCAGGCGTCGGTGACGGCACGGCGCAACGCGGCGGTTCCGAAGACGTCCGCGGCGGCGGTCACTGCGTGGGTTCGCCGCCCGTCGAGGCACCCGGATCCGCCGGGTCGGCGCCGGCGTCGGCCGGTTCGGCGCCGGCGTCGGCATCGGCGGCGTCGATCGAGACGAGATCGACGTGCAGTTCGTCGATCAGCGGGTCGGCCGGGGGCCAATCGGTCGGCGGCGCGTCTGCGTCGGTCTGCGAGTGCGCGCCGCAGCCGTGGTCGTAACTGACCACCCGGCCGTCGTCGGGCGACCACGCGTTCGCGCACACGCCGAAGACCTGCCCCAACGCCCCCTGCAGCGGAACCATGAACCCGCAGGTGCGGCACTCCGCCGCGGAGGCGACCGCCACCGCCGTCGTCGGGCCCCGCGAGCCGCGGTACCACCGGTCGGCCGCCTCGTCCCGGCCGTCCTTCGACAGGATCCGGGCGCGCGCCAGCGCAAGTTCGTCGATCGCGACGGCGTCCGCGTCCTCATCGCCCGTCGGTGTGTACCCCGGCACGAGCCGGTGATCGTCCGGCCGGAACGGCAGGACGTCGCCCGGCCCGAGGTCCCCGGGCCGCAGCCGGTCCGCCCACGGCAGCCACGCCGGGGGCAGCAGCGCGCCCTCGCCGGGCAGCAATTCGACCTCGCCGACCGTGGCGTGGCGCCCGCGCGGCACCCGCATCAGGGTGACCGTCCAATGCCAGCCCTGATAGCCGCGCATCCGGCACGCGAACCGGTGGGAAACGACCCGCTCGGCCTCCACCAGGGTGCCGAGGTGCTCGCCGACGTCGTCCGCTCGATCGGCCGCGTCCTGCGCGGCGGCGCGGGCCAGGTCCACGGCGCCGGTGAGCACGGGGTCCTTCGCGGCCCGGGCGCGCACGCCGGGGGCCCGCGTCCGGGAGGCCGCGATCGCCACCATACTCACCCCTCGATCTCGTCGGCGACGGCGCGCAGCACGGCCGCCACCTTGACCGACTTCGCCTTGTCCGGGTACCGGCCGCGGCGCAAGCCGTTGCCGACCCGGTCCAGTTCCTTGATCAGGTCCTCGACGATGACGGCCATCTCATCGGCCGACCGCCGCTTGGCCTTGGCGATCGACGGCATGGGTTCCATCAGTTTGACCGCGAGCGCCTGCGGGCCGCGGCGGCCGTCCGCGACGCCGAAGTCGACTCGCGCGCCCGGACGCGGCGGCGCCGCACCTGCCGGCAGTGAGGAGGCATGGAGGAAGACTTCGCCGCCGTCGTCGCTCGCGATGAAGCCGAATCCCTTGTCGGCGTCGAACCATTTGATCTTGCCGGTTGGCACCTGGACCTCGTTCGGTGTCGGAGGAATGTGGGTCAGTCCAGGCTACCGGCCGGCACGGGGGGACGTCGCCCAGATTCGGGGTGCCGGTGGAACCGGATTCGATGTTCCAGCCCACGATCGCCGGCGGCGATCGTGGGCGCCGACCGCCGGCCGCCCGGGCGGCTGCCTTCGCGTAGCATCGAACGGATGGCCATCTCGCCTCCGGGGCGCCGCGCGACTTTCGCCGAGTCGCTGCGCGCCCGCCCCGACGTCGACCTTGTCGAGTTGCTGACTCGGCGGCCCGACCTCGCCCTGCCGAGCCCGAGCACCGTGCTCTCCCTCGCCGCGCGGGCGTCGAGCCGGGCGTCCCTGGAGCACGCCCTGACCGCGGTGAGCACGTTGCACCTGAACATTCTGGAGGCGGTGCTCGCCCTCGACGATTGCGGGCTGCAACGCCGCGATGTGGCCGCCGCGCTCGGGCTGGTCGACGCCGAGTCCGCAGCCGTCGCTGCGGCGATCGACGACCTGCTCGCGGCGGCGCTGCTGTGGGAGTCGGCCAACCTCGGGGGGCCGGCCGCCGACGCCGCACCACACCTGCGGACCGCGCCCGGCCTGGCCGAGATCCTCGGCCCGTTCCCGGCGGGCCTCGGCCCGCCGACGCCGCCCACGGTCCGCCGCGGCGCGGGCGCCCCGCCGGACCCGCTGGGCGGCGTGACGCCGCTCGAATTGGTGCGCGGCGCGGAGCCCGGCGACCTGGCGCCCGGCGCCCCGCCCGGCGCTCGTCGGATTCTCGACGCCTTGACCTGGGGGACGCCGGTCGGGATCGCCCCGCGCTCCGACGCGACCGCGCGCCACGCCACGGGATGGCTGGTTACGCACGGGCTGCTGATGCGCTCGGACGACCGACACGTCGTCGTCCCGCGCGAGGTCGGGCTGGCCTTGCGCGCGGGTCGCACCCACCGCGACGTCCAGACCACGGGCCCGCGCCCGGCCGGCGGCCGGCCGCGGCCGGAACTGGTCGACGCCGAGGCCGGGCGGGCCGGCCTGGAGTCGGTCCGGCTGATTGCCCGGCTGGTCCGGCTCTGGACCCAGGCGCCGCCGTCGGTGTTACGTTCCGGCGGGCTCAGCGCCCGCGATCTGCGCCGGCTCGCGAGCGAACTGGGCCTCACCGAGGCGATGGCCGCCGTCGTCGCCGAACTCGCCGGCGGGGCGGGACTGATCGTGAACGACGGCGAGGATCCGCCGACCTTTCGACCCACCCGGGTGGCCGACCTGTGGATGGAGGGCGAGATCGGCGCGCGCTGGCTGGCGTCGGCGCGGGCGTGGCTCGGGTCCCGGCGCACGCCGTGGCTGGTCGGCAGCCGCGATGAGCGGGGCACCCTTCGCGGGGCGTTCGACCCGGAATTGACCCGCCCCTGGGTGCCCCGGCTCCGGGCGGCGGTGCTGGACGTCCTGGCCGAACACGGCACGGCCCTGGACGCCGACGCCGTGCTCGAGGTGCTGCACTGGCGTCGCCCGCGGGCGGTCCCGCCCGCGCAGGCCGTCGCCGGCCTGCTGGCGGAGGCGGAGTTCCTCGGGGTGACCGGCGCCGGCGTACTGTCCCGGCCGGGGACGGCGCTGCTCGCCGGCGCGGACGCCGACGCCGGCGCGGTCCTCGCCGCAAGTCTGCCGGCCGAGGTGGACGAGCTGGTCCTGCAGGGCGACCTGACCGGCATCGTGCCGGGCCGGCCGAGCCGGACACTGGAGAACCTGCTGGAAACGGCGGCCGACGTGGAGTCCCGCGGCGCCGCGACCACCGTCCGGTTCGGGGCCGAGTCGATCGCCCGGGCGCTCGACCACGGCCTCACGGCCGAGCAGATCCTCGCCGAACTGGCGACGCACTCGCGCACGCCCATCCCGCAGCCGCTCGACTACCTGATCCGCGATCAGGCGCGCCGGCACGGCCGGCTGCGGGTCGGCGCCGCCGCGAGCTACCTGCGCACCGATGACCCCGCGGCGATTGCCGGCTTGACCCGGAGCCCGTCGCTGCAGCGGCTCGGCCTGATCCAGCCGGCGCCGACGGTGCTCATCGCCCAGGTCCCGGCGGCCGAATTGCAGGCCGCTTTGCGGGAGGCGGGGCTGGCCGCGATCGTCGAGGCGCCCGACGGCGGGCTGGTGGTCGCCGCCAAGGCCCCGTCGCCCATGCGCCCCGGGCGCGCGGGCCGGGCCGACCTCGACGGCGAGAACGAACCGGCCGAGGCGAGCGTCGAGGTCGAGTCCGGGGCCGAGCGCCGGGCCCGGCTGACCGCGCTTGTCGCCCGGCTGCGGAGCGCGGAGCCCGCAGCCGGCAAGAACCCGGTGGGTCATCCGACCGGCAATGACCCGACCGGCGATCGCCCGACGGGCGCCAACGGAACCGACGCCAACGGAACCGACGCCCGAGCCGTGGCCGCGACCCCCGCGGTGGTGGCCGCCATCCTCGGTTCGGACGACCCAGCCGCCGCACTCGGCCTGCTCCGGGAGGCAATCGCGGACTCGGCGATGGTCTGGGTCGAATTGGTCGGGCCGGACGGCGCCCCCATCCGGCGCCGGGTGCGCCCGCTCACCCTCGACGCCGGCCGGCTGCGGGCGCTCGACCCGGCCCGGGACGCGGAACTGACCGTCGCGGTCCACCGCATCGCATCGGTCACTCGGGACCACTGATGGGCCGACGGAACGAGCAGCGGCTGACCGTCGGCCGCTCGGCTATGGTCGGGAGGAAACTCGTCGGGACATTCGACGGGCGACACACCGAAGGACGGCAACCATCGCATGACTGACGGCCCCCTGATCGTCCAGAGCGACAAGACGATCCTGCTCGAGGTCGACCATCCCCATGCCGAGGAGGCCCGGCGCGCCATCGCCCCGTTCGCGGAGTTGGAGCGCGCCCCCGAGCACGTGCACACCTACCGGCTGACCCCCCTCGGGCTCTGGAACGCCCGCGCCGCCGGGCACGACGCCGAGCAGGTGGTCGACACGCTGATCGAGCATTCGCGCTACCCGGTCCCCCATGCCCTGCTCGTCGATATCGCCGAGACCATGTCCCGGTACGGGCGGCTGCGGCTGGTCGCCCACCCGGGCCACGGCCTCGTGCTGGAGGGCGCGGACCGCGCGGTGCTGGCCGAGGTGCTCAAGTCGAAGCGAACGGCGGGCTTGCTCGGCGCCCGGATCGACGACGAGACCGTCGTCGTGCACCCCTCGGAGCGAGGCCGGCTGAAGCAGGTGCTGGTCAAGCTGGGTTGGCCCGCCGAGGACCTGGCCGGCTACGTCGACGGCGAGCAGCATCCGATCGCGCTCTCCGGCGTCGACCACGGGCGCGGCGACAAGCCGTGGGAACTGCGGCCCTACCAGCAGCAAGCGGTGGACGGCTTCTGGCACGGCGGCTCCGGCGTCGTCGTCCTGCCCTGCGGGGCCGGCAAGACGATCGTCGGCGCCGGGGCGATGGCCAAGTCGGGGACGACGACGCTGATCCTGGTGACCAATACCGTCAGCGCCCGCCAGTGGCGCGACGAACTGGTGCGCCGAACGACGCTGACCGATGCGGAGATCGGCGAGTATTCGGGCGCCCGCAAGGAGGTGCGGCCCGTCACGATCGCGACGTACCAGGTCATGACGACGAAGCGCAAGGGCGCCTACGCGCACCTCGAACTGCTCGACGCGCGGGACTGGGGCCTGATCATCTACGACGAGGTGCATCTGCTGCCCGCCCCGATCTTCCGGATGACCGCGGACCTCCAGGCCCGCCGTCGGCTCGGCCTGACGGCGACGCTGGTCCGGGAGGACGGCCGCGAGGACGAGGTGTTCAGCCTGATCGGGCCCAAGCGCTACGACGCCCCCTGGAAGGACATCGAGGCGCAGGGCTACATCGCCCCGGCGGACTGTACCGAGGTCCGCCTGACGTTGTCCGACGCCGACCGGATGACCTACGCGATCGCCGAGCCGGAGGAAAAGTACCGGCTCGCGGCGACCGCGACGGAGAAGAACCACGTCGTCGAGTCGCTCGTGGCCCGCCACCCGCAGGACCAGGTGCTCGTGATCGGCCAGTATCTGGACCAGCTCGAGGAACTCGCCGGCCACCTCGACGCGCCGCTGATCACGGGCGCGACGACGGTTCGCGAGCGCCAGCGGCTCTACGACGCCTTCCGGGCGGGCGAGGTGTCCCGGCTAGTGGTCTCCAAGGTCGCGAATTTCTCGATCGACCTGCCGGAGGCGTCGGTGGCGATCCAGGTCTCCGGATCGTTCGGGTCCCGGCAGGAGGAGGCGCAGCGGCTCGGGCGGATCATGCGGCCCAAGTCCGATGGGCGCACCGCGCACTTCTACGCGGTGGTCGCGCGGGACACGGTCGACCAGGACTTCGCCGCGCACCGGCAGCGGTTCCTCGCCGAGCAGGGCTATGCGTACCGGATCGTCGACGCCGAGGATCTGCTCTGATCCGCGTGCCTCGCCGTTCCACCTTATCGGTACATGCCGCTTTTCGCTGGTCATCGCTCATGTGATAGAAATCCCGTACCCAGCGGGAGCTTTGCCCATAGGAGCGGCATGTCGGATAGCACAGTTCTGGCCACCTCATCGTGGCTGCGCCGATTCGTGGCCCCGAACCGGCCCGCGGCCCGACTCGTCTGCTTCCCCCACGTCGGCGGCTCCGCCGTGTTCTTCGCGCGGATGGCGCAATCCCTCAGTCCTCGGATCGACACTCTGGCGGTGCAGTACCCGGGCCGGATGGAGCGGATGTCCGAACCGTTTGCGGCCACGTTGACCGACCTTGCCGACGAGGTCGCCGCGGCGCTGACCGCGCCGGCCTCGGCCGACGACGGCCCGCTCGCGCTGTTCGGCCACTCGATGGGGGCCGTCGTCGCGTTCGAGGTCGCCCGCCGGCTGCAGGCCGCCGGCCGGCCGTGCGACCGACTGTTCGTCTCGGGGCGGGCCGCCCCGACGGCGCAGCACCGCGAGTCCCTGAGCCGGCTGGATGATCGCGCCCTGATCGAGGAAATGCAGCGCATCGGCGGAACGGATCCGAGGCTGTTCGAGGACCCCGAGTTGGCGGCCCTGCTCCTGGGTGTGATCCGGGCGGACTACGGCCTGCTGGAGAAGTATCGGTTCGAACCGGAGCCGCTGCTGGACTGCGCCGTCACCGCGCTCAATGGCGACGCCGACCCGCGCGTGTCGCCGGCGGCCGCGGCCGGGTGGGCCGCTCGCACCCGGGGTACGTTCCGGGCGATCACGCTGCGTGGCGGCCATTTCTACCTCGCCGAGCAAACGGCGCAGGTGGTCGCCGTCGTCGAGGCCGGCCTGATCGGCGCGGGCGCCCACGTCGGCCCGCTCGCCGCGACCACGACAGGGGGCGCTCAGCCTCGATGATGTCCACCACGACTCCGGTCGCCCCACCGGCCGCACCTCCCACCGGGGCCGCAACCGGCAGCCGGCTCGATGCCGAGACCCGCCGTTCGATGCTGCGCCACATGATCCTCGCGATGCGCCTGGACGAGGAGGCCCAGCGGCTGCAGAAACTCGGCCAGGTCGACCTGTGGCCCTCGGCGCGCGGCCATGAGGCGCTGCAGGTTGCCTGCGCCCTCGCGATCGGACCGGACCCGACCGTGGTGCCCTGTTACCGCGAGCACGCGGTCGCGTTCACCCGCGGCATCGACCCGGCCGAGGTCGTCGCCCAATGGGCGGGCTCGACCTTCTGCGGCTGGGACCCGTGGCGGCACCGATTCTTCCCGTCCACGCTCGTGATGGGCGCCCACCTGCTGTCCGCCGTCGGCTACGCCCTTGGGCGCCGCCTGCAGGGCCGGGCCACGGAGGTCGTCACCTTCTTCGGCGACGGCGCATCGAGCGAGGGCGAGGCCTGCGAGGCGCTGAATCTCGCCGCAGTCGAGTCCGCCCCGGTCCTGTTCATCTGCCAGAACAACGGGTGGGCGATCTCGAAGCCGGTCGCAAGTCAGATGCGCACCTCGATCGCGGCGCGGGCGGAGGGCTTCGGCATTGCGTCGACGGCGATCGCCGGCACCGACCCGGAGGTGGTCCACGACACCTGCTCCCGGGCGCTCGCCTACGTGCGCGAGCACCGGGCGCCGTACCTGATCGAGGCCCGCGTGGACCGGATGCTCTCCCACACGTCGGCCGATGCCCAGGAGTTGTACCGCACGCCCGAGGACATCGGCCGGGCGGCCGCGGCCGACCCCGTCCGGGCCTATCGGGACCGGCTCACCGGCGAGGGGATCGTCGACGCCGCCTGGCTCGCCGCCGTCGAGGACGCGGCCCGGAACGCCCAGCAGCGCCTCATCGAGGCGATCTCGGCATGACCACGACGCGACCGGCGACCTTGGCGGAGGCCATCAACGCGACCCTGCGCGACCTGCTGGCGAACGATCCGCGAACCCTGCTGATCGGCCAGGACATCGGGCGGCTGGGCGGGGTCTTCCGGGTGACGCGCGGACTGCTGGCGCAGTTCGGGCCGGATCGGGTGCGCGACGCGCTGCTGGCGGAGTCCACCGTCGTCGGCCAGGCGATCGGCATGGCGATCAGCGGGCTGGTGCCGATCTGCGAGATCCAGTTCGACGGCTTCGTGTACCCGGCGGTCAACCAACTCGTGACCCAGGCCGCCCGGATCGCCGAGCGCTGGAACGGGCTGGTGACGCCCTCGCTCGTGGTCCGGATCCCGAGCGGCGGGGGGACCCGCGGCGTCGAGCACCACGGCGACTCGAACGAATCCTTGTTCGCGCGGGTGCCGGGAATTGCGGTGGCCTGCCCCGCGGGCGCCGAGGACTACGCCGCGGTCCTGCGCCACGCCGTCGGACTCGGTCGGCCCGTCATCGTCTACGAGCCCATCCGGCTGTACTGGCGTCGGCTGCCGGCGCCGCGGGCGCCGTTGCCCGCCGCGCCGATGGCGGCCCGGGTGTTGCGGCCGGGCCGGGACCTCACGGTCGCCACGTACGGGGCGATGACCCACGACGTCCTCGCCGCGGCCGAGGAGGTGGCCGACCGAATCGACGTCGAGGTCGTGGATCTGCGCTGGGTCGCGCCGCTCGATGTGGCGACCGTGCTCGCCTCCGTCGCCCGGACCGGCCGGCTGCTGGTGGCGCACGAGGCCGGCGGGTACTGCGGGATCGGGGCCGAACTGGCTGCGGCAGTCGCCGAGCACGGCTTCGACACGTTGCGCGGCCCGGTGCGCCGACTCACGCCGCCCCACCGGGCCTATCCCCCGGCAGACCGCGAACGGGACTACCTCGTGAGCGCCGACCAAATCAAGGAGCAGATGCTCGTGATGACAGCATGACCGCGCCCCCCGTCGAGATCCGGGTTCCCGAGTTCGGCCACGGCCTCGATGAGGCGCTGCTGGTCGAGTGGGTCGCCCCGGTCGGCAGCACCGTCGCCCGCGGCGACATCGTGGCGGAAGTCGAAACGGTCAAGGCGGGCACCCAGATCATCGCCGAACGCCCAGGCCGCATCAGCGCCCACGAGGTGGGCACGGGGACGATCATCCGCTCCGGCGACCTCCTCTACCGGCTCGACGCCGAGTGACGCCGCCCGCCGAACCACCACCGGAAAGCACCATGGACACCATCGAACGCCGGATTGCCGACCTGATTCTCGACCAACTCCGCACCTGGGACCCGACCCTGGAGGACCCGGATCTCGACCGCCCCGTCACCGAACTGGATCTCGACTCGCTCGACCGCCTCGAAGTCACGCACCGCCTCGAACGCGAACTTCAGGTCAAGGCCGACATCAAGCGCGTCGCCGCGCTGCCCTGCCTGCGCGAGTACGTCTCGTACTTCCGCGGCCTGGGGAATCGCCCGTGAGTGCGGGAATCGTCGACTTGGCCCGGGCCGGCGCGGGACCCGTGGTCGGCAACGACCGGTTCGCCGCCATCGGTCTCACTGACGAGTGGATCGTCCGACGGAGTGGGATCTCCTCCCGGATCTGGCTCGATGACGATGCCTCGGCCGAGGAACTCGCCGCCGAAGCCTGCCGGCCGCTGGTGGCCCGCGCGCCGGACCCCGGCCGGATCGACGCACTGATCCTGGTGAGCACGTCCAATCGCCGGCGCATCCCCGCCGCCGCCCCGACGGTCGCGGCGCTGGCCGGGCTCGGGCCGGCCGTGCTCGCCTGGGACCTGAACGCGGCCTGCTGCGGCTTTGTGTATGCGCTGACGACAGGGCTGGCACTGTGCGACGCAGGCCGCGCCAACGCCGTCCTGGTGTGCTCGGTCGAGCTGATGTCGCGGGTGGTCGACCGGACGGATCGCCAAACCGCCTGCCTGTTCGGCGACGGCGCGGCCGCCGTCCTGATCGAGAGCCGCGCCGACTTCCCGGCGGCCCGGCACGTCGCCGGGTGCGACGCCGCCCAGGAGGGCCTGATGCGTGAACTGCCCGGCGGCGGGATTCACCTCGACGGGGTCGAGGTCTACGACCGCGCCGTGCGGCACATGGTCGCCTCGGCGCAGCACCTTGCCGCGCTCGACCCCGCGCCGACGGTCATCGTCGGCCACCAGGCCAACGGCCGGATTCTCCAGCAGGTCGGGGCCTACCTCGAACCGCTGGGCGTGCCCGTCGTCAACCGCATCGCCGGGTCGGGGAACACCTCATCGGCGTCGATCCCGCTGGCGCTCGCCGACGACATCGCGGCCGGATCGACCGCCCGGTCCGGTCGCCTGTGCGCCGTCGCCTACGGCGCCGGCGACGCCTGGGGCGGGGTCAGCGTCAGCTACGAACTCCCCGCGGTCGCCGCCTGACGTCGCCCGCCGGCGCCCCGCCCACCGCCCGCGGCGCCCCGCCCGACTTCGCCCGGCGGCCGCCCCACACCGTGGGGCACTCGACGAGGAGGAACCGATGCCCGCGACCCAAGCCTGGGTGCTCCGTGCCGGAGCGCAGGTCGGCGCGGCGGCCGACGCCGCCGACGCGCTGTCCCTGGAGACCTTCGACCTGCGTCCGCCCGCGGCGGACGAGGTCCTGTGCGAGCCGATCCTCGGCTCGTGGGAGGCGAATATCGACCACGCCCTGGCGCGGTCCCCGATCGACGTCTGCTCGACCCGCGAGGAGGACTCGATCGTCCTCGGCAACCTCGGGGTGGTCCGCGTCCTGACCGCGCCCGCCGACGGCGGGGCGGCCGCCGACGGCGCAGCGGCCATCCGGCCCGGCGACCTGTGCCTGCTCCTGCCGTTCGGGCGGGTCGATCGACACGGCTTCGCCGAACTTGTGCACGCCTACGACTGCCCCGGCACGCTCGGGCTGCTTGCCCGGCGGACGACGTTGCCGGCCCGCCTGCTGCTGCCGATCCCCCCCGATTCGCCGTATTCGCCGGCCCAGTGGGCAACGTACGGCCGCTACTTCACCGCCTGGGACAACTGGCGCACCGCGCTGGCCTGTTGGCGCAGCCAGCTTCCCGACGCCGACCCGGCCGACCACCTGGTCCTCGGTTGGGGCGGTGGCGTCTCCTTCGCCGAACTCACCCTCGCCCGGCGGGCGGGCTTCCGGGTGGCGATGACGGCCGGCTCGGACGAACGCCTCGCGTTCCTGCGCGCGCACGGCATCACGGCGGTGGACCGGCGGGCCTTCCCGGCTCTGGCCGCGCCGCCGCGCCGCGGCGCCGCGCTCGACTACCACCGGCGGCACGAGGAGTCGCACGACCTGTTCCGCCGGGTGATCGAGGACCTGACGGGGGGCGAGGGGGCCGCCATCGTCGTCGACAACATCGGCGAGCCGCTGCAGCGTGCCACCGCCGCCGCCCTCGCCCGCGAGGGCGTGATCGCCACCTGCGGCTGGAAGGCGGGGATGCGGGTGGCGCACCTGCGCGGGGCGGAGTGCATCGCGCGGCACCTCCACGTCCACACCCACGTCTGGCGGTTGCCGGATTCGGCCGCGATCCGGGACTTCCAGGCGCAGACCGGCTGGATCGCGCCCGTCGACTCGACCGAGGTCTACGACTTCCATGACGTTCCCCGCCTGGCTCGCGACTACGGTGCCGGCCGGATCTCGTCCTACTTCCCGCTCTACGCGGTGAACGAGCTGTGACGACCGGCCCGCCCGCCGCCACGCACCAAGCGTTCGCGGCACGCCTGCTGCCGGCGGCGGTCCGGTGCGTGGAAGCAGTCGGGCCGGCGCAGTCACTCCCCGTCCTGCCGGCGGAGGAAGCCCTGATCGCGAGGGCCGTCGACAAGCGGCAACGGGAGTTCGCCACGGCGCGCGCCTGTGCCCGCGCCGCGCTCGGGCAATTGGGCCGGCCGGCCGTGGCGATCGGCCGCGGCCCGCACGGTGCCCCGATGTGGCCGCCGGGCATCGTCGGCAGCATCACCCACTGCACGGGCTACTGCGCCGCAGCAGTGGCCGAGGCGACGCGGGTCCGCTCGCTGGGGATCGACGCCGAGCCGGCCCGCCCGCTGCCCGCCGACGTGCTGGGCGCCGTCGCTTCCGCCGCCGAGGTCGCCGCCCTGCGCGGTCGGCCCGGCCCCCTGCCGTGGGACCGGCTGCTGTTCAGCGCCAAGGAATCCGTCTACAAGACGTGGTACCCGATCGCCCGCCGCTGGCTGGGGTTCGAGGACGTGACGGTCACCTTCGGCTCGTCGGACGAGTTCGAGGCCCACTTCCACTCGCCCGCGGACGCCACCGCGCTCGGCACGCCCCGGCTGACGGGTCGCTGGCTCGCGGCCGGGGGGCTGGTCGTCACGGCCGTCTGCCTCCCGTGGGACCCGTAGCCGGGACCCGCCCATCCCCCCATCCCCCGGATAGGCCCCCGGACAGGAGCAGAGCCTTGGAGAACGGCGCAGCACGTCGACCCGGAACTCATCGCGCGTCCGCGCCCCCGCGGACGACGACGCTCGACCACTTTCGCGGCGTCCTGCTGGGGCAACCGGACGAGGCCGTGTTCCGCTTTCTCAGCGACACCGACGACGTGCCGAGCCTGCTGCCGAACGCCGAATTGGACCGGCGGGCCCGCGCGATCGCCGTCGCGCTGCGCGGCCGCATCGGCGCGGGCGAGCGGGCGCTGATCGTCAGCCCGCCGGGGGCGGACTATGTCGCGGCGTTCTTCGGCTGCCTGTACGCCCGGGTCATCGCCGTGCCCGTCTATCCGCCGGAACCGCCGTTCGTGAAGCGCACCCTCGAGCGGCTCGCCGGGGTGATCGCCGATTCCCAGCCGGCGATCGTGCTGGCCCCCGGTGCGTTGGTCGCGACCGCCGGCCAGTTCTCGGCCCTGTCGCCCGCCCTGGCCCGCCTGCCGTGGCTCGCCGTCGACGACGTCCCGCGCGGGGCCGCCGACGAATGGCGACACCCGGGCACCGGTCCCGACGAGGTCGCATTCCTGCAGTACACCTCCGGGTCGACGAGTCACCCGAAGGGCGTGATGGTCACCCACGACAACCTGATGAACAACCTCGCGGCCATCGACGGTTCGTTCTTCGGCCCCGAGCCGGCACCGGATCGCGCCTGTCTCATCTGGCTTCCGCCTTATCACGACATGGGTCTGATCGGCGGCCTCCTGGAGCCGGCCTTCGCCGGCTTCCCGACCACCGTCATGACGCCGATGAGCTTTCTGCGCCGGCCCGACCGCTGGCTGCGCGAGATCTCGGCGTGCCGCGCGACGACGTCCGGCGGCCCGAATTTCGGCTTCGAGCTGTGCGTGCGAAGGTTCCGCCCGGAGCTGTACCCCGACCTCGATCTCAGTTCGTGGACGGTCGCGTTCAATGGCGCCGAGCCGATCCGCGCCGAATCGCTCGACCGATTCGCCCGGACCTTCGAGCCGTACGGCTTCCGGCGCGAGGCCTTCTTCGGCTGCTACGGGCTGGCCGAGGGCACCCTCCTGGCTACCCACGCGGACCGGGGACATGGCGTGGTGACCCGGTCCTTCGACGCGGACTCGCTCGCCCGCGGCATCGCTCGCGACGCCGCGGGTGCACCCGGCGCCCGCACGCTGGTCAGCTCCGGTCGGGGCATTCCGGGGCAGGAACTGCTGATCGTCGACCCCGACGAGTGCACCGTGCTCCCGACCGGGCGGGTGGGCGAAATCTGGCTGCGCGGCCCGAGCGTGGCGGCCGGCTACTGGGCGAACGCCGAGGCCACCGAGGCCGTCTTCGGCGGCACGCTGCGCGGTGATCCCAGCACCCGCTACCTGCGCACCGGTGATCTGGGGGTGCGCCTGGACAGCGAGGTCTTCGTCACCGGCCGGCGCAAGGATCTGATCATCGTCGCCGGCCGCAACCATTACCCGCAGGACATTGAGCTGACCGTTGAAGGATGCCATGGCGCGGTGCGGGCCGGCAGCGTCATCGCCTGCGCGGTCACCATGGCCGACGGGGAGCGCACGCTCGTCGCCTGCGAGGTCGCCGTCGGCTCCGATCCGGCGGCGGCGGGGAAGCCGGCGGCGGAGATTGTCGCGGCCATCCGCCGGGCGGTCGCCGCGGAGCACGATCTGCAGGTGGACGAGATTGTCCTGCTGCGTCGAGGCGGCATTCCGAAGACCTCGAGCGGCAAGCTCCAGCGCTCGGCCTGCGGCGTCGCGTTCGCCGCCGGCCGCCTGCCGGTGATCCATGCCTCGAGCCGGTCCGCCGCTGAAACCGCTGAATCCGCCGAACCCGCCGAACAGTCCGCCGCCGCACAGTCCGCCGCCGAACAGTCCGCCGCCGAACGGTCCGCCGCGACGACCGCGGCGGTCCCGATCGTGGCCGCACCGATCGGGACCGAACCGATCGTGGCCGAACCGATCGGGACCGAACCGATCGTGGCCGCGCCGACGTCCGGACCCGAGGCGGCGCCCGAGCGGGCGGCGCCCGACGCCGCGTCCATTCGGGCCTGGCTCCGCGCGAAGGTGGCCGAGCGGGCGCGGGTCGCGCCCGCGACCATCGACCCGGGCGCGCCGTTCGTGTCCTTCGGCCTCGGGTCGGCCGACATGCTCGAGGTCGTCGGCGAACTGGAACTCTGGTTGGGCCGGTCGGTCTCGACCACCCTGTTGTGGGAGGAGCCCACCATTCGGGCGGTCGCCGCCCGGCTCGGCGCCGCCGATCCGGCGTCGGTTGCGGCGTCGTCGGCGGCGGACCCGGCGCCGGCGGACCCGGCCGATCGAGCACCCCGCCGAGCGCCCGATCGAGAACACCGCCGAGTACCGGCGGTCGGCGCACCGGCCGGCGAGCCGGACGCCATCGCCGTCGTCGGAATCGGCTGCCGATTTCCGGGCGGCGCGAACGACCCGCGCTCGTTCTGGGCGCTCCTGACCGCGGGCACCGACGCGATCAGCGAGGTCCCGGCCGACCGCTGGGCGATCGAGGACTTCTACGATCCCGACCCGCAAGTGCCGGGCCGGGCGACCACGCGGTGGGGCGGTTTCCTCGACGGGGTGAGCGAGTTCGACCCCCAGTTCTTCGGGATCTCGCCGCGCGAGGCGGAACGGATGGACCCCCAGCAACGCCTGCTCGCGGAGGTCGCACGGGAGGCGCTCGACGACGCCGGGCTCGCTCGCGACGACGTCGCCGGCTCCGCCGCGGGCGTCTTCGTCGGCATCGCCACGAGCGATCATGCACAGTTGTCCGCGGGCGACCCGACCCTGATCGACGCCTTCACCGGAACCGGCAACGCCTTCAGCATCGCCGCGAACCGGCTGTCGTACCTGTTCGACCTCCGCGGCCCGAGCATGGCCCTGGACACCGCCTGCTCGTCCTCGCTGGTCGCGGTGCACCAGGCCTGCCGCAGCCTGGCCCAGGGCGAGTGCACCGTCGCGCTGGCCGGCGGCGTGAACGTGATCCTGTCCCCGGCGCTGGCGATCAACTTCAGCAAGGCCGGGGCGATGGCCGCCGACGGCCGGTGCAAGTCCTTCGACGCCCGCGCGGACGGGTACGTGCGGGGCGAGGGCGCCGGCATGGTCGTCCTGAAACCCTTGCACCGCGCGCTGGCCGACGGCGATCGCATCTACGCGACAATCCGCGGCGGCGCGGTCAACCAGGACGGACGGACGAACGGCCTGATGGCGCCCAACCCGCACGCCCAGGAGGACGTCCTGCGGGCGGCCTATGCCCGGACCGGCCTCGACCCGGCCCAGGTGGCGTACGTCGAGGCGCACGGCACCGGCACCCAACTCGGCGACCCGATCGAGGCGAAGGCGCTGGCGAAGGTGCTCGGCGCGGGCCGCGCGCCCGGGGACGAGTTGCTGCTCGGCTCGGTGAAGTCGAACATCGGGCACCTCGAGGCGGCCGCCGGCATCGCCGGACTGATCAAGACGGCGCTCGTCCTGCAGCACCGGTTCGTCCCGGCGAGCCTGCATTTCGAGACGCCGAATCCGCACATCCCGTTCGGCGATCTCGCGCTCCGCGTCGCCGCCGGTGGGCAGCCACTGCCCGAGCGCCCGGCGCCCGCGACCGCGGGCGTCAGTTCCTTCGGCTTCGGCGGGACCAACGCCCACCTGGTCCTGCAGGCCGCGCCGACGCCCACCCCACCGGCCGGGCCGGTAGCGCCCGGCCCGCACGTCCTGACCGTCTCGGCGGCGACGGAACCGGCACTCCGCGAACTCGCCGCGGCCTATCGGGACCGGCTGGCCGGCGGCTCCGGCCGCGGGCCGGTCGACGACGTGTGCCGGGCCGCCGCGGTCCGCCGGACCCACCTCGACCATCGGCTGGTCTGCGTCGCCGACACCGGCCCCGGGCTGGTTGACCAACTCGCGGCGTACCGCCGCGGGGAAGCGGCGCCCGGCCTCGTCCACGGCAGGCGGACGCTCGAGCCCGACGCCGGCGCCGTCTTCGTCTTCGCCGGCCAGGGCCCGCGCTGGTGGCCGCTGAGCAGCGCGCTGCTCGCCGGGGAACCGGCCCTGCGCGGGGTGCTCGAGCGGGCGGAGGCCTGGCTCTCCCGGCACGTCGAGTGGTCCCTGCTCGGCGAGCTCACGGCCCCCGAGGGGGCCTCCCGGCTGGCCGAGCCGGCGGTCGCCCAGCCCGCGCTGTGCGCGGTCCAGGTGGCCGTGGCCGAACTCTGGCGGGCGTGGGGCGTCGAGCCGGCCGCCGTCGTCGGGCACAGCGTCGGCGAGATCGCCGCCGCCTGCGTCGCCGGGGCACTGCGCCTCGAGGACGCCCTCCTGGTGGCCCTGAGCCGCGGTCGGGTGATCGAGGGCGCCGTTGGGCGCGGCTCGATGGCCGTCGTCGGCCAGTCGTTCGACGCCACCGAAGAAGCGTTGCAGGCGTTCGGCATCGACCAGGTCTGGGTGTCGGCGAGCAACGGCCCGACGTCGACCGTCCTGTCCGGCGAGCGCGGGGCGCTCGCCCGGGTGGCCGAGCGGTTCACGGCGGCCGGCGTGTTCTGCCGGGCGCTGGCGAAGGTGAATTTTGCGTCGCACTGCCCGCAGATGGACCCCCTCCTGGAACCGTTCCGGGCGGCTCTCGACGGGCTGTCGCCGCGGCCAACGCAGATCCCGATGGTCTCCACGGTGACCACCGAAGTCATTGCGGGCGAGCGCCTCGGCCCGGAGTACTGGACCGCCAATCTGCGCCGGCCGGTGCTCTTCGATCAGGCGATCGCGGCCCTGGTCGAGCAGGGCCGGCGGGCGTTCGTGGAGGTCTCGGGGCATCCGATGCTGCGCGCTGCGATCGACGAGCGGCTGCTGGACCGGGCGGGCGTCGTGGTGTCCTCGCTCGACCGCGACGAGTCCGGCCCGCACGCCCTGGCCGGTGCGCTGGCGCGGCTGCACTGCGCCGGCCTCGCCGTGGACTGGCGCCGACGGTTCGGCGCTTCGGCGCCGATGGTCGACCTGCCGGGCTACCCGTGGCAGCGCCTGCGGCTGGCGCCGCCCCGGGCCACGCAGTCAGCCCGCCCGCGGAGTGCGCACCCGCTCCTGGAGACATTCGTCCGGTCGGCCGCCGAGCCCCACTCGGCGCACTGGACAAGCCGGCTCGACACCGCGGGGCAGCCGTATCTCGCCGACCACCGGGTGTCCGGCGCCGCCGTCCTCCCGGCGGCGGCCGTGATCGAGGTGGTCACCACCGCCGCCGGCCGAATCGCCGACGGGCCGGTGACGCTGCACGACGTCGAACTCACCCGCCTGACCGCGGTGCCGGACCAGGCCGACGAGGCCAACCTGCAACTGATCCTGACTCCGGAGAACGCCGCGGAAGGCTCGTTCCGGCTCTTCGCGGCCGACGGGCCCGGCGGCTGGCGCGAGGCCGCGACCGGTCGCTACCGAGCGGGTGACGAGCCCGCCGACCCGGCGTCGGACACGCTGGTCCGGGCCGGGGCGCGCTGCCGGCGGGCCGTGGACGTCGCCGACCTCTACGTCCGGCTGGCCGCCGCGGGACTGGAGTACGGGGAGGCATTTCGGGGGCTGGCCCGGGTCCACGCGGGCGACGGCGAGGCTCTCGCCGAGGTCGTCGCGACCGAGGCCGTGCGGGGCGACCCGGCACGCCACGTCGTCCATCCGGCCCTGCTCGACGCGTGCCTGCAGGCCATCGCCGCCACCGTGCCCGACGACGCGACGGGAGCCACCTATCTGCCGACCGGCGTGCGGACCGTCGCGCTGCGCGGCGCGCGGGAGCGACCCCGGTGGGTGCGGGTCGCCGCGACGGCGGGATCCGACGGCGATCTCACCGGCCGGGTCGAACTGTTCAGCCAGGACGGCGATCCGGTCGGACTGCTGGACGGGCTCCGGCTCAGCCGGGTCGCCCCACCGCCCGCGTCCGGACCCGCCGCCGACCCGGTGCTGGATCTGACCTGGTGCGAGGTGCCCGACTCGGCCGCCGCCGCTCGCAGCGGATCGAGAGCGGAGCCGAGCGGCCCGGGCCCGGCGGACGCCGCGCCCGCCGACGCCGCGCCCGCCGACGCCGGCTGGTGGCTCGTCCTGGCCGACCGGGGCGGCCTCGGGGAGCGCGTCGCCGCCGCGACGGGTGGTCGCGCCGTCCGCGTGACGGCGGGCAGCGGAGCGGCCCGGATCGACGCGAACCACTGGACGGTGGCGCCCGACCGGCCCGAGGACTACCGCGTGCTGCTCGGCCGGATCCCGGCCGACCACCCCGGCCCGCTCCGCGGCGTCGTGCACGCCTGGGCGCTGGACGTCCCCACCGGGCTCGACGGCACCGCGGCGCCCGACCTGCGGGCCACCCGCGACCTGACCTGTCTCTCGCTGACCGCGCTGGTCCAGGCGCAGTCCACGGCGGCCGACGGGCCGCGGCCGCGGCTGCTC
Source organism: Cellulomonadaceae bacterium (assembly GCA_031552185.1). Taxonomy (GTDB): domain Bacteria; phylum Actinomycetota; class Actinomycetes; order Actinomycetales; family Cellulomonadaceae; genus JAVBMU01. The sequence continues at coordinate 10,258 of JAVBMU010000098.1, read as the reverse complement.
GTGCTCACCCGCGGCGCGCACCACCTGCCCGGCGACCGGCCGCCGTCGCTCGCGGCCGCCTCGCTGTGGGGGTTGACCCGCGTGCTCGCGACGGAGCACGACGAGTTCCACCCGACGATCATCGACCTCGGCGTGCCCGACCCGGCGGAGCCGGCGCTCGTCGCGGCCGAGCTTGGCGCGGACCGCGCCGGGCGCCAACTCGCGCTGCGCGGCGGGCGCTGGTTCGCGCCGCGCCTGGTTCCGCACCGCGCCGACGACGCGCCGGCCAACCGGCCGGTGCGCACGTTCGATCCGACCCGCGACGCCAACCGGCGGATCCTTGCGGTCCGGCCGGGCGCCCTGGATTCGGTGGCGCCCACCCTGTGGCAGCGCACGGAGCCCGGGCCGCGGCAGGTCGAGATCGAGGTCGAGGCGGCGGGGCTGAACTTTGCCGACGTCCTGAAGGCGATGAACGCCTGCCCCGGCGTCGAACCGGGCGCCACGCCGCTCGGCGCAGAATGCGCCGGTCGCGTGGTGCGGGTCGGGTCCGAGGTGACCCGATTCAAGGTCGGCGACGCCGTGATCGCGGTCGCGCCGTCGGCGCTCGCCGCGTTCACCACCACGGCCGAGGACCTGACGGCACCGCTGCCCGCGCGGCTGACCCCGACGCAGGGCGCCGCCGTGCCGATTGCGTTCCTCACCGCGCTCTACGGGCTCGAATACCTTGCCCATGTGCGCCCGGGCGAGCGCGTGCTGATCCACAGCGCCACCGGCGGCGTGGGCAGCGCGGCAATTCAGTTGGCCCGCAACGCCGGGGCCCACGTCCTGGCCACGGCCGGGACCGAGGAGAAGCGCCGCCTGCTGCGTGAGGCCGGCGCGGAGTACGTCGGCGACTCCCGCTCCCTCGCGTTCGCCGACGAAATCCTGGCGCACACCGCCGGGCGGGGCGTCGACGTGGTGCTGAACTCGCTGGCGGGGCCGGCATTGACCCGGAGCCTGGCGCTGCTCGCGCCGGGTGGCCGGTTCGTCGAGATCGGCAAGCACGACGTCTATGCCAACTCCTACCTCGGGCTGCGCGCGCTGAGCCGGGACCGGTCGTTCCACGCCGTGGACCTCGAAGCCATGGCGAGCGACCGGCCCGCTCTGGTCGCCAAGCTGTTCGCCGAACTGAGCCGGCGGTTCGGGCGCGGCTTCCTCGCCGCGCCGGCCGTGACCGAGTTCGCCTACGGGGCCGCCGCCGACGCCTTCGCGCATCTGGCGCGGGCGCACCATGTCGGCAAGATCGTGCTGCGACCCGGCGTCGGCGAACCGGTCGCGGTCCCGCCGGACGCCGCGCGGGTGCGGCCCGACGCGACGTACCTCATTACCGGCGGCCTCGGGGACCTCGGCCTGCACGCGGCCCGGGCGCTGGCCGACCGGGGCGCCCGGCACCTCGTGCTCGTCGGCCGGCGGGAGCCGGCCGGGGCCGCGGCTGCGGCCGTCGAGGAGTTGCGCGCCGCCGGCGTTCAGGTCGAGACCCGCCGGGCCGACGTCGCGGATCGCGCCGAGGTGGATGCCATCCTGGCCGATGCCGCCCGGTGGCCGGCTCCGCTGGGCGGGGTCATTCACGCGGCCGGCACGCTCGACGACGTCGGCATCGACCGGCTGGACCGCTCCCATCTCGACGCCGTCTGGCTCGGCAAGGCCCTGGGTGCGTGGCACCTGCACCGGGCGACCGAACGCCTCGACCTGGACTTCTTCGTGCTCTACTCATCCGCGGCCGCGCTGCTCGGCTCGCCCGGTCAGGCCAATTACGCGGCGGCGAACGCCTTCCTCGACGCCCTGGCCGACCACCGGCGCGCCGTCGGTCTCCCGGCGGTCAGCATCGGCTGGGGGCCGTGGTCGAGCATCGGGCTGGCCGCCCGGCACGGGCGGGACGCGGGCTTCGCCGGCCACGGCATCCTGCCGATCGACCCGGCCGACGCCACCCGCGTGCTGGACCGGCTGCTGGGCGCGAGCGGGCACGTCTGCGTCCTGCCGGTCGCCCAGGACCGGCTCGACGCCGGGGCCCGCGCCGGGGCCCTGCCCGAGCTGCTGCGCGGGCTGAGCGCGGTCGGCCCGGCGGGCGCCCGCGACGGCGCCGCCCTGCGGGAGCGGCTGCTCGCCGCGGAGCCCGGCCGGCGGCGCCGCGCCGTCCTGATGGATCACTGCGTCACCGAGATTGCCGAGGTGCTGCGGCTCGACGCGAGCCTGGTCTCGACCACGGCGCCGCTGGCGACGATGGGCTTCGACTCGCTGATGTCGCTCGAACTGCGCAAGCGGCTGGAGGCGTCCGTCGGGACCGAGCTACCCCCGACGCTCGCCTGGCGCTACCCGACGGTCGAGGCGCTCACCGGCTACCTCGCCGAGCGCCTGGGGGTGGACCTGGACGGGCCGGGCACCGGGCCGGGCTCGGTGCCGCCCGCCGAACCGGTGCCGCCCGTCGAACCGGTGTCGCCCGCCGACCAGGTTCCGCCCGCCGAACCGGTGCGGGCCGCCCGCCCGGTGTCGCCCGCGGCGGCCGAGCCGGACGAGGCCGACCTGGAGCAGATGTCGGCCGACGAACTCGTTCGTCTGCTGGCCGCCACGATCGGCGCCGGCGAGGGAGACGACGCGTGACCGCGCCGCCGGGCTCGCCGTCGGTCGCCGAGACGCTGCGCCAGGCCTACCTGACCATCCAGCGGCTGCGCCGGCGGCTGGACGAGGTCGAAGCCCCCCGGCCCGAGCCGCTGGCGATCGTCGGCCTCGGGCTGCGGTTCCCCGGCGACGCCGTAGACGCGGACTCCTACTGGCGGCTGCTGACGGCGGGCACCGACGTGACCGGGCCGATTCCCGCCGACCGGTGGCCGGCCGAGGACTACCACGACCCCGACCCGGCCGTCCCCGGCCGGACGGTGGCGGCGGTCGGCGGCTTCTGCGCGGGGATCGACCGGTTCGACGCCGAGTTCTTCGGCATCCCGGCGGCCACCGCCCGCGCCATGGACCCGCAGCAGCGGATCGCGCTGGAGGTCGCCTGGACTGCCATCGAGGACGCGGGCCTGGCGCCCGACGCCGTCGCCGGCACCCGGACGGGCGTCTTCACGGCCGTCTGCACCACCGACTTTGCCATCGCCCGGATGAGCGATCCGCTCGGCATCACCCCCGACACCAGCCAGGGCACCGCGCACGCCGCCGTGGCCGGGCTGATCAGTCACACGCTCGACCTGCGCGGGCCGAGCCTCGCCGTCGACACCGCCTGTTCATCCTCGCTCGTCGCCGTGCACCTGGCCGCCGCAAGCCTGCGCTCGGGCGACTGCGACCTCGCCCTGGTCGGCGGCGTCAATGTGATCATGTCGCCGCTGACGAGCATCGCGTTCTCCCAGGCGCGGATGCTCTCCCCGGCCGGTTGCAGCCGGCCCTTCGACGCCGCGGCCGACGGTGCGGTCAACGGCGAGGGGTGCGGCTTCGTCGTCCTGAAGCGCCTCGGCGACGCGGTGCGCGCGGGCGACCGGATCCGCGCCGTCGTGCTCGGCAGCGCCGTCAACCACAATGGGCGGGGCGCCGCGCTCACCGCGCCGAACCCGACGGCGCAGCGCGAGGTGATCCGCGCCGCGCTCGCCGCGGCCGGGGTGCCGGCCGCGGAGATCGGCTATGTCGAGGCCCACGGCTCCAGTACTCCGTTCGGCGATGCGATGGAGACCGAGGCCCTGGCCGAGGTCTACGGACGGGACGACGGCGCGCCGGTGCTGCTCGGATCCGTCAAGGGAAACTTCGGGCACCTGCAGGCGGCCGGCGGGATCGCCGGACTGCTCAAGGCCGTGCTGGCCCTCGGTCACGGGACGGTCCCGGGGACGGCCAACCTGAGCACGCCCAACCCTGATCTGGCGCTCGGCCCGGCCTTCCGGGTCTCGCCGACGTCGACGCCGTGGCCCGCCCCCGCAGGCCGGCGCTTCGCCGGGGTCAGCACCTTCGGCTTCACCGGCAGCAACGCCCATGTGGTGCTCGGCGAGGCACCCCTGCCGCGGCCGGCGCTGCCCGACGGTCGTCGGCCGTTGTCCGTGCTCGCGCTCAATGCCCCCACGCCGGCGGGCTTGCGCCGGCTCGCCGACCGGTACGCCGTCCGGCTCGGCGAGCCCGACGCCGCCGACCCGGCGGGGCTGGCGGACATCTGCTGGTCGGCCAATACCGGCCGGCTGCAAGCGGCCGAACGGGTGGCCGTCGTCGGCGGCACGGGCGCCGAGATTGCCCGCGGGCTCCGGGCCGTGGCCCGCGGCGGCGCGCCGGGGCCGGGCGTGGCCGTCGGCCGGGCCGCGCGCGACCCGGAGGTGGCGTTCTGCTGCACGGGCCTGGGCGGCGGTCCCGGGCTGGGCGGTCCCGGGCTGGGCGGTCCCGGCTCGGCGTCCCGCTCCGGCTTCTGGTGGGGCCGCGCGGCCGTCGCCACGGTACTCGCGCAGACTCAGCCCGCCTTCCGGGCAGCTCTCGACGAATGCGATGAACTCGCCCGATCGCGGTGGGGGCTGTCCCCCACCGCCCTGCTCGTCTCCGCCCCGGGCCGGCCGGGCGGACGCGGCGCGCTCGATCCGGCGCTCGGACCCCTCGCGGCGTGCACGTTTGCCTACGCGCTCGCCACGATGTGGCGCTCGTGGGGGGTGGAGCCCGCCGCGGTCGTCGGCCGAGGTCCCGGGGAGTACGCCGCCGCGGCCCTGGCCGACGCCATCGGCGTCGCCGAGATGCTGCACCTCGCCGTCGCCCGGGGCCGCGTCGGCGACGATCCGGTGCAGTTCGCCCGCGCCGCGGGCGAACTCCAGTACCGTCCCCCGGCCGTCGCGTTCGTCGATGCGGCCGACGGCGCCGTCCGGCCGTGGCAGGAACCGCTCGGGGCGCAATACTGGTCCCGGCGGATCGCGGACCGGGCGGCGTCGGACCTGGCAGCGTCGGACCTGGCGGCGTCGGACCTGGCGGCGTCGGGCCTGGCGGCGTCGGACCGGGCGGCGTCGGACCTGGCGGCGTCGGGCCTGGCAGCCTTGGTCCGGCCGACGCCGAGCCCCGCGGAGTCCGGCGCGGCGATTGGTCGGCACGCGGCGAACGGCAGGCCCGCGATGACCGCGGTGGCGGGGGCAACCGCGGCGACCGGCGCGAACGGTTCGGCCGGCGCGAACGGTTCGGCCGGCGCGAGCGCTGCAACTTGGGCCCGGCCGGACCCTGCCGGCCGGGCGGAACTCACCCTGGCGGCCCTGCGCGACCTGGGCTGCGTCGCGCTTCTCGACCTGGACCGGGCCATCGTCCTGGACCTCGACGCCCCGGTTCGCCCGGGCGGGTCCACGCGCTGGAGGTCACCGATCGGCGGCGAACTACCCGCCGTCGTCGAACCCGCCGTCGTCGAACCCCCCACTGGGCCGGCCGCCGACGCCGTCTGGCGCGGGCTGCTCACGACCCTCGCCCAACTCCAGGTGCGGGGGGTTCCCGTGGATTGGTCGGGCTTCGACCGCGGCTACCGCAGGACCCGCGTGGCCGTCCCCACGTACCCGTTCGAACCGACCCCCTACTGAGCTTCGGTCAATTGAAATACCGGACTCTCCCGGCACCCGAGGGCGGCGCCTGGTGCGTCAGCGGGCTGGAAGGTCCGAGATGGCGCCCGGGAGGCCGGGCGCGACGGTCCTGCCGTCCAGGTTCTGCGTCGGTTTCCGGCGCGGCGTCGTCGGCCGGCGGATACGGGCGAACCATCGTCGCGGCGACGATGAGGCCGGCGGCGAGCAGGGCGGCGGCCCACCACAGCGAGGCGGTGAAGCCGCGGACGACCGCCTCCGGGTCGGCCGATGTGATGCCCGGGTGCTCGCGGGCGAAACGCGCGGCCGCGGCGGCCGCGGCGCCGTTCATCAGCACGGTGCCGACGGCCGCCGCGAACTGTTGCACGGTGCCGTACATCGCCGAGGCAACGCCGGAGATCTGCGGCGGGACCCGCCCGGTCGCGAGGTTGGTGCAGGGCACGAAGACCATCCCCAGGCCGACCCCCAGCAGGATCATCGCCGGCAACAGCAGGGTCGCGTACCCGCTTTCCAGGGTTACTCGGGTGAGCAGCAGCACGGCGCCGAGGGCCAGCCCGAAGCCGGCGCAGATCAGCCCCGCGGGCGCCACGTTCGGCAGCCGCGCGGCCACCTGGGTGGAACCGACCGCCATCGCGACGACCAACGGGAGGAAGGCCAGGCCGGTGACCATCGGGCTGAATCCCCGGATGGTCTGCAGGTAATACGTGGCAAGCAGGAACAGCCCGAAGAGCCCCATCATGGCGAGCGTCACCACGAGGTAGACGCCGATCCGGGTCCGGTCCCGCAGCAGCAGCGGGGGGATCAGCGGCGACGAGGCCCGCCGCTCGACCCACACCAGCGCGCCGAGCAGGAGCAGCGCCGCGGCGGCGGCCGGCAGAGCTGCCGACGCGCCCCGGCCGCGGGCCTCGGCGGCGGCCAGCACGAGCGCGACCATCATCCCGGCGGACAGGGCCATCCCGGGCAGGTCCAGCCGTCCCGAGCGCCGGGGCGGCGACGAGGGCAGGATCAGCGCGCCGCCCACCGCGGCCACCAGGCCGAACGGCACGGACAGGTAGAACGCCCACCGCCAGCCTGCGTACTGCGTCACGAGCCCGCCGATGACGAAGCCCGCGGCCATGCCGCCACTCGCCACCGCGCTGTAGACGCCGAATGCCTTGACGCGGTCGCGTTGGTCCGCGAACGTCGTGGTGACCAGGGCCAGCGCCGACGGGGACAGCAGCGTGCCGAAGACGCCCTGCAGCACGCGGGCCCCGATCAGCACCGTCGCGTTGCCGGCCGCGCCGCCCAGGGCGGACGCGGCGGTGAACAGGAGCAGCCCCGCGAGGAACGCCCGCTTGTGCCCGATCCGGTCCGCGACCCGGCCGCCCGCCAACAGCAGGCCGCCGAAGGCCAGCGTGTAACCGGCCACGACCCACTGCCGCGACTCGTCGGACATGTCCAGCGCGATCTGCACCGAGGGCAGGGCTACGTTGACGACCGTCACGTCGATCGCGATGAGCAACTGCGCGAGCGCGATAAAGACCAGCGCGACCCAGCGCCGCCGCCCCCCTGCCCCCAACCCGCCGATCCCGACCTCGCCGGCGCCCGCGACGCGCCTCGGGCGGGCGTGTCGCGGCGGGCGCCGGTCGGCCGGGTCATCCCTCACTGCAGGCCGCCGTCGAGCGTGACCACCTCGCCCGTCAGGTAACTCGCTCGGTCGGAGACCAGGTAGGACACCAGGTCCGCCACTTCCTCGGCCCGGCCGAACCGCCGCAGGGCGACCCGGCTCAGCGCCTGCTCGCGCAGCCGCTCAGGCAGGGCCTCGACCTGATCGGTCCACACGAAGCCCGGCGCGACGGAGTTGGCGCGCACGCCGTACCGCCCGACCTCCTGCGCCAGGGCTTTGGTGAACCCGATGACGCCGGCCTTCGCCGCCGAATAGTTGCACTGCCCGGCGTTACCCCGAATGCCGGAGACGGACGAGAGCGTCACGATCGCGCCCTGCTTGCGCCGCACCATCGTCTCGACCGTCGCCCGGCACAGGTGATAGATCCCGGTCAGGTCGACGGCGAGGACGCGGTCCCAGTCGGCGTCGTCCATGAGCATCAGCGGCCCGTCGCGGACCACTCCGGCGTTGGCGACCAGGGCCGAGACCGGCCCGAGGGCGTCCTCGACGCCCTCCAGGAGGGTCCGGACCGCGACGGCGTCGGCCACATCCGTACGCCGGGCGTACACCCGCCGGCCCAGATCGCGGATGTCCCGCTCCAGCGTGCGGGCGGCGTCGGCGGCCGCAGCGTAGCAGAACGCCACGTCATAGCCGTCGGCGGCCAGGCGCAGGGCCACCGCCCGCCCGATGCCTCGGGTGCCACCACTGACGAGCGCTACCGGTCCAGCCACGGGTCATCCTCCTGGAGTGTGGGCCGCCCGCCCGGGAAGGCACGGACGGGCTGCGATCGGGCTTGCGCCCCGTTCTCGGCATTCCCCTCGAGCGCCGCGGCGATCGCCCCGAGGAGCTGGGGCGCGGCGGGGAAGAGAAAGAAATGGTCGCCGGGAAAGAATCGGATCCGGCAGCCCCGGGACGTCTGCCGGGCCCAGCCGCGCAGCGCCGCGGCCGGCACCAGGTCGTCGCTGCGGCCGCCGAAGGCCGTGATCGGCACGTCCAAGGGCGCTCCGGGCCGCGGCCGATGCGCGGCGAGGGCAGCCGAATCGGCGCGCAGGACGCGGATCGCCTGCGCGGCGAGTTCGGGGTGCTCCAGCAACTCGGGCGGGGTGCCGCCCAGGCTGCGCAACTCGGCCAGGACGTCGGCGTCGGACAGGTCGGCGAGGGAACGGTGATCCACGGGCCCGCCGGGGGCGCCGACGCCGGAGACAAACAGGTGGGCCGGCAGTCGCCCGGACCTCGCCCGCAGCTCGAGCGCCACTTCGTGCGCGACGACGCCGCCCATCGAATGCCCGAAGAACGCGTACCGCCCGGCTGCCAGCGGCTCGATCCGGTCCGCGATCTCGGTCACCAGCCGCGGCATGCTCGGCACGGGGTCCTCGGCCATCCGGGCCCCGTGACCGGGGTATTCGATCGCGTTGATGTGCAGGCCGGCGGGCGCCGATCGGAACCAGCGGCAGTACGCCGAACCGCTGCCCCCGGCGAAGGGGAAGCAGAACAGGCGGGTCGCCGCCCGATCGGCCGGCGCGCCGCCCAGCAGCCAGCGCGCCGGCGCGGCCCCGGTCCCGGCCGGCGCGGCCGCGGGGGCGGTCACGGCCGGGCCGCCTGCTCGTCGGGGGCGAGGAGCAGGCGCCGTAGGTCGTCGAGCGTGCGGTCCGGGTCTTCGGTCACGGCCGTCAACAGCCGCGGCCACGCCCGCGTCATCGCCGCCATGACCGCCGGGTCGATGCGATCGGGCGAGAACAGCCAGATGCCGCTGAGCCGTCCCCCGCGCTCGTGCATCGCGAGATACAGGTCGAGATTGACCGGCCGCATCGCGGTGACGATCTCCGGGATGATCGCGTCGTCGTTGGTCTCACCGACATCAGCCGACGCCGAGGCCTCGAGCCCGTACAGGTCCAGCGCGAACGGCTCGTAGTTGACCAGGTTGAACATCACCCGGAACGGGTCGGCGCCGGCGCCGCCATCCGCACCCGCACCCGCACCCGCACCGCCACCGTGCAGCATGCGCAGCGGCACCTCCTGGTAAGCGTGCGCGTTCAGTGTGCCGTCGCGGGTCTGCGCGACCAGGGCCCGGAAGGAGTCGGCCCAGCCCGCCCGGGTGCGGACCGCGACCTCGCTGATGAAGTAGCCGACCAGGGGGTGCGTCGCCGGCTCCTCCCGGCCGGCCAGCGGGAAGGTCGAGAGCACGTCCGGGCGGCCACTGAAGATGGACTGCAGGGCATGGTAGGCCGCGAGCAGGAACATGAAGGGCGTCGCCCCGCATCGCCGCGCGGCCGCCTTGACCGCCGCGGTGGCCGCCTCGTCCAGGTCGAAACCCTGGGTGAAACCCGACATCGGCGGGCCGAGCAGGTGCGCGGGCGCGGCGAACGTCGCGAGCGGGGCGTAGTCCCGGAAGACCTCGTCCCAGTAAGCGAGGTTGGCCGCGAGCGCGCCGCCCGCCAGGCGCCGCTGCTGCCAGGCCGCGAAGTCCGGGTACTGCGGCCCGAGTTCCGGCAGCCGGGGGGCCCGACCCAGGACCGCGGCCTCGTAGCACTCGGCCAGTTCGGCCTGCAGCCGGGCGTACCCCCACGGGTCGATGACGATGTGGTGCAGCACCATGACCAGCAGCCACTCGTGGTCGGCCACCCGCACCACCACCGACCGGGCGGGCCGACCCTCGGCCAGCACGAACGGCGTCGACTGCTCGGCGCGGATCACCGCCCGCACCGCGGCCGGCCGGTCCGGCGCCGGCGTCGCGCGCAGGTCGACGGCGCGCACCGGCCACGCCGGCCGGGGGTCCACCTCCTGCACCCAGTGCGGCCCGTCGCGCCGAATCCGCGTGCGCAGCACCTCGTGCCGGCCGGCAACCGCGGTCAGGGCACCCGCCAGCGCGGCCTCGTCCAAACCGCGCCCGGCCGCGCCGGGCCGCGGGCGCAGCACGATCGCGGCGATGACGTTGTGGTGCTCGTGGTCCGAATCGGCGGGCTGAAAGATGTTGTTGAGTTGCGGGAAGGACAGCGGGAGCGGCGCCGCGCGGCTCACGGGGACGAGCGCGGTGGTCGCGCCGGCCGGCCCCGCGCCGGCAAGCCCCGCGCCGGCCGGCGCGGCGGCGGCC
>JAVBMU010000030.1:0-37649 GCA_031552185.1 Cellulomonadaceae bacterium | reverse complement strand
CTCCCGCGCCTTGACGGGGCCCCGGGGGGGCCGGCACTGCGTGGCCATGCCCTCCGTCGAGGCGGCGGGCGTCGCCCGGGCCGGCGGGGGGGCGCCCGCGGGGGGCGCCGCCGCCCCCCGCGCGGCCGCCGCCGCAGCCCGCTCGGGCGCCGGCACCCCCACCGGCTCGGCTGCAGGCGAGGCCGGCTCCGGCGTCGGCGCCACCGGGGCCCGCTCGGACGTCGGCAACCCAACCGGCCCGGGCACTCCCGGCGCCCAGCCGGCCGGCTCCTGGTCGGCGGGGGCGGCGCCGACCCGCGCCGGTGCGAACAGCCCGTCGTCATCCGGATTCCGACTGACGGGCGCGGCCAGGTCATGCCAGCACCGGACCGGATCGAACGGGTAGGTCGGCACCCGGACCCGCGTCCGCCGGTAGTCGGCGTCGAACAACCGCCAGTCGACGTCCGCGCCCGCGACGAAGAGCCGACTCGCGGTCGAGGCGATGACCTCCCAGTCGGAGCGCCGGGGCCGCAGGCTCGGCAGCATCAACACACCGGCGTCGGGCCCGAACGACTCCAGGGCCATCCCCAGCAGGTCGGTCCCCGGCCCGATCTCCAGGAACGTCCGGTAGCCGAGTTCGGCGAGGGTCGCGACCCCCTGCGCAAACTGAACCGGCTCCCGAGTGTGGCGGAGCCAGTACTCGGCGTCGAGCGCCCGGTCCCACGGCAGGAGCAGGCCGGTGACGCCGGAGACCATCGGGATCTGCGGCGCCGAGAACTGCACCCCGCGCAGGCATTCGCCGAGCGCGGTGAGCATCGGCTCCACCAGGGGGCTGTGTCCCGAACGAGTCGCCCGCACCGGCGTGACCTGCACCCCGCGAGCGGTGAGGCGCTCGGTCAGCGCCGCCACCGCCGCCGGCGTGCCGGATGCGGTGAGGTTCGTCGGACCGTTCACCGCCGCCACGGCGATCGTGGCGGGGTCGAGGTCTGCCATCGCGAGGTCGACGTCCCCGCGCGACGCGCGGATCGCGACCATGGTGCCGGGTCGCTCGAGCCCCGCCAACAACGCGGCTCGGCGGACGACCAGGCCCAGCCCGTCCTCGAGCGACATCGCCCCCGCGAACGTCGCGGCGGCGTACTCGCCCGAACTGTGGCCGAGCACCGCAACCGGCTCGATGCCCCAGGACTGCCACAGACAAGCCAGGGCATACTCGACCGCGAAGAGCATCGGCGCCGTTTGTTCGATGCCTTCGCCGCCGGGGCCTGCGGCCGGCGCGTCGTCGGCGCCGATGCCGAGCGACCGGCCGGTCAGCTCACGCACGATCGCGTCGCACCGGTCGACGGTGCGCCGGAAGGTCGGCTGGGTCCGGTACAGCTCGCGGGCGAGGTCGGCGCGCTGCCCACCCACACCGCTGAACAGGAACACGACATCGGCCCCGGCAGCCCGCGCTGCCCGGCCGGTGACGACCCGGGGCGACGGCTCGCCGCGCACGTGGTCGGCGAGGCCCTCGGCGAGTTCGGCCGCCGACCGGCCCGTGACGGCGAGCCGGTGCGGTGACCGGGCCCGGCCGGTGGCGGCCGACCAGCAGAGGTCGGCCGGATCCACGGCCTCGGTCTCAAGCCGGTCCGCGTACCGCCGGGCCAGCTTCAGCAGCGCCGCCTCGGAGCGGGCCGAGAGCGCGAGCACCGAGCAGGGCCGGGTGCGATCCGGCTCGGCCTGCAACGGTGGCGGCGGCTCGGCGAGCACGACGTGCGCGTTCGTGCCATTAAGGCCGAAGCTGCTGACCGCGGCCACCCGGGGCTGCGCAGCCTCGGGCCACGTGGTGACTTCGGTCGGCACCGCCAACGTGGTGCCGTCGAGGCGAATGTGCGGATTCAGCGTGTTGAAGTGCAGGTTCGGCGGGATCAGGCCCCGTTCGACGCACAGCGCGGCCTTGATCAGGCCCGCCATGCCGGCGGCCGCCTCGAGGTGGCCGAGGTTGGACTTCACCGCGCCGAGGTAGACCGGCGGACCCTCGGGGCGGCCGTAGACGTCGGCCAGCGCGTCCACCTCGATCGGGTCGCCCAACTTCGTACCCGTGCCGTGGGTCTCGACGAGAGCCACCTGTTCCGGTCCCGTGCCCGCGACCGCCAGCGCGCGCGTCATGAGCGCTCGGTGGGCCGAGCCGTTGGGCGCCGTGAGGCCGGCCCCCCGGCCGTCCTGGTTGACGGCCGAACCCCGAATCACGGCATAGATAAGGTCACCGGCCGCCTGCGCGTCGGCGAGCCGCTTGAGAATGACGACGCCGCAGCCCTCGGAGCGGACAAAACCGTCCGCGGCGGCGTCGAACGTCTTGATCCGACCGTCCGCGACGAACGATTCGTTCAACTGGGACAGCGAGATGCTCGCGTGCGGCGACAGGATCAGGTTCACCGCCCCACAGATCGCCATGCTGCTCTCGCCGAGGCGTAGGCTCTGGCAGGCCTGGTGCACGGCGACCAGGGACGACGCGCATGCGGCGTCGACGGCGACCGCCGGACCATGCAGGTCGAGCACGTAGGACAGCCGGCCGGCCGCGACGGAGTGCAGATTCCCGATCGTGGCGTAGGAGTTGATCCGATCCAGATCGGCGAAGAGCAGGCCCGCGTACTCGATGCCGTAGATGGCGAGGAATACGCCGGCGTCGCTGCCGGCGACGGACTCGGGCGGCGCACCCGCGTCCTCCAGCGCCTCCCACGCGGTCTCCAGCACGATCCGCTGCTGCGGATCCATGTGGACCGCCTCGCGGTGGGAGATGCCGAAGAATTCGTGATCGAACCGGTCCACCCGGTTGAGGAATCCGCCCCACCGGCTCGCGATCCGGCCGGGCGTGCGGGGCCGGGCGCTGAAGAACTCGTCCGCGTCCCAGCGGTCCGCCGGGACTTCGCCGATGCCGTCCCCGCCGGCGAGCAGGAATTGCCAGAATCCCTCCGGATCGCGCACCGCGCCGGGGAATCGGCAGGACATTCCGACGATAGCGATGGGCTCCCCGGCAGCACCGACACCACCGGTGACATTCAGTCGATTGTCCGCCTTCGAGCGGACTTCCGACACATTGATGCCCGCGGTAATTGCCGCACCGTACGCCGGGCTGGATTCGGTCAACAGTTCGTCTCCCCGTGTCATGAAGTCTCGGTTCGGTGCGCCACGGCCGGCGAGGCCTACGCCCCCGGCCGGCCGGGCCGGCCAGGCCGGCCGGGCGGGTCGAGTTCGATCTCCATCAGTTCGGCGAGGTGCGGCACCAGGGCTTCCACCGTCGGGTAGCGCCAGCCCGCCGCCGGGGCGATGGCGATGCCGAGCGTGCTCTCCAGCCGCGCTCGGAGTTCGAGGATCCCGGCCGAGGTCAGGCCAGTCGCCGTGAGCGGCGCCGTGGGGTCGATCGCTGCCGGCGGCAAGCCGAGGATGTCGGCGACGATGTCGGCGACGTGCCCCGCGAGGAGCCGACGCCGCGGGCGGCCGGGCTGCGTCGCAAGCAGGCGGGCCCGCACCTCATGGCCCCCGTCGGCGGGGGCGCCGGCGCGGACCGGCGCAGCAGGAGCCGTACCCGGCATTTTTGTCATCGACACCGTATCCTCTTTCGTCCGCAAGAAGGCATAGATTACTCATTCGACGGGGGCAGGCAAATTGCGCGAACCTGCCCGGCTCGGACGTGTGGCCGGCTGGCGCGAACCGGGTCTGCCGGGGTACCCCTCCGGAGCTTGCGCATTCACCGGAATAGCCGTGACTAGGATGGATGCCCATGGGCCAGGCACAACCGACTCAACCGACACAGCAGGCAGCCGCGCCTGCGTCCCCCGCTCCGTTTCCGTTTCCGAGCCGGGGGGTCGAGGGCGACCGACCGGCAATCCGGGCGCACGCACTGCGCAAGACCTTTGGCTCGACGGTTGCTTTAGACGGTTTTGACCTCACGGTCGCCCGGGGCGAGGTCCACGGCTTTCTCGGTCCCAACGGGGCCGGCAAGTCCACGACCATCCGGGCCCTGCTCGGCCAGCTCAAGCTCGACTCGGGCTCCGCGGCGATCTTCGGGCGCGACTGCCGCCGGGACGCGGTGGAGGCCCACCGGCGGATCGCCTACGTCCCCGGCGATGTCGCGCTCTGGAACAGCCTGAGCGGCGGCGAGTGCATCGACATTCTGCTTCGCCTGCAGGGCGGCGGGAGCCGACGCCGCCGGGCACAGCTGATCGACCGCTTCGACCTCGACCCGACCAAGCGGACGGGCACGTACTCCAAGGGGAACCGCCAGAAGGTCGCGCTGGTGGCGGCCCTGTCGAAGAACGCGGATCTGCTCCTCCTCGACGAGCCGACCTCCGGCCTCGATCCGCTGATGGAGGAGGTCTTCCAGCAGTGCATCCGCGAGGCCAAGGCCGAGGGCCGCACGGTGCTGCTCTCCAGCCACATCCTCTCCGAGGTGGAGGCCCTCTGTGACCGGGTCACGATCATCCGCGCCGGCCGCCTGGTCGCCACCGGCTCACTCGACAGCCTGGGCCGGCACACCCGCACCACGGTCGACTGCCTCACCGCGCACCCGCTGCCGCCCCTGGACCGACTCCGGACGGTGGAGCACGTCGCGGCCGGGCTCGACGGCGGTCGCGTACACAGCAGGTTCCGGGTAGGCCCCGCAGACCTCCAGCAGGCCATGGCGGCAGTGACGGCCGCGGGGGTGATTCGGCTCACCGTCGAGCCGCCCAACCTGAACGAACTGTTCCTCTCCGCCTACCGCGATGAGGACCCGACGGCCCTGAACGGCCGCGCCGGATGACGGGCCTGTGGCCATGCCTGCGCGTCCTGGTGCGCACGTCATGGCTGAGCCTGATCGGGTGGCCGCTGGCCCTCAGCGCGCTGCTGTGGACCGCGGCCTCGTCGATCCTGACGATGTACCCCGACGCCGCGCATCGCGCGGCCTACGCCCAATCCGTGACCAGTTCGGCGGCGACCCGGGTGTTCCAGGGCCGCGGCTACGACCTGACCACCTCGGGCGGAATCTTTGCCCAGGAGATGGCGATTCTCACCCTCACGCTGTTTCCGGTAGTCGGCGCCCACCTCGCGATCCGGATGACGCGCAGTCTCGAGGACAACAACTACCTCGACGTCCTCACTGCGGGCATCATCGGCCGGCGGGTGCCCGTCGTCGCCGGGACGCTCGCCTGTGGGCTGTCGGCGGTGCTAACCGGCGGCGCCGGCGCCGCGATCCTGATCGGGGCCGGATACCCGACCCACGGAACCCTCTGGTACGCCCTCTCGCTGACGCTCCTCGTGGCCTGGGCCGCCGCCCTCGGGCTGCTCGCCGGGCAACTGTTCCGCAACGCCCGCGAGGCACACTTCCTGGCGATCGGCCTCATCCTCGGCTGCTATCTGCTGCGCGGCTGGATCGACGTCGAGTCCGCCGCGGCCACCTGGTCCAACCCGATCTCCTGGCTCGCCGAGTGCCGCCCGTTCGCCGACTCGCGCCCCTGGTGGCCGTATCTGGCCTACCTGGCCACGATCGTCGTCCTGTGCGCGGTCGCGTTCACGGTCACCAACCGCCGCGACCTCGGCGGCGGCGTCTTCGCCCCGCGGTCGGGAGCGGCCGGCGCCGGCCGGGCGCTCGCCGGGCCGGCCACGCTCCTCCTGCGGCTCACCCGCGGCTCGGGCATCGCCCTGCTCGTGGGCGGCGGCGTCACGGCGCTGGTCTTCGGCCTGTTCGCCGAGCAGATGGCGAGTTCGGGCCTCGATGACCGGCTCATCCTGCTGATGCAGGTGAACGCGCTCTTCGCGAGCGCCGCAGGCGCCCTGTCGGTGCAGACCGCGATGCGCGAGGAGAGTGCGGGCCGGACCGGCCGAGTGCTCTCCGAACCGATCGGCCGGGGTCGTTGGCTCGGCTCCGCCGCGCTCGTCGCGGCGGTGTGGTCGATCGGGATGCTCGCCCTGACCGGCGCCCTGTCCGGTGCCGGGCTCGCGATCAGCCTGCACGACGGCGGGCGGGTGGCCGAGGCCCTCGGCGACACCTTCGCCTATGCGCCGGCCGTCTGCTTCATCATCGCCCTGACCTGTCTGTTGGGGGCGCTGCGGCCGGTGCTGGCGTCGATCGCCTGGCTGATCGTCGCCTGGAGCGCCGTCGTCACGCTCCGCGCGGACATGCTGCGCCTGTCGGAACCGGTCCGCCGGTTTTCCCCGCTGGAATGGATGGGAAAGCTGCCCGTCGAGGCGTGGGAATGGCGGGCCGGACTCGTCATGGTCGCGATCGCGGGGGTCGCTCTCGTGCTGTCCCTGGCCTTTTTCAGTCGCCGCGATCTCGCCAAGGGCTGAGCGGGCGGCGTACTGCGCCAGCTCGGCCGGGCGTCTACTCGAAGGAATCATGACCGGCACCGCACCCAGGAAGCGCTCGATCTCACCCGCAGGCACGCGCATGCCCTCTGTGGTGCGGATTGACCGCGCCGCCGGCCGCCCGCAGCCCGGTGCCCGACGGTTCGTGGCCGGCAGAGTACTTGATCCTGGCGAACCGGTGGGCAAAGATCGCCCCGTGAGAACCGCACAGGACCATCGCGCCGAAACCTGCACCGATCGGGCCCGCCGCGGCGTCGGCCTGCTGCTGCGCGCCGGCGCCGCGGCCGGGATCGGACTCGCGATCGTGGCGGCCCCGGCGGCCGCCACGGCCGTGCCGGTGGGGGCCGCCGGCACGGCGGTCCCGGCGCCGGCCGGCGGCGGCGTCCGGGTGGAGCGGCTCGCCGCCGAGTCGCCGATGACGCTGACCGCCGACATCACCGACCCGCAAGGGGTGCTCGGCGCGCAGAAGACGGCGGTCCGCGCCGCCCTGGACGCGCTGACCGACAACTCTGACCTGCGGCTCTATGTCGTGTACGTGCCCTCCTTCGACGGTCAACAAGGCATCGAATGGGCCAACGCCACAGCGGGCGCCTCGTCCCTCGGCGCGAAGGACCTGCTGCTCGCCGTCGCGACCAGTGATCACACCTACGGGCTGTCCTGGGACAACAAATGCGGGCTGTCCTCGGGCCAGATCGACGGCATCCTCGCGGCGGTGGCGCAGGAGTTGCGCAACGAGCGCTGGGCGGCGGCCGCCATCACAGCGGCCGACCTGGCCCGCGAGGACGCCACCGGCGGCGGCGGGCCGAACCTCGGCCTGATCCTGGGCGGCGGGGCCGCCCTCATCGCCGTGGCCGGCGCGGGGGCGGTGCTGGTGACCCGCGCCCGCCGGCGGTCCGCCGTGCGGTCTGCGGCCGGCGGGCCGGACTCCATGAACGCGCTGAGCTCGGCCTCAACCGCGGACCTGAATGCGAGGGCCGGCGCGGCACTGGTCGCGATCGACGACGCCGTACGCACCAGCGAGCAGGAACTGGGCTTTGCCGAGGCCCAGTTCGGCTTCGAGGCGACCGTGCCCTTCCGGCACGCGCTCGCCGACGCCAAGACGCGCGTCGCACACTCCTTCGAACTGCGCCACCAACTCGAGGACGCCGACGTCCCGGAGCCGCAGGCTCGCACCATGATGGCCCGCATCATCACCACATGCGCCGAAGTCGAGGCCTCGCTCGACGTCCAGTCGGATTCGTTCGACCAGCTGCGCAATCTGCACGCGGACGCACCGCAATTGATGACCTCGCTCGAGCAGCGGGTCAGCGAGGTGCGGGGTCAGATCGAACCCGCCCGGGCCGGCCTGGTCGGCCTGCGGGCCACGTACAGCCCGGGCGCGCTCGCCTCCGTGCTGCACAACCCCGAGCAGGCCGCGGCCCTGCTGGAGAACGCCGACGAGGCACTCACCCACGGGCACGGGGCGCTCGCCCGCAAGGACCGCGGCCAGGCGGTCGCCTTCGCGCGGGCCGCCGAGAACGCGATCGGGCAGGCGGCGAAGCTGCTCGACCAGGTGCGCAGCGTCGGGGCGGAGCTGGCCGGCGCCGGCGCCCGGATCGACAAGGGCCTCGCCTCCATCACGGCCGATGTCCAGGACGCCGCCCGGATTGCGCCGCCGTCCGGGCCGGTCGGCGCCGCCGTGGCCGAGGCGCAGGGCGCCATCACCCAGGCCCGCACCGCCCGGACCTCGCCCAACGACGACCCGCTGGCCGCCCTGCGCCGCCTCACCGAGGCGGAGAACGCGCTCGACGAGGCGCTCGCGCCGTTCCGGGCGCAGGCCGAGCAGGCGGCGCGGGCGAACGCGCTCCTGCGGGAGACGATCGGCCGGGTGGATTCGCAGATCCGCGCGACGAACGCCTACATCGACACCCGGCGGGGCGCCGTCGGGCCCGAGGCACGGACTAAGCTGGCCGAGGCGATCCGGATCCTCGATGAGGCCCGGATGCTGCAGCCCACCGACCCGGCCCAGGCGCTCGGCCGCGCACAGGAGGCGGACGGCCTCGCGCATGCCGCGGCCGAACTCGCGCGGCAGGACACCTCGTCGTTCGACGTCGGCCGGGGCGTCGGCTCGGCCGGCGGCACCAACGTCGGCGGCATGGTGCTCGGCGGGATTCTTCTCGATTCGGTCCTGCGCGGCGGGTTCGGGGGAGGGTTCGGCGGCGGCGGGTTCGGCGGTGGTGGATCGGCCGGCGGTGGCCGGTCCGCGGCGGGCGGCAGCTTCGGCGGCGGTCGATCCGGCGGCGGCCGGTCCGCCGCCGGTGGCCGGTTCTGAGCGTTGCCACCGCCGAGAGACGACCGACCAGCCCGGCCCGGACCGGGCCCTGACCGAGAGGCACCATCGAATGGCGGAGAAGCAGAGCATCTTCGGGCGCATCGCCCAACTGACCAAGGCGAACATCAACGCTCTCCTCGACCATGCCGAGGACCCGCAGAAGATGCTCGACCAACTGGTTCGCGACTACACCAACAGCATTGCGGAAGCCCAGAACGCCGTCGCGACGACGATCGGGAACCTGCGGCTCGCCGAGCAGGACTACAACGAGGATGTCGCGGCCGTTCAGGAATGGGGCCAGAAGGCCTCCGCCGCCTCCGCCCAGGCGGACCGCTACCGCTCGGCCGGCGACGCCGCGAACGCCGACCGGTTCGACGCGCTCGCCAAGATCGCCCTGGGCAAGCAGATCACCGCCGAGGCGGAGGTCCGCCAGGCCGAGCCCAGCATCGTGCTGCAACGGGACACCGTCGAGAAGCTCAAGACCGGCCTCGCACAGATGAACGAGAAGCTCTCGGAACTGAAGATCAGGCGCGACCAGTTGGTGGCGCGGCAGAAGTCCGCCCAGGCGCAGCAGGCGGTGCACAGCGCGCTCGGCTCCATCAATGTGCTGGACCCGACGAGCGAGCTCTCGCGCTACGAGGACGTCGTGCGGCGCGAGGAGGCCAAGGCCCTCGGCCAGGCCGAGGTCGCGGCGTCAAGCATCGAGGCCCAGTTCGCGGAACTGGCGACATCCACGGCCGACCTGGAGATCGAAGCTCGGCTCGCCGCGCTCAAGAGCGGCGCGCCGGCCATCGGGCCGCAGATGGTCCCGACGCCGATCACGGCCCACGTCGAGGACGCCCCGACCGCCTGATCGCCCGGTCTGCGCGCCGAGGCCGGGCAGCTGCGCCCCGGCCTCGGCGCGTCCCGGTGGCCAACTCGGTAGGTGGCCCGGCTAGGCTGGCCATATGTCCGAGACGCCGTTGCCCGTCGAGTCCCCCGAGCCTGTCCTCCTGCAGGCGCCCGACGCCGAGCCGAATGTGCCCGAGCGTCGGACCTATCTGATCATCGACGGCGAGAATATCGACGCCACCTTGGGGATGAACGTCCTCGGTCATCGACCGAACCCCGAGGAACGGCCGCGCTGGGATCGGATCGTCGACTTCGCCCGCGGGCTGTGGAACCAGGACGTCGCCCCGCTGTTCTTTCTGAACGCCACCTCGGGCCAAATGCCCATGGCCTTCGTCCAGGCGCTGCTGGCGATGGGCTACCGGCCCATCCCGCTGGCGGGCACCGGGTCGGAGAAGGTCGTCGATATCGGTATCCAGCGCACCCTCGACGCCCTGGAGAATCGACCGGGCGACGTGCTCCTGGCGAGCCACGACGGGGACTTCCTGCCCCAGGTCGAGTCGTTGCTGACCTCCGACCGTCGCGTCGGCGTGCTGTGCTTCCGTGAGTTCGTCAACGCGCGCTTCGCCGAACTGTCCGGCCGAGGCCTCGCCTTCTACGACCTCGAACAGGACGCGAAGGCCTTCATCACGCTGCTGCCGCGCGTTCGCATCATCCCGCTCGACGAGTTCGACCCGACCCTGTACCTGTAGGGCGCCGCGTACCCGGCCGCCGTCGGGCGGGTACCCAGCCGATTCCCAGGCTGGGCGCGCACACTGGAGCGGTGACCACTCCCGAGGCGCGGCTCGTCGTCGTCGACGACGAGCCGAATATCCGCGAGCTGCTGGCGACGTCGTTGCGCTACGCCGGATTCGAGGTGCATGCCGCCGGCGACGGCGCCGGCGCGCTCCGGCTCGTCCGCGAGGTCGACCCGGACCTCGTCGTGCTCGACGTCATGCTCCCGGACATGGACGGCTTCGCGGTCACCCGCCGCATGCGCGAGACCGGTCGGCACACCCCCGTGCTGTTCCTCACCGCGCGGGACGACACCCGGGACAAGATCGTCGGGCTCACCGTCGGCGGCGACGACTACGTCACCAAGCCGTTCAGCCTGGAGGAGGTCGTCGCCCGGATCCGGGCCGTGTTGCGCCGCACCCACGCCCAGCCCGTCGACGACGGGGTGTTGCGTTTCGCGGACCTGGAACTCGACGAGGACTCGCACGAGGTCCGCCGGGCCGGGCAGGACATCGACCTCACCCCGACCGAGTTCAAGCTGCTGCGCTATCTGATGCTCAACGCGGGCCGGGTGCTGTCCAAGGCGCAGATCCTCGACCACGTCTGGGAGTACGACTGGGGCGGGGACGCGAGCATCGTGGAGTCCTACATCTCCTACCTGCGGCGCAAGGTAGACGCGATCACGGTGCCCGGGCCGGACGGCACCGCCGCGCCCGTCGTGCCGCTGATCCACACCAAACGCGCCGTCGGTTACCTCCTGCGGTTGCCGCCCGAGTCGACGACGCCGTGACGGACGCCGTGACAGCCGGCGTGACGGCCGGCGTGGGTGCACGTCCCGCCGGCGCGACCCCCTGGCAACGCTTCGCCGCCATTCCGCTGCGGGCCCGGCTGGTTGCCATGACCACCGCCCTGCTCGCGCTGGGCCTGGGAATCGCGGCCTTGGCGACGTCTACCATCGTCTCCGCCCACCTGGTCGCCCAGGTCGACGCACAACTCGAACGCACCGCCAGCACGGTCGCCGGGACCACTGTGCGCAACCCCACCGCCGCCGATCTGCCCAGCGACTACTACGTCCTGGCCCGCTCCACCGCGGGCGACGAGGAGGCCAGGGCATTCCCGCCCACCGTCGCCCGGTATGGCACACCGCAGATCCCGCCGCTCACCATGCGGGAGGTCGGCCAGCGCATCGGCGAACCCTTCACGGTCGATTCGCAGGGCGGTACCGATCCGGCGCGGTGGCGGGTCGCGGTGTTCTTCCTCTCGAGCGAACCCACCTTGGACAAAGTGGGCAGCGTGTATGTGGCGCTGCCCCTGACCGGCATTCACCAGACCACCGCGCTGCTCACTCGGACACTGATCCTGTCCGCCCTGGCCATCGTCGTCGGCGGCGGACTCGCCGCCTGGTTCCTGGTCCGGCAGGCGTTGCGACCGCTCCGAACCATCGAGTCGACGGCGGCGGCGATCGCCGCGGGAGACCTGACCCGCCGCATACCCCCGGCGCCGGCCACCACCGAGGTGGGCAGCCTCGCCGGGTCGCTGAACGCGATGCTGGCCCAGATCGAACGCGCGTTCGCGGTGCGGGAGGCATCCGAGGAGCGGATGCGGCGTTTCGTCTCCGACGCAAGCCACGAGTTGCGCACCCCGCTCGCGACGATCCGTGGTTACGGCGAGTTGTACCGGATGGGAGCGCTGGACACCCCGGACAAGGTCACCGACACGATGGGGCGGATCGAGGGCTCGGCGATTCGGATGGGCTCGCTCGTCGGCGATCTGCTCGCGCTGGCCCGGCTCGACGAGGGCCGCCCCGTGCGCCACGAGCCGGTCGACCTCGTGCAGCTGGCTCGCGACTCGGCCCAGGACCTGCACGCGCTGGATCCGACCCGGGTGGTGCGCGTCATCGGGCTGGGCGATGCCCCTGCCGGCGCGCCGGGGCCGGGCGGCGCCCCGGGGCCGGGCGGCGCGCCCGCGCCGGCCGAACCGCCGGAGCGGCTGGTCGCGCTCGGCGACGACGACCGACTGCGGCAGGTGCTCGGGAACCTGATCGGCAACATCGCCCGGCATACGCCGGCAGGCACCGCGGCCGAGATCGCCCTCGGCGCGACCGAGCGGAGCACCGTCGTCATCGAGGTTCGCGATCACGGACCGGGCGTGCCGGGCGACCAGATGGATCGGGTCTTCGAGCGATTCTTCCGAGCGGACACTTCCCGCACCCGGGCGTCCGGCGGATCCGGCCTCGGCCTGGCCATCGTCGCCGCTATCATCGCCGCCCATGGGGGCACCATTCGGGCATCGGCTACTGCCGGGGGCGGAATGACTGTACGATGCGAGCTTCCGGCCCATTAGGCTCTTATTCGTCAGTCTCGTCCCCGACCGCGACATCCGTCCTGTCCGATCCGAAGGCCTGTCCGAACGGCCCGAGTCCTGGGCCCGCATCCTTGCGGAGTGAGTGAGTTCTATGGGCGTGACCCATCTTGACGCCCCCCAATGGTTCCTCTCGTCCTTCCTGCGCAGCGCCCGTGGCGCCGGCGCCACGGCCTCGGACGCCCAGATCCGCGCCGTCGGGCAGGGTCTGCTGAACCGTTGGGACCAACCCGAGCGGCGCTTTCACAACCTTCGACACCTGGCGGATGTCCTCGGCCGCGTGGACGAATTGGCGGAGGAGACGCACGAGCCGGACGTGGTCCGGCTGGCCGCCTGGTACCACGGCGCGGTGTTCGGAGCGACCGACGCCGACCGGCGCGGCGCCGAGGACAAGGGCGCGAGCGCACGACTCGCGGTGCTCGAGTTGGCCGAGATCGGGATCCCCCCGCACCGAACCGCCCGGGTCGCGCAACTCGTGACCGCGATGATGCGGCACGCGCCCGACCCCACGGACTTCGACTGCGCGGTCCTGTGCGACGCGGACCTCGCCATGCTTGCGGCCGAGCCGCAGCGCTACCGCGAGTATCTGCGGGCGGTGCGCGACGAGTACGCGCACGTCGGCACCGAGGTGTACATCCGCACCCGGATCGACGTCATCACGCGGCTGCTGGCCCGGCCCGCCATCTTCACGAGCCCGCTGGGAGCCGCCTGGGAGGAACCCGCCCGGCAGAACCTCGCGGCCGAACTGCACCGCCTGCGCAAGGAACTGGCGGCGCTGCCCGGCGCCGGGCCGTAGTTGAGTGGTTCCACCTTGTCGGGTGGTTCGAGTCGGGTCTCCGCGGCGGGGCGGCCCGGCCGTCGGGTCGCTGTGCTTCGTAGCACCGTTGGCGCCAAACCGTAAGTAGTCACGAGTTCGGCGCTCGAAGTAGAGTCGCGCCGCACGAGGTAGAGCCGTAACGCGCCAGACACGCTGGTCCGGCGACACCACGGATCTGCCCGTGGATGGCTGTCGCGAACGGCGCGAACACGTGCACAGACGCGCATGCCCGGGCGACATCGATCACCAGATCGTGTGGCGGCAACGGCTCTGGCGTTGTCCGCAGGCGTCGTGCTCGCGAGGGGCGTTCGTCGAGCAGGTCCCGTCCCTGGTCGTGCCTGGGGGGTCGATCACGACCCGGGCGGTGATGTGGGCGATCGACCGGCTCCGTCGTGACCACGCCACGATCGCGGGCCTGGCGCGGGCGCTCGGGACCGGATGGTGGACGCTTTGGCGGGTCGTCAAACCCGTCCTGGAACGCCTCGCCGCCGACGAGTCCCGGTTCGCCGGGGTCACGAGCCTGGGGGTGGACGAGCATGTCTGGCACCACGGTGACCGGCGCACGAAGGGACCCAAGGAGTTGACCGGGATGGTCGACCTAACCCGCGACAGCGACGGGCGTGTGCACGCCCGGCTGCTCGATCTGGTCCCGGGCCGGTCGAAAAAGGCCTACGCCGACTGGTTGACCGCGCGGGGCGAGGACTTCCGGGCCGGGATCGACATCGCCGCCCTGGACCCGTTCGGTGGCTACAAGGCGGCGATCGACGACCAACTCGCCGACGCGAGGGCGGTCCTGGACGCGTTCCACGTCGTCAAGCTCGCCACCGGCGTGGTCGACGAGGTCCGTCGCCGGGTCCAGCAGGACACCACCGGGCACTGCGGCCGCAAGGGCGACCCCTTGTTCGGGATCCAGACCATCCTCCGCGCCGGGGTCGAGAACCTCACCGAGAAGCAGAAGGCCCGCCTGGCCGCCACGATCGACGCTGACAACGCCCACGAGGAAGCGTTCGTCGCCCGGCAGTGCGCCCAGCAACTACGAGCCGCCTACCGAACACCAGACCTGGTCGACGGCAGACGTCGAGCCCAGAAGACCCTCAAGACCTTCCACACCTGCCCGACCGGCGAAGTCGCCCGCCTCGGGCGGACCCTACGACGCCGGCGCGAGGCGTTTCTGACCCACTTCACCACCGACCGCGCCAACAACGGACCCACCGAAGCCATGAACGGCATCATCGAACTCCACCGCCGCATCGCACGCGGCTACCGCAACCGCGACAACCACCGACTACGAATGCTCCCCGCCGGCGAAGGACTCACACCCTGACCCCCACCGCAACGGCGAAGAGCCGGACATCGTGACCGGACCGACGTCGGCCGCCGCAGCCACTTCCTTGGAGTGCCGGGACAGATCCGAGAACAACCGCACTTCCCGCTGGAGGTCGCCGCCTTATTCGGACCGAAGATTCTGAAGTGTTCTGACCTGTCAACTGCCAATAGTCAGCAACAGGTGCCAGGTCTGCGCAACTTTGTAGACAAACTTCTTTACATCGCCCTCGACCCGACCTAGGCTGGCGCTCGTCAAATAAGTCTGCACCTAGAAGGGTGGTATATCCAATGACCCGAACCCGTTCGTCGGCGAGACGATTCGGATTGGTATCCGCAATCACAGCGTTGGTAACGTCCGGCGTCCTACTCGGTTCCGCCTTGCCGGCTCAGGCCGGCTGGGCCGACTGCCCGCAGGGTTCCGCCTGCATTTGGGCCGGATGGGACTACGTGTCCGCAAGCAAGGGCTCCGCGTACATCGGAAGCGCGACCTGTCAGAAGAACACCGGCGCCGTCGTGTATCGCGGTACCAACCTGAGCGGGGCGAACTCCGCGAGTTCCGTTGTCAACAACGGACGGACGGCGCGAGCCTACTTCTACGACGCCGCCAACTTCGTCGGTTACCTGTTCAGTTTGAATCCGAAGGGAGAGCGTGACCCCAACTTGTCGAACGGCATCGACACTTCCGGGGACCCGTTCAAGACGGGCGCATCCGTCAATGACCGAGTCGAATCATTCCGATTCGACGGCTTCTGCAAGTAGGACCGCTGATCTCCTTCGCGCTTCTCATGTCCCGATGCACGACGGGACGCCCAAGTTGGGAAGCGCGAAGGAGATTCTGGGGAGGTACAGGTTGAGGCTACGCGCCATTGTCGGCTTATTCGTGCTCTCGGCCGGTCTCGCGGCCATGACGTTCGCGGCGAGCAGCCCCTCGGGCACTCCGGCCAATGGAGTTGATCGCAATCAACTCGAGCGACAATTCGTCAAGGATCAGACACGGTGGGCCATGCCGCTCGACGGTTATGAAGTCAACCTCGAGCTCGACTGGAAAGCAGTTGTCGCAGAGTACTACTTGACCTACGATTGCATGCGCTCGCAGGGCGTGTCTTCTTTTCCGCGACCGCCGGGCACGCCTCGGCCCGAGTCCGCAACGCGGAATGCATTCGATCGTCCGCTCATGAACAGGGCCAGAGCAGCTTCGTTCGGCTACCATGACGACAGTCGTGGGTATCTCGGGATCGAGCGCGAACCCGAACCGACCTACGCGGGCACGGTCGAGCAACTTGCGCAGCGCGACGAACGAGTGGGCATCTGTCATGATGCTGCGCTCGATCGCCTTTCGCAGTCGGGCGTCCAAAGCACAGTATCGGTACGTAGGCTGGCGCTCGATGCGACAAGACGAGCTCTGGACGATGTCCAGGTCCGGCGCGCGGCACAGGAGTGGCGCGTATGCATGTCACCGCAGGCAATCCCTGATCTGCCGAAGATCCCAGATGCCATGCCCGCCGAATCCATGCGCCCGATGATCGACTCTTCGGACCGACCATCGCAACGGGAGATCGCCGTCGCGATCGCGGACGCCGACTGCCGGGAGATCACCGGCTACTCGCGCGTGTACTACCGTACCGAATGGGCAATGCAGATCACCGCTCTCCGCAATAACTACGCCCACCTGAGCGCCCTCCCCGAGAAGGTCAAGGCCCTTGAGGTAAAGATCGATGAGGTCCTCGCGGCCCATGGTGCTCGAGGTCGCGCCTGAGAACTCGGCGTCCGGTTCCTGCACATGAGGCACGTCGGAGTATGACGCGGCGCCCCTCCCACTCCACCGCTGCAAGAGCAGTAGGAGCGGGAGAGGCGCCGATCGTTGTGGGTCAGGCGGGTGCCCCGGGGCTGAGCGCCGGACTCAGAAGTCCATGCCGCCCATGCCGCCGTCGCCGCCCGGCGCCGGCGGGTTCTTCTCGGGCTTGTCCGCCACCACGGCCTCGGTGGTCAGGAACAGCGCGGCGATCGACGCGGCGTTCAGCAGCGCGGAACGGGTGACCTTGACCGGGTCGGCAACGCCGGCCGCGAGCAGGTCCTCGTAGGCGCCCGTCTGCGCGTTCAGGCCGTGGTTGGCCGGCAGCGCGCGGACCTTCTCCGCCACGACGCCGCCCTCGAGGCCCGCGTTGATGGCGATCTGCTTCAGCGGGGCGTCGATCGCGGCCTTCACGATCGCGGCGCCGGTCGCCTCGTCGCCGGTCAGCTCGAGCTTCTCGAACGCCTGCGCGCCGGCCTGGATGAGGGCGACGCCGCCACCGGCGACGATGCCCTCCTCGACGGCGGCCTTCGCGTTGCGGACGGCGTCCTCGATGCGGTGCTTGCGCTCCTTGAGCTCGACCTCGGTCGCCGCGCCGGCCCGGATGACCGCCACGCCGCCGGCGAGCTTCGCGAGGCGCTCCTGCAGCTTCTCGCGGTCGTAGTCGGAGTCCGACTTCTCGATCTCGCCGCGGATCTGGTTGACCCGGCCGGCGATCAGGTCGGCGTCGCCGGAGCCCTCGACAATCGTGGTCTCGTCCTTCGTGACCACGACCTTGCGGGCCGAGCCGAGCAGGTCGAGCGTCGCGTTCTCCAGCTTGAGGCCGACCGTCTCGGTGATGACCTGACCGCCGGTGAGAATGGCAATGTCCTGGAGCATGGCCTTGCGGCGGTCGCCGAAGCCCGGCGCCTTGACCGCGACGGACTTGAAGGTGCCGCGGATCTTGTTCAGCACCAGGGTCGCCAGGGCCTCGCCCTCGACGTCCTCGGCGATGAGCAGCAGGGACCGGTTGGCCTCGCGCACCGCCTCGAGAATCGGCAGCATCTCCTTGATGCTCGAGATCTTCGACTCGACGATCAGGATGTACGCGTCCTCCAGGACGGCCTCCTGGCGCTCCGGGTCGGTCTCGAAGTAACGGGCGAGGAAGCCCTTGTCGAACCGCATGCCCTCGGTGAGCTCGAGCTCCAGGCCGAAGGTGTTCGACTCCTCGACGGTGACGACGCCCTCCTTGCCGACCTTGTCGAGCGCCTCGGCGATCAGGTCGCCGATCGCCTGGTCGCCGGCGGAAATCGCGGCCGTGGCGGCGATCTCCTCCTTGGTCTCGACCTCCTTGGCATTGTTCAGCAGCTGGTCGGTGACGGCGGCGACGGCCTTCTCGATGCCGCGCTTGATCTCCATCGGGTTCGCACCCGCGGCGACGTTGCGCAGGCCCTCGCGGACCAACGCCTGGGCGAGCACGGTCGCGGTCGTGGTGCCGTCGCCCGCGACGTCGTCCGTCTTCTTGGCGACCTCCTTGACCAGCTCGGCCCCGATCTTCTCGTACGGGTCCTCGAGCTCGATCTCCTTGGCGATGGAGACGCCGTCGTTGGTGATCGTGGGCGCGCCCCACTTCTTGTCCAGCACGACGTTGCGACCCTTGGGGCCGAGCGTCACCTTGACGGTGTCCGCGAGCGTGTTCAGCCCGCGTTCCATCGCGCGCCGTGCCTCCTCGTTGAAGGCGATGATCTTGGCCATTGGGGATGATCCTCCGGTGGTGGCTGGGGCGGCCGGCGGGTGCCCGCGACGGACGGCCGGGCACGACGGCGTTCTGGTCACGCCGCCGGGAGGCCTCACCTGTCGACCTGGTGCGCGGCCCCCGCGGGGCGGGAACCGCGCCGTACGTTTATCACTCTCAACGCGAGAGTGCTAACGCCATTATTGGCACTCGCCCCCGGCGAGTGCAAGGCAGCGACCGGTCAGCGGCCGTCCGGCCCGAGCGCCGGCGCCCGGCGCACGTCGAACTCTCGCCGCAGCACCCGCCGCGCGGCATACCACCCGGACAGGCCGTGCACCCCCGGCCCGGGCGGCGCCGACGCGGAACACAGGTACACCCCCTCCAGGCCGACGTCGTAGGGATCCAGCCGCGGCGCCGGCCGGGCGACCAACTGCCGCAGGCTGATCGCACCGGCCGAGATATCACCGCCGATGTAGTTCGCGTTGTGCTCGCTCATCCGGGCCGCCGGCACGCACCGCGAGGCAACGACGACGTCGGCGAACCCCGGGGCAAAGCGCTCCAGTTGCGCGACGACGTCGCCGGTTACGTCCCGCGGGGAACCCGCCGGGACGTGGGCGTAGGTCCACAGGGGCCGCAACCCGCCGACCATCCGGGACGGGTCCGCCACGGACGGGTCGGAGACGAGCACGACGGGCCGCTCGGCGTGCCGACCGGCGGCCACCGCCGCCTCCGCCGCCACCACCTCGGCCCGGCGGCCACCCAGGTGGACCGTCGCCGCCCGGCCGACCTCGGGATCGGTCCACGGCACCGGACCGGACAGCACAAAGTCGACCTTCGCCGCCCCGCTGCCGTACCGGAACGAGCGCAGCCCGCGCAGCGCGCGCGGGGACAGCCCGCGCTCGAAGACCGTCGCCACCGTCCGTGGCGTCGTGTCGAAGAGGTACGCCCGGGCCTGGGGAAGGTCGGCGGCCCGGGCGACTGGGCGTCCACAGAACACCTGCCCGCCGTGGGCGCGCAGGTCGGCCACCAGGGCGGCCGTGATCGCGCCGGAGCCACCCACCGGGATCGGCCACCCACCGGCGTGCGCCAGGGCGGTGAGCAGCACCGCGACGCCGGCCGCGGCCGGCGACGGCAGCGGCGTGATGGCGTGCGTCGCCACCCCGGTCAGCAGCGCTGCGGCGGCGTCGTGCTCGAACCGGCGACCCCACACCCCGCTCCCCTGTTCCGCCATTGCCGCGAGGAGCCGAACCGCCGTCGGGGCGCCCGGGCCGGCGAGCCGGGCCGGCACGGACCGGTGGTCGCCGAGCGCAACCGCCACCAGGTCCTCCCACTGCCGCGCCGGCCCGCCGAACAGCGCAACCCAGGCCTGGCCGTCCCGGCCGCCCAACCGGGCGGCCGTGCGTTGGATCGACCGGTAGGCGATCGCCGCCGGCGCGTCGTCGAGCGGCTGGGCGAAGGCGACCTCCGGCGCCCGCAGTTCGACCCCGCGCGCCGCGAGGTTGAACGCGCGGAAGAACGGCGACGCCCAGGCCATCGGGTGCACGGCCGAGCACACGTCGTGCGCGATCCGCGGCCCGAGGCCCAGGTGGAGCGTCCGTGCCCCGCCGCCGGGCGTCGGCTGCGCCTCCAGCACGGCCACGGACAACCCGGCCCGGGCGATCGTGACGGCGGCGGCAAGCCCGTTCGGCCCGGAGCCGACGACGACGGCGTCGTACGCCTCAGGCATGGCGCCCGCCGGGCCGAGGGCCGCGCACCGGGCCCTACAGCGGCCGAACCTGCTCGGCCTGCGGCCCCTTCGGTCCCTGGCCGACCTCGTACTCGACGGGCTGCCCCTCGTCGAGCGTGCGGTAGCCGTCGGCCTGGATCGAGCTGTAGTGCACGAACAGGTCCGCGCCGCCCTCGGCGGGCGTGATGAAGCCGTACCCCTTCTCACCGTTGAACCACTTGACCGTGCCCTGGGCCATAGAACTCTCCTCGAACGTGGTCGAAGCGTCGGGGACCCCGCCGACCCGGCGGGGGCGGTCATTCGTCCCGTCGCGCTTCGAGCCTAACCGCAGGCGCGCCCGCACGACAGGGGCCGACGCCGCCGAAGCGTGCTCGGTCGCCGAACGTGGTGCCGCCCCGCCGGCGCGACCACACGGGCTCGGGAAATCACTCACCCGGCCCGGCGGTCAGGGTTTGCTGACGAGGATGACGGAGACGTTCGCCCGCAACGGGTTCACCAGCTGGACGGCGGAGATGCCGAACTTGGCGGCAATGTCCCGCGCGGTCGACTCGAACTCCGCGGCGGCGTAGTAGACCGTGTTCTCGGTCAGCTTCGGCCCGGAGTAGTTGTCCGCGGTGACGGCCGTGTAGCCGGCCTCCTCGAGCGACTGGGCGGCGTTGGCCGCGACGCCCTCCGTGCCCGTGTCGTTCAGCACCCGCACGGTCGCGGCGCGGTTCACATCCACCGCGGGCGCCGTCGACGTCGCCGGCGTGCTCGGTGTGTCCGGCGACGCCGGAGTCGACGGCGACGGGGCGTCCGTCGTCTTGGTGGTCCGGGGCGGGGCCGACGTCGTCGTCTTGTCCGTCGCCTCGCCGCCCGAGCCGCCGCCGTAGCGCCCGAGCGTCCAGACCGCGCCAAGCGCGAGGCCCGCGAAAATGACCGCGACCAGGAGGAATGGCCACGTCTTGCTCCACGCGCCCCGAGGGGAGCGGTGCACTCCGACCGGCGCACCACCCGGCGGCGGAGCGTCGAACTCGTCCGATTCGAAGGGGTAGCGGCTCTTGCTCACGGGCTCAGGGTAGCCCGCCGGCAGGACGGCAGACGAAAGGCCGGCCGTGCGGGCCCGATCGCGCCGGCCCGGGGTGCGCCTCGCGCCGCTGGTCACGCACCTGATTCGCCCTAGCCGACGTTCACCCGGCGCGCGCTGCGGGCGCGCTGGCGGGCGGAGCGCATCCGCCGCAGTCGCTTGACGAGCATGGGGTCGTACGCCATGGCCGCCGGCGAGTCGATCAGGGCGTTCAGCAGTTGGTAGTACCGGGTGGCGGTCAGCCCGAACAACTCGCGCACGGCCTGTTCCTTGGCGCCCGCGTACTTCCACCAATGCCGCTCGAACTCGAGCACCTGCCGATCGCGCTCGCCGAGTTCGCCCGACCCGCCGGTGACCGGGTCCGTGACCACCGCCTCGCTCATACGCCCTCCGGTCCTGTCCGTGATTCTCGCCGCCCGAGTTGCCGCTGGGTTGCCGTTGGGGTCCACCGGCGCGGTCGATCCGCTTGCCCCCGCGCGTCGGCCCGCCGACGCCGCGCTCCAGCCTAGACGCGAATAACACCCGTGTCATTGACCCCGCGCCGCGTCCCCGGGACCGTCGGCGATTCGCTACGCTCACGTGGGTGGAGACCACCGCCGGTATGCCCCGCATGTCGAATCTCGACCACATCATGGCCCCGGACTGGGCCGCGGCCCTGGCGCCTGCCGCGCCGCACCTGCATGCGATGGGCGACTTCCTGCGGGCGGAAGCCGAGGCCGGCCGGACCTACCTGCCCGCCCCGGTCAACATCCTGCGCGCTTTCGCCCGGCCCCTGGCCGAGGTGCGGGTGCTCATCGTCGGGCAGGACCCCTACCCCACGCCCGGGCATCCGATGGGGCTGTCCTTCTCCGTCCAGCCGGACGTGCGTCCGATTCCGCGTTCGCTGGCCAACATCTTCACCGAACTCGCCGCCGACGTCGGCGCCCCGTCCCCGGCCAACGGTGACCTCACCCCATGGAGCGACCGGGGCGTCATGCTGCTCAACCGGGTGCTGACGGTGCGCCCCGGCGAGCCCGGGTCGCACCGCGGCCGGGGGTGGGAGGCATTCACCGAGGCGGCGATTCGGGCCCTGGTCGCACGGCCCGAGCCTCTCGTCGCCATCCTGTGGGGACGCGATGCCGCCGGCTTGCGGCCGATGCTCGGTGACACCCCCGTGGTGATGAGTCCGCACCCGAGCCCGCTGTCGGCGCAACGCGGCTTCTTCGGGTCCCGGCCCTTCTCGCGGGCTAACGAGCTGCTCGCAGGCCTCGGCACCGCGCCGATCGACTGGACCCTGCCCGCCCGCTGAACCCGGCGGGCGGGCGGCCGGCGGCGGGACGTTCCGAATGCTCCCGCGGCGGCGCAGAATGGGCGCATGACATCCCGCAACGACAACTTCGGCCCGTGGACCCGGTACGTCGCCATCGGCGACTCGTTCACCGAAGGACTCTGGGACCCCTACCCCGAATTCGCCGATCATCAGCGTGGTTGGGCGGACCTCCTGGCCCAGAACTTGGCCACGCGTCGTCGGGCCGCCGGGGCCGAACCACTGCACTACGCCAACCTCGCGATCCGGGGGCGCAAGTTGCCCGCGATCCTGGCCGAGCAACTGCCGGCCGCGCTCGCTCTCAAGCCCGACCTGATCAGCATCGTCGGCGGCGGCAACGACATCCTGCGGGCCACGACGGGACTCGACGGCCTGCTGGTGGCACTGGAGCGCGCCGTGCGCGCCGCCCGGGACGCGGGCGCCGACGTCCTGCTCTGTACGGGCTACGACACGATCGGCAGCCCCTTGATCAACCTGACCCGGGGCCGCGTCGGCGTGTTCAACGCCCATCTGTGGTCGATCGCGCGCCGCAACGGGGCCTACGTCCTTGATCAGTGGGGCATGCGCAGCCTCGCCGATTGGCGGATGTGGGACGAGGACCGGATCCACCTCACCCCGGACGGGCACCGCCGGATCTCGCAGGCCGCACTCGTCGGCCTCGGCCTGCCGCCCGACGACGAGGCGTGGGACGACCCACTCACCCCGCTGCCGCCGGCGCCCGCCATCGACCGCGCCAAGGCCAACGCGGTGTGGTTCCGCAAGCACGTGGTGCCCTGGGCCACGCGGCGGTTCAACGGCACCTCCAGCGGCGACGGGCGGACCGCCAAAGCGCCCGACC
Source organism: Cellulomonadaceae bacterium (assembly GCA_031552185.1). Classification (GTDB taxonomy): domain Bacteria; phylum Actinomycetota; class Actinomycetes; order Actinomycetales; family Cellulomonadaceae; genus JAVBMU01. Next base: position 14,490 of record JAVBMU010000030.1, on the reverse strand, counting down.
TCGCCGAGGTCCCGCTTGCCGCGGTCTCGCTCGCCGACGCCGACGGCCATCGTTCGGCCGAGGCGGATGGCGGCCGCCTGGCCGAGGCCGATGGCGGCCGCCTGGCCGAGGCCGGGGAAACGATCGCCGAGCGGCCGGGCGCCTGACCACCGGCGCCGGCTCGTGCCGGCGCCGGGACGGCCCTCGCGCCGCTGTCCCGAAGCAACCATGTAGCCAGATTCAATTGTTCTGCTTGCCCCGACGAACCACTGCGTCAAACGTCACAGAGCGGAAGGGATACCCATTGCGCCCGTCGGCGTACTAATGTGTGCACTTCTACGCTCTTGACGTGAACAACGATGTAGCGGCACTCGCCGCAACACGGGCTAAAAGCGCTTTCGGGGAGGTCGCGGCAGATGACGTTTCTCACACCTTGGCACCTCATGGTGTTGGTCTTCATCCTGCTGATGATGGCCGCGGTCGGCGCCTTCGTCTGGATGCTGCTTCGCCCGGGCCCCGAATCCGCGCCGCCACCGCCCGCCGTCCGCTGGTCGGGCGGGTCGGCGCCGGCCCAGCAGGCCGAGGCGGAGGGCACCCACGACGACGCGCCGGCGCCCCTCGCGGGCAGTTCGCCGCTGCGCGGGTCGGACCGGCCCGCGCCCGTCGCAGCCGACGGCGGAATCTCCCGGGCGCCGTCCTACCCGGCGCCGTACATCGAGGACCCATTCTCGATGTCCGTGCCCACCGCCCCGAAAACGATGGCCATTCCGCAGGTGCCGGAGCCGACCTGCCGAGTCGCCGAGGAGATCGGCCCCGCCCCGCTGCCCTGAGGCCGCCAAGGACCTGCCGGCGCGGCGGCGAACTCGGCCTGCACCGATGGAGCCGCCTATCGGGGTCGAACCGATGACCTTTCGCTTACGCGGAGGCGGTTTTCGTTCGGTCCTGTTCGAGCTCGATGATGCCCGTGAACTGTACCGACAGCCGGCAGCCCTGGACCGTTGCATTCCCTGGATTTCCGGTGGGTCCCGTTGATTCCGCCGGGTAATCGGTGGGTCGGGCGGACCGACGGGGTCGGCGCTCCTGGCGTGGACTGACGGTGTCAGCGGATCGCGCAGACAGGACGAAAGTGGTCGCGGTCCGGCCGGCCCGCGGCGGGGGCAGTGGTCGGCCGCCGGTTCGACGTCGGGCGGTCGGGCGACCGTTGCGTGAGGCGGGCTGTTACGGGGCGGCGCCGCCTGTTACGCAACGGCCCACCTCCCGGGGGGATCGCTATGCCCGGGAGGAGCGGGCTGGTCGGGGGACGGGGGACCCCCGCCCGGGGTCGGCCGTACGCCGGCGGTGGTCGGGTGGGTCAGTTGAGGGTTTGGAGCGCGGCGCGGATGTGCTCGCGTAGTTCGACGACGTCGGTGGGGTTGGGGTGGCGGGCGGCGACGGCGTCGAGGGTGAGCAGGTCCCTGCGTCCGCGGGTGAATCCGAGCGCGGCCATGGCGTCGGCGGACTTGATCGCGTCCGGGGTCGCGGTGTCGGTGTCGCCGGCGATGATGCGGGCGGTGGCGAGGTCTGCTTGGGCGCTGATGCGGTCGCGGCCGGCGTCGTCGGGGTAGGCGTCGACGGCGGCGGCGAGGTGCTCGACGGCGGCGGGCGCGTACTCGGGTCGCGTCTGGGCAAGCCTGAACAGCAAGGTCCCTTCCTGGGCACGGATGGCGGCGGGGGTAATGAACCATGCCCAGGGTGGGGTTGGGGGGTCGTCCGTTCGCGCGTAGGCCTCCTGGGCTACGGTCGCGGCCCGGTGGGCGCCGTCCGCGTCCGCGAACGCGGCATTGCAGCGAGCGGTCATCCCGGCCAGTAGTCCCCGGGTCGGGGCCGACACCGGGCGGCGAGCGGCCAGGTTCTCGGCGTGCGTGCACAAGGTCGCGGCTTCGTGGGCGCGGGCGGGCGCGGTCGTGGGGGTGGAGAGTTCCAGGGCTTGGTGGGCCATGTCGCGAAGGATCATCACCGCCAGGTCGATGGCGGGTTGGTGGTCCTCTGCGCTGCGGGCGCCGGCCAGGGCGAGCGTCCATGCCTGGCGGGCGTGGGAGTCGTCGCCGGAGTCGTAGTAGGCCCAACCCGTGATGTGGGCCAGTTCGGCAGTCGCGACCTGCAACCGGGTCCGGATTGCCGGGGTGCACGAAGCCGTTCGTAGTTCGCGGACCTGGGCCAGTTGCGCGGCAGCACTCGCACGGCACATGGCACCGCCACGGGCAGCGACGGTGCGGCGAAGGTCATGGGTAACAGCTTCGATGGTCTCGATATCGGCCGTGCCGAGCCGGCCGCGGTGAACCGTGTCGGCGCCGGTGCGAGCCAGGAAGTCAAGTTGTCGTTCGTCGAGGGTCGCGGGCGTTTGGATGGCGCCCATGACCAGGACCAGGAAGTCACGCCGGTTCACCCAATCCACCTTTCCGTCGTGGTCCGGGGCGCCGTTGCCGATCAGCCCGGGCGGTATGTGCAGGCCTTCGACGATGCGAGCGACCACCCGCCGGGTGAGCACCGCACGTTTGCCCCTGGTGATCAGGGAGACGGCGGACTGGTCCAGTCCGACGGCGCTACCCAGGTCCAGTTGGGTCAGGCCGGTGTGGGCGCGGATGAACCGGAACACGGCGCCGAAGTCACCGGCCGCGAGATGACCACGCACACGCGGGTCGTCCCACAAGTGCCGCGGTACCGGTCCGCCCATTGCCCCTCCGTTTCGCCCCGTTGCGCCCGTTCCCGTCCAGCCTCACCCCCCGGCCCGTCACGGGTCAATGTCGCCGCGACATGTGGCCGCACCTACCGGCCCGGAATGTCGGGCGAACAAGGTCCCGGAGCACTCGGATACCGGCCCGCAGACACCTTGCATGGTCGGTAACGGGCCGACCGGGTGGCGGTCGGCACACTCGGAGAGGGAACGACGATGAGCGCGCAGACGTGGTTGGAGGGGGCGCCGGACGGGTTGCCCGTGGCGAACGTGGTCGGGGTGTGCTTCACCGCCGACGGTCGGGTGGTGGTCTTCGAGCGGGGGCAGAACTTGAGCCTGCCCACGGCCAGGTTGCGCGGGTGGGACACCCCCGAGTCGGCGTTGGTCGCGACCCTGGGACCCCACGGGGTCCGGGTCCACCGGTCCGGGCCGTTGTGCTACCGGACCTTCGAGCACGAAGGGGGCACCTGGGCCACGGCATTCCGGGTCGCGGCCGTGTCCCTGATCCCGCCCACCTCACCGGTACCCCTACCCCGGCGGATGGTCTGCCCGGGACGGGCCAAGTCGGTGTGCCGGGGGGTGAACATGCGCCTAGCCCAACAGGTCGCGGCCCTGCTGTGGCAGGAAACCGACCAGGCCCCGCCACCGGTCCCGCGGCGGGTGCCGGTCCTGGACCCGCGCCGGGCGCCGGCCGGGCGCCGCGGGATGGTCTCGTGAGCTACCGGCGCCCGCCCGGGCGGATCCAGGTCAGACGTGACCTGATGGACCAGATCCTCACCGAGTGCGGCATCCAATCGCGCGCCCGGCTCGCGTCCGTCCTGGGCGTCGGCCACGACGCCGTCAGGCGTGCGCTCAGCGGGGAAACCTCAACCCCACTGACCTTCATCGACGCCTATTGCTGGGTATTCGACCTCACCCTGGGGCAAGCCTTCGAAATCGTCCACGACGAATAACCGCCAGCCCCGGGGCGCGGCGCCCGGGGCTCGGGGTCAGACCTCGAACAACGATGCCTGCCCGGTCGGGTTCGGGTCGGGACCTTGCTTCGGAGTGCGGGCAGCGGGTACGCGTGGTCCGTCAACGGCCCCGCAGCCGGCCCGTGGAACGTCGTCTTCCCGTCTGCGAACAACGGGCTGCGGGAAGTGGCAACCGTCGAACGGCAATGGCGGATGTTCCGTGAGCGCAACCGGGCGTTCGGGTGGGTCACACCCCACGTGTTCCGAAACCGTCGGGACCTTGCTCGAACGGGAGAAGGGGTTGGGCGGCGCCGCCGCGCAACTCGGGCACGGATCCGAAACGATCACCCGCCGGCACTACGTCGAAACACCGGACCTTGCCCCGGACTTTCGCGACGTTCTCCAACGGTTCTCGTCGTGAAAGCGGTGGGTTTCCGGTGGGTCGGGCCCCTGTAACACGAGCAGGTCAGGACCGAAACCGGTCCTGACCTGCACATACGGAGCCGCCTATCGGGGTCGAACCGATGACCTTTCGCTTACAAGGCGAGTGCTCTACCAGCTGAGCTAAGGCGGCCGGACGTCCCGAAGCCTACCGCCGCAGGCCGGGACCGGACCAACCCGCAGAACCGGAACCGGCCCGCCGCAGCGCCGGCCACCGTCGCGGAACCGGCCCGCGCCGATTACTTCCCGCCGATCGCAGCCTTGAACGCCGCAGGGTCGGCCCAGACCTCGCTGCCGACTGGCTGACCGTCGATCAGGATGGTCGGGGTTCCGGTCAGGCCCTCCGGCGGAATAGTCGTCGGGTCCTGCGCGTCGCTCGCCGTCTGCGCCACGACCCAACCGCCGAACTGTTTCATTGCGGCTCCCTCGCTGATCTGCGCCACGACCTCCGCGGCGACACCTGCCTCGGCGGCTGTCGCGGCGATTTGGGCGTCGGTCAGGCCCGGGGTGTTCTCCGCCGGCTGCTTGCTGAACAGCGCCTGGTGGAAGGCGAGGAAGTGGGCGGGGTCGGCCTCGGCGACGAGAGCGACGGCGGCGGCGGCCCGGGTGGGGTAGGCCGTGCCCTGGGAGAACCGATCGAGAATGGACACCGGGTGGATGACCAAGGTGATCGTGCCGGCCTCCAGCGCCTCGTCCAGGGCGGCGACGTTCATGTCCTCGAACTGCTTGCAGACCGGGCACAGGTAGTCGACAAAGACGTCGACCTGGGTGCCCACGGGGGTCGCCCCGGCCGCGCCGTTCGCGCCGACCGGGATGCCACCGGCCGGGGCGGTCGCGGTCCGCGGCGGAACGGTGGAGGTGCCCGGGGTCACGGACGGGCTCGGGGAGCCCTCGACCGGCGCGGAGGCGCCCGCCGAGGGCGTGCCGCCGCCGGCCTTCGAGTCGCCCCCGTCAAGCAACTGGACCAGGAGCACCCCGACGACGGCGATGAGCAACACGGCCAGGATCGAGACGGCCACAACGCGCGCGTTCCGGTCCTTGCGGCGGCGGTCGGCGCGGACCTCGGCCGCGCGGTCGATTGTCCCCGTGGGGACCCGGTTGGGGTCGAAAGCCATGGCTGTGTCCCTCTCCGCGGCCCGGTCCGGCCGCGTCTCGTGTCAGCCGCGGTGGCCGAGGTAGGCGGCGCGCCGTCGCACGCCCCTCTCCATTGTCCGGTCCGCTCCCGGCTGAGGAGTGGACCGATCGGCGGATCAGTCCTTCGCCGCTGCTTCGATGGCGGCCTTGAGCGCCTCGGCGTCGCTCCACGTCGTGGGTGCGACGGGCTCGCCGTCGAGAATAGCGGTCGGCACCGCTGTGACGGGGTCCGGCTGACCATCCGGGCGGGGATCTTTGTCCTGATCGCCTTGTCGGCCAAGCCGACCGGAATGCCGCCATTGGCGACGACAACCGTCGGGGCGGTCGTCGACGAACCTGGCATTGTGGCATCAGCGGTGGTCGATTCGGCCGCCGATCCGCGGCCGGACAGGATGCTCGACGCTCCGAAGGCTGCGGCGAACAAGATGCCCGCGACCAGCACGACCACGCCGAGGACGATGAAAAGGACCAGGACGGGAGTGGACAACGTGCGGCCCCGCGTGGGCGCGGGATGCGGCTCGAGGCGCGGTTCCCAGACCCCAGCGGGAGCCGGCGGACCGTCCTGAGCCGGCGGCCGGCAACCGCCGGGATCAGTTCTTCGCTGCCGCCTCGATTGCTGCCTTGAGCGCGGCGGGGTCGGCCCACGTACGCGAATCGAGAGCCTTGCCGTCGAGAATAACGGTTGGGGTACCTTGGAGCCCCTCCGGTGGGATGTTCTTCTTGTCGGATGCGTCCTGCTCGGTCTGGTCCACCACCCAGCCGCCGAACTGCTCCATTGCCTCGCCGGACGCGATCCCGTCGGCCACCGCGGTGCTGACGCCCGCGGCGGCGGCGATCTCGCCCATGCGCGCGTTGGTCAGGCCCTTGCTGTTCTCCTTCGGCTGGTTCTGGAACAGCGCGCTGTTGAAGGCGAGGAAGTGGGTGGGGTCCCGCTCCGCCACAAAGCCCGACGCCGCCGCGGCGCGAGTCGAGAATGCCGTGCCCTGGGACAGCCGGTCCAGGATCGAGATGGGGTGCAGCACGAGGGTCAGCTCACCGGCCTCGCGCAGGGCGTCGAAGTTCGCCTCGTTGATTTGCTCGAACTGCCCACAGTTGGGGCACATGAAGTCGAGGTAGACGTCGAGTTGGGGGGCGCCTTCCGTGCTCGTTCCGGCCTCGTCGGTCTTGCCCACCGGGATGCCGCCGTTGGTATCGACGGCGACGGTCGGCGCCGCCGTGGAGGAACCGGGCACGGTGGAGTCGGCCCCCGGGGTCGGCGCGGGGTCATCGGAGTTGTTCAGGACGAAGAAGAAGACCGCGATGAGCCCCGCCACGGCGACGACGAGGACACCGATGGTGATGAGGCGCACCCGCTTGTCCCTGCGCTCCTGCTCGGCGCGCAGGGCGGCGGCCTCGGCGCGGGCCGCCTCGCGGCGCTGCGCCTTGGTCTGGTTCGATTCCGATGCCATGGTGTCGATCCTTCACGTCAATCCGGGCGAGTCGGGCGCGGCAGGGCGGTGCGAGGCGCTGCGCTGATCCGTGGGGTGGTGTCCCACCGTAACGCCCCGCGCGCCGGCCGGTCTTCTCACGCGGTCGAACCCTGCCCGGTCCCGCACTCGGTGGCCGCGAGCGAGCCCGCGACCACCGGCGGCGTCACTTCTTGGCCGCTTGGGCGACGGCGCTCGTGAGGGCGGCCGGATCCGTCCAGTTCCCCTCGAACCGAGTGCCGTTGAGGGTGATCGTCGGCGTCCCCTTCGAGAGGGCCTCCTTCCGGTCGGCCTCCGTCTGCTTGGTGACCCAGCCGCCGAAGGTTTCCATGCCCGCACCTTGAGCGATCTCGTCCGCCACGGCCGCGGGCACACCGGCAGACTCGGCGATCTCGGCGATCTCGGCGTTGGTCAGGCCGGCGCTGCCCTCGGCCGGCTGGTTCGAGAGCATTGCCTCGTTGAACGCCAGCGTCCGGTCTGGGGCGTGCTCGGCGACATACGCCGTCGCCGCCGCCGCCCTGGTCGAGAAGTTCGTGCCCATCGAGGTATCGTCCAGCGTCGCCACGGGGTGCAGGACGAAAGTGATCTCGCCTGCCTTGCGCATCTCGTCGAGGCTCCGTGCATTCGTCTCCTCGAAGTGGCGGCAGGCCGGGCAGATGTAGTCCTGATACACGTCGACGGCGACCGCGCCGGCGTTCGTCGTGCCGGCGACGCCCTCCTTGCCGAAGGGGATGCCGCCGTTCGCGGCCGCCGGCGACGGCGCCGCGGTCGACGACCCGGGCGTGACGACATCGGTCGTCGGCGCCGTCGTCGGGCGCGTGACGATAAAGACGATGATGGCGATCAAGCCCACGAGAGCGGCGCCCAGAACACCGAGGGTGATGAGGCGTGCGCGCTTGTCCTTGCGCTCCTGTTCGGCGCGCAGGGTGGCGGCCTGGGCGCGGGCGGCCTCGCGGCGCTGGGCCTTGGTCTGAGTCGATTCTGTGGTCATCGATCGGTCCTTCGCGTTGGTCCGGAAAGTCGGGCACGGCGTCGTCGGCTCGGCCGCGACCCGCTCGGGACCGCCGTCAGGCCGGCCCGACGGCGAACCGCGGCGGCCTGCGAAGGGTCCGCACCGCCGAGCGGTTGAGCCGAGACCGGCGCCGCGGAGCATCGACCAGAAGCCTATGCGGTATTGCTGGGAAAGTACTGAATGCTTCCGGTATGGGCAGTCCGCCGGCGCTACCCGAAGCGGGGCGCCCCCGGGAACGGCCACCACACGACGTCGCGACCGCCGGCGACCAGCACGGCGATCACGGCCACCACCGCCAGCGCCAGGACGACGAGCACGGCCGTCCCCAGCCGCCCCCGCGCCACTCGCGCCAGCGCCGTCCGGGTTCCGTACCGGGTCATCCAAGTCAGCGGCCCGAGCCACGCCATCACCACGGCGGCGAGCGCCGCGAGGCCGAGGACGAGGTCGAATACCCAGGGGGCGCTGCGCCCGTCGGCCCCCGGGGAAACCGTCACCAGACCCTCGAAGAACCACCAGCCGCACATGAGCACCAGGTAGCCGGCGCACGCCGCGACCAGGACCGAGGGCACCGCTCCGACGACGGCGCGCAGCAGGTACCAGGGCGACGCCCCGACCAGCCGCAACCCCTCCACCCGCAGTGGGCCCCGCCGCTCCCGTCTGCGGTGCAGGGCGTCCGTGGCGACCCCGATGAACCGGGCGACCACGACGAAGGCGGCGAGGCCGATGAGCACGCCGACCGGCGCCCACAAGCCCACGGCGACGACGACGAGCACGCAAGCGAAAAGGGCGCCGAGCCGACGGGCAGGCTCCGGGCGCCGGTAGGGCGGCGGTCCGGAGCCCGGTCCCGGTCGGCCGGCGGCCGGGTCGTCGGCGTTGGGCGCGTACAGGCCGCCCGCGCCCGGCGCCGACGAGTCACCGCCGGCCGCGTCGTCGCCCGCCCGGGCCGACGCACGCGCCGCGTCGACCGGCACCACCATGGTCCGCCCGTCGTGGACCGCGGACACATCCCGCACCCGGGCGGTCCCGCCGTTGGGCTCGACCACCTCGGTCGGGGCGTCCTGATCGGGCCGGGTCGACCCCGGCGAACCCGCCGGCACCCATCCGCTCGGCACAGCTCCGTTCCCCGCTGAGCCATCCGACGAGGAGTAGCTCCCGGCCGCCCCGCCCCAGGCGGAACCGCCCCAGGCCACCCCGTCCCAGGCCACCCCGTCCCAGGCGGACCCCGGCAGGCCGGCTCCGAGGACCTCGGTGACCGCCTCGTCGCCGTCGTCGGCCGCGCGGCGCAACCGCGCCACGACCTCCCCCGGCCGGAGCCGATCGCCGGGCACCGGGCGCAGCGCGCCCGCGAGCGCCTGCTCCGTCAGCCGCCCGATCCCGGCCAGATCCGGCCGCCCGGCGTGCGCCCGGGCGAGGACGGCCGACGTCGGGCCGAGGCCGAACGGCGCCCGGCCCGTCGCCGCGAAGGCCAGCGCCGCGGCCCACCCCCACCAGTCCGTCGCGGCCGCGGCCGGCGCGCCGTCGAGCAGCTCCGGCGCGAGGTAGCCGGGGGTCCCCATGACGGTTCCGCCCGATCGGTCGCCGAAGTCGCCCAGGCCCTGCGCGATGCCGAAGTCGATCAGCACCGGCCCGTGGTCGGCGATGAGCACATTGCCGGGTTTAATGTCCCGGTGCACCACGCCGGCGTCGTGCACCGCGTCCAGCGCGGCCGCGAGTTGGTCCGCGAGTTCGAACAGGTCCACGCTGTCGAGCGGTCCCCGCTCGGCGATCTCCGCCTCCAACGTCCGGCCGGCGATCAACTCGGTCACGATGAACGCGTCCGGTCCGTCCAATTCCAGGTCCAGGATCTGCGCGACGGCGGGGTGGTGCAGCCGGCGCAGGGCGGTGGCCTCCCGCAGCAGACGGTCCCGGCCAGAGGCATCGATGTCCAGGTGGGCGTGCAGGAACTTGATCGCGACCAGGTTTCCGCCGCCGTCGTGAGCGCTGTAGACGCTGCCCATGGCGCCCGAACCGAGCGGCGTGAGGATGCGATAGCCGCCGACCTCCACCCCCGGCGCATAGCCGCGGACCGCCGCCGGCGTGGGCTCGATCATGGGCTCCTCCATGGGCACAAAGGTATGCGACGGCGCCCCCACCACACCTTCGGCCCCCCGCGGCGGTTAATCTGGATGGTTCAACGGCTGCACAAGAGAGGCTGAACCAAACTGGTCAGTACCGGTGAGTACTGGCGAGTACCGACGAGTACCGAGCGATCGAGACCCGATACCGAGTACCGGCACCCAGCACGCACGGGGGGAAACGCTGTGGCAGAGAAGGACCTTTTCGACTTCGTTGTGGTGGCTAACCGGCTACCCGTTGACATTACCGTGCACGACGGACATATCGACTGGACCCGCTCCCCGGGCGGCCTGGTCACCGCACTCGAACCTGTGATGCAGGCCGCGGACGGCGCGTGGGTCGGCTGGACCGGCAGCGCCGACCAGCACGTGGACCCGTTCGACGCCGACGACATGCGACTGTTCCCGATCTCGCTCTCCGAGGCGGAGATCGAGGGCTTCTACGAGGGCATGTCGAACGACACGCTCTGGCCCCTGTACCACGACGTCATCGCCCCGCCGACGTACCACCGCACCTGGTGGGATTCCTACCGGACCGTCAACCGGCGGTTCGCCGAGGCCGCGGCGGCGGTCGCCGCACCCGGCGGCACCGTCTGGGTCCACGACTATCAACTGCAACTGGTCCCGCGGATGCTCCGCGAAGCCCGGCCGGATCTGCGGATCGGCTTCTTCCAGCACATCCCGTTCCCGCCGGTCGAACTGTTCCAGCAGTTGCCGTGGCGACGGCAGGTGCTGGAGGGCCTCCTCGGCGCCGACCTGATCGGTTTCCAGCGCGCCGGCGACACCTCCAACTTCATGCGGGCGGTGCGCCGGCTGGACGAGTTCACCACCCGCGGCCAGGTGATTCAGGTGCCCGACGACGCCCGGCACCGGCAGGTGCGGGCCCAGACCTTCCCCATCTCCATCGACTCGCGCCGCTTCGACGCCCTCGCCCGCACGCCCGCGGTGAACGCCCGCGCCCGGGCCATCCGGGCCGATCTCGGCGACCCGGACGTGATCATCCTGGGCGTGGACCGGCTGGACTACACCAAGGGGATCCGGCACCGGATCAAGGCCTACGGTGAGTTGCTCCAGGACGGCCGGCTCGACGTCGGGCGCTGCACCTTCGTCCAGGTCGCCAGCCCGAGCCGGGAGAACGTGGACGCCTACCAGGAACTGCGCGAGAACGTGGAGATCCTCGTCGGGCGCGTCAACGGCGAATTCGCCGAGATCGGCACGGCCGCGATCCACTACCTGCACCACTCCTACCCGCCGGACGAGATGGCCGCTCTCTATCTCGCCGCGGACGTGATGTTGGTCACGGCCCTGCGGGACGGCATGAACCTGGTGGCCAAGGAGTACGTGGCAGCCAGGTCGGACGAACGGGGCGTTCTGGTACTCTCCGAGTTCGCGGGCGCCGCCGACGAACTGGCCGGAGCGCTGCTGATCAACCCACACGACATCGACGGGCTCAAGGACACCATCGTCCGCGCCTCCCGGATGGACGCGCGGGAGCAGCGCACCCGGATGCGCAGGCTGCGCCGGCGGGTGTTGTCCTACGACGTCGCGAAGTGGTCCGAGACCTTCCTCGAGACGTTGCGTGGGGTGCGTCCGGACGGCGAGTCGGGGGCCGGGCGCGCCGAGCGCGCGGGCGCACGCAGCTTCGACCGGGGCTACGGGAACGCGGAGTACGGACACGCCGCTTCGGGCCGCGCGGAGTTCGGTCCCGGCGACGGCGCCCGCCGTCGCGCGGACGCCGACCCCAACGCGAGCCCGGGCACCCCGGTCGACCGCCCCGCCGAGCCAGTGAGTTGGTGACCGAACGAGCCAGGCCGGCGGCGGCACCCGCCGGGTGACATGAAGGTGGATGCGATGACGCAGGAGGTCCCGGCACCGGGCGGACCGATTCGGCAGTCCCGGGCAGCCGGCTCGGGCGGGGCGCGCACCGCGCCCCGCCCGGACCCCCGGCCCGAGGCGGAACCCGGTCGGCCGGGCATCCAACCGGGAACCGAACCCGGGAGCGAGACGGGGAACGGGACGCTCGATCCCGCGCCGCTCGACGCCGTGCTGCGCGACTTCGCGGCCGGGCAGGGGGCGAAGCTCGTGGCGCTCGACTTCGACGGCACCCTGGCGCCGATCGTCGACGATCCGACGACGTCGCGCTCGTTGGCGCCCGCCGCCGCAGCGCTGCGCCGGATCGCCGCGCTGCCCGCGGCCGCCGGGACCGCGCTCGCGCTCGTCTCCGGTCGGGCGCTCGCCGACCTGGCCGAGCGGGCCGATCCCCCGCCCGGGACCATCCTGATCGGCTCCCACGGGGCCGAGGTCGGCCATGCCCGCGAGGCCGGCGTCTGGGCCGACCCGATTGGGTTGACCCCCGCGCAGCGCACCACGCTGACTCAACTCGTCGCGGCGTTCCGGGACATCGTCGTGAACCGGCCCGGGGCGTGGGTCCAGACGAAGCCGACCGCCGCCGTCGTGCATACCCGCCTGGCCGACCCCGACGACGCCCGCGCCGTGACCGAACAGGCGACCGCCGTCGCCAACCACCTCGGACTCGACGCCATGCACGGCAAGGCCGTGGTGGAGGTGGCCGTCCTGCGCACCTCGAAGGGCGAGGCGATCCGGCGGCTGCGCGCCGGCCTGGGCGAGGCGGCGGCCAACGCGGCCCGCCCGGGCGATTCGGCGGGCGAGCCGGCGAACCCGGCCGAGCCGGCGGTTCGCGTGCTGTACGCAGGCGACGACACCACCGACGAGACCGTCTTCGCGGTCCTCGGCCCCGACGACGTCGGGATCAAGGTGGGCGCCGGCGCGACCGGCGCCCGGCACCGGATCCCGGGGCCGGGCGAGCTCGCCGACTGCCTCGGCCGGCTCGCCGACCTGCTCGCCGCCGGGCCGGCCGCGCCCCGGCATAGCGGCTGAACCGCGCGTTCGCATTCCAGGTCACAACCGCATGACGATCCGGAGGGAACCGGTCGCCGGCCTACGCACGGCGATAAGATGACCGGCGAGGATGTCGAACGTCGACCGGTCATCGAAGACCCTGGCCGGAATGCGTTCGGCATTTTCTTGTCGCGGGGCATTCCGCCCCGCGGGGCACGTCACTGCACAACGGATCGTCCGGCACGTACCTGCCGGTGGAGGGATGTACCTGACATGGCTACGGTCACTTTCGATCAAGCGACCCGCATCTACCCCGGGACCGAGCGGCCCGCCGTGGACAAGCTGAACCTGGAGATCGAGGACGGCGAGTTCCTCGTTCTGGTAGGCCCGTCCGGCTGCGGCAAGTCCACGTCGCTGCGCATGCTCGCGGGGCTCGAGGATGTCAACGAGGGTCGGATCCTGATCGGCGAGCGCGACGTCACCGACGTCCAGCCGAAGGACCGCGACATCGCGATGGTGTTCCAGAACTACGCGCTTTACCCGCACATGTCCGTCGCGGACAACATGGGCTTCGCCCTGAAGATCGCCGGCAAGCCGAAGGCGGAGATCCGCCAGCGCGTCGAGGAGGCAGCCAAGATCCTCGACCTCACCGAGTACCTGGACCGCAAGCCGAAGGCCCTCTCCGGCGGTCAGCGCCAGCGCGTCGCCATGGGCCGCGCGATCGTGCGCCAGCCGCGGGTCTTCCTGATGGACGAGCCGCTGTCCAACCTGGACGCGAAGCTGCGCGTGCAGACCCGGACCCAGATCGCCTCGCTGCAGCGCCGGCTCGGCGTCACCACGGTCTACGTCACTCACGACCAGACCGAGGCCCTGACCATGGGCGACCGCATCGCGGTGCTCAAGGACGGTCTCCTGCAGCAGGTCGGCACCCCGCGGGACATGTACGACACGCCGGCGAACGTCTTCGTCGCCGGTTTCATCGGGTCACCGGCGATGAACATCGCCTCCTTCGCGGTCGACGACGGCGTGGCGCACATCGGGCCGGCGCGAATCCCGCTCAGCCGCGACGTGGTCAACCGGATGACCGACGCGGACCTCGGCAAGGTGATCCTGGGCTTCCGGCCCGAGTCGCTGGACCTCGTCACCGAGGCGAACGAATCGGCCTTCCCGGTCGAGGTGAACATCGTCGAGGAACTCGGGTCCGACGCCTTCGTCTATGGCACCCTGCGCGGCGAGCTGGCCGACGCCGAGGTGACGTCCGGGGCCGGCGAGAACCAGGTGATCATCCGCGTCGACCCGCGTTCGGTGCCCGCGAAAGGCGAGAAGATCTTCGTCGCGATCCGCCCCGGCGAGTCGCACATCTTCTCCTCGGCCACGGGCGAACGCATCAGCTGAGGTAGGACCCCACCGGAGGCCGGTCGCATGCGCGACCGGCCTCCGCCGTCCCGCGCCGCCGGCCCACGCTGCCGGCCCGCGCCGTCGGCCCACGCCGTCGGCCCCGGCGCGGCAGAACCGTGTGCGCCGAGTCAGTACTTGGCGCGCCGAGTCAGTACTTTGCGCGCCCAGTCAGTACTGTGCGCGCCCAGTCAGTACCGTGCGCGCCGAGTCAGTACTGTGCGCGCCCAGTCAGTACTTGGCGCGCCCAGTCAGTACCGTGTGCGCCGAGTCAGTACTGTGCGCGCCGAGTCAGTACTGTGCGCGCCCAGTCAGTACCGTGCGCGCCCAGTCAGTACTTGGCGCGCCCAGTCAGTACCGAAAGTGCCGTGAAACGGACGCTGGGCCGACCTCCGGTACTGACTCGCCGCACACGGTACTGACT
>JAVBMU010000015.1:0-3332 GCA_031552185.1 Cellulomonadaceae bacterium | reverse complement strand
GGACGGGCGGCGACCCCGACTCGGCCGGCACGGCCGGCGGCGGGACCGGCGGCCTGGCCACGACCGGCGCCGACGCCGGCGCCGCCGTCGCGCTGTCCGGCCTACTCCTCGGCTTGGGCCTGATGCTGCTCGCGATTCGGCGTCGCCGCGGTGCCTGACCGACGCGGGACGACTCGTCTCGATGAGTGGGTCCTGTGGGCGGCAGTCGCGGCGGCCGGCGCGGGCGCTGCGGTGGGGTGCGGGTGCAGGTGGCCGCCGCGCGAGGCAGAGGTAGCGCGAGCGAGATAGGGGGCGCGCGAGATAGAGGTTTGTCGGACGAGATATAGGTTTGTCGGACGAACGAGAGGTATCGCCAACGATAGTCAGGAATCACTCATCTAGGAACCGACCCGCGGCCGCAGGATGGCCCGCGCCCGCGCGACATCGTCGTGCATCTGGGCGATCAGTGGCTCGATGCCATCGAATCTCGCCGTCGGCCGCAGGTGCTCCACGAACTCGAGCGTCACGCGCTCGTCATAGAGATCCAGATCGGTGCGATCCAGGACGTATCCCTCGACCCGACGCTGCGCCCCGTCGAACGTCGGGTTGGTGCCGACGGAGATCGCGGCCGGGAGCAGAATGTCCGGGTGGCCGGGAGCGGCCGCCGCCAATTGCGGCCGGCTCAACCGGCCGGCATAGACCCCGTCCGCAGGCACCATCCCGATCACCTCGCCGAGATTTGCTGTCGGGAAGCCGAGCAGCCGCCCGCGGGCGTCACCGTGCACCACGATCCCGCTGACGCGGTGCGGCCGGCCGAGGATCTGCGCGGCCTCGCGCACCCGGCCCTGACCGAGCAGGCCCCGCACCGCCGTGGACGACCATCGGCCGTGCGGCTGGTCGGCGACGGCGACCCCGGCCGGCGTCCGGCCGACGTCGACCACCGGCTGGACGTCGAAGCCGAGCTCCTGCCCCAACTCCGTCATCGTGCCCAGGTCCCCCGAATTCCCCCGGCCGAACCGGACGTCGTGGCCGACCACCACGGTTCGGGCGTGCAGGCCGTCGACCACGTAGCGCCGGACAAAATCCGCCGGCGTCTGCGCGGCGAAGTCGAGCGTGTACTCCACCAGCAGCACGGCGTCCAGGCCGGTGCCGGCCAGCAATTCGAGCCGGTCCGCCAGGCCGGTGATCGGCTCCGGCGCGGCCTGCGGCCGGTGTACCGCCGCCGGATGAGGGTGGAAGGTGACCGCGACGGCGGCGGCGCCGGTCTCGCGGGCAATGGCAACAACCCGGCCCAGCACCTCGACGTGCCCGCGGTGCACCCCGTCGAAATTGCCGATCGTCACGACGGTCGGCCCGTAGCCCGCGGGAACCTCCCCCAGGTGGGTCCACAACAGCACGCGCGCGCCCTCCTCGGGTTCCTCGAATGTGTCTCGGCGCCCCGGCAGTGCCCCCGACCGGGGCAGGACGCCGGATCTAGGGTGCCACGTTTCCGGCGGGCGTGAAGACGAGAACGGGCTTGGCCGCGGCGGCGCCGCCCCGCCGGGTGTCCTCGATCAGCGCGATCAACTGCCCGTCGTCCGACACCGCGGCATGCGTCTGCGGCGTCCCGGACGGCGCGATCCACTGCCCGTAGGACAGCGCGCGGGCCTCCTCGGGCGAGAGGTCGCGCACGGGTAGCACCGCCCGGGCGGCGTCGGCGAGCGGCACCGTCGCCAGGACGCCGTCGCGCTCGACATCGGCCGCGAGGTCCTCAAGGCCGGCCGCGCGGTCCAGACCGAACGGACCCACCCGGGTGCGCCGCAGCGCGGTGAGGTGTCCCCCCGTACCGAGCGCGCGGCCGAGGTCCCGAGCCAGCGCGCGGACATACGTGCCGGCGGAACAGGCGACCGTCACGTCGACGTCGAGCACCGCGACGTCGTGGGGCGCAACGTCCTCGTCGGGCAAGCCGCCGCCCGCGATGGCGCCCGTGATGGCGCCGCGCACCGCGATCCGCGCCGGGCGGACCTCCCGGAGATCGAATCGGTGCACGGCGACCGGGCGCGCCGCGAGCGCGACGTCCATGCCGGCCCGGGCGAGCGCGTAGGCGCGCTGCCCGTCGATCTTGATGGCGCTGACGCTCGTGGGAACCTGCATGATCTCCCCCGTGAGGTCGGCGACCGCGGCCCGGACGGCAGCCTCGGTGACCGCAGCGGCGCCGGCCGACGTCGTCACCTCGCCCTCGGCGTCGTCAGTCGTCGTGGCGACGCCGAGCCGAATCGTCGCCTCGTACTCCTTCGCGGTCCCGACGACAAAAGTCAGCAACCGAGTGGCGCGGCCGACGCCGGCCACGAGCACGCCCGTGGCCATGGGATCCAGCGTCCCGGCGTGGCCTACCTTCCGGGTCCCCGCCAGCCGGCGCAACCGAGCGACGACGTCGTGGCTGGTCCACCCGCCGGCCTTGTCGACGACGACCAGCCCGTCCGCCGCAGTGCGCTGCGGCTTCGCAGGGGGTGGGTCTCGGGGGGCGCGTCCGTCAGCAGCCGCGCGCTGCAGGATGGCGGGGCGCGGATTCGTAGGGCGGGGGTCCGCGGCCGCGCGCTGCGGGTTCACGGCGGGCGGAGGGGTGTCGCTCCGCGACCGGTCCGCGCTGCCTCGGGCGCTGCCGCCGGCCCCAACACTCATGCCGCCAGCCTAGACCGGCTGCTTGGAGCGGCGATGGCAATCAGACCGTCCGCGCCGAGTCAGAACCGTCCGCGCCGACTCAGAACCGTCCGCGCCGAGTCAGAACCGAGCGGTGGTTCGATGCCCGTTTTGCGCCTTCTCTGATACTGACTCGGCGCGTCGGGTACTGACTCGGCGCGGACGGTTGGGGCCTTGGGCCGCCCAGTCTGGGACCGGCACCCACTCACCGCACGTACCGGCCCGCCGCACACACCAACGGGCTCGTCGGGCGCGAACTCTGCTCCACGCGCACCAGCCGGACCCCACGCGCACCAGCCGGACTCCAGCAGACCGCAACGGCTCGACGCAAACGAGTTGCCCAAAGCGGGGGTCGGGGCGGGTCTGGCGGGTCGTGGCGGGTCTGGCGGGAGCCCGCGAGGAACGAGCGGGCGGATGGTAGACCCGCCCCGCCCCCGCGCAGGGCAGCGCCCGAGCGCGCGGCACCACCCCCGACCCCGCGCGGGCGCGCGCCGAGAGAGCCGGCGCGGCCGAGGTAGATCCGTGGCGTCGCGGGACCGGCGTGTCGGTCGCGCTACGGCTCTACCTCGCGCGCCGTGGCTCTACCTCGCGCGCCGCGGCACCGTGGCGCTACCTCGCGCGCCGTGGCACAGTGGCGCTGCCTCGCGCGCCGTGGCACGCTCGGGTGGCGGTGG
>JAVBMU010000089.1:0-34921 GCA_031552185.1 Cellulomonadaceae bacterium | reverse complement strand
GTCCCACGCCGACGCAACCGCCCGTCCGGGCGGCGGCCCGCCGCTCGGACAGTCGACCGTCCCGCCGGCCGGTCGGCCCGCAATCCTTCCCCAGGAGTAGCCCGTGTCCGAGATCAAGCTCGCCGCCGAGACCCGCACCGAGTTCGGCAAGGGTGCAGCCCGCCGTCTGCGCCGTGCCGCCAAGGTTCCCGCCGTCCTGTATGGGCATGGCACCGACCCCGTCCACGTCGCGCTTCCGGCGCACGACACGATGATGGCGCTCAAGCACTCGAACGCGCTGATGTCGATCGAGGTCGATGGCAAGGCGCACCTCGCCATCGCCAAGGACGTGCAGCGCAACCCCGTCCGCGACGAGATCGAGCACGTCGACCTGCTCATCGTTCGGCGCGGCGAGAAGATCGTCGTCGAGGTCCCGGTCCACGTCGTCGGCGAGTCGTTCCCCGGCACCATCCACCTCGTCGACCTGCAGACCCTCACGATCGAGGCCGAGGCGACCCACCTGCCCGAGGGCATCGAGATCTCGATCGAGGGCATGCCCGCCGGTGCGCAGGTGCTCGCCGGCGATGTCGTGCTGCCCGCGGGCGCGACCCTGGCCGGCGACCCCGAGGCCATGGTCGTCTCCGTGACCGAGCCGCAGATCGAGTCCGCCCCGGCCGAGGACGGCGCGGTGGAACTGGCCGCCGCGGCGGTCGAGGAGGAGTGAGCCCGGTTTCGCTCGAAGCGCGATGACCGCGGGGCTGTGGCTCGTCGTCGGGCTCGGAAACCCGGGCCCGACGTACGCGGCCAACCGGCACAACGCCGGCCACATGGTCCTGGATGTGCTCGCCGAGCGCGCCACGGCGCGGTTCACCGCGCATCGCTCGCGGGCCGTCGTGGCCGAGGCCCGAATGGGCGTGCTGCCGGGCGGTCGGCCCGGCCCCCGGGTGCTGCTCGCCAAGCCGACGTCGTACATGAACGAGTCGGGCGGGCCGGTGGTCGGCCTCCTGCGGTACTTCGGCGTCGAGCCCGATCACCTCGTGGTGGTGCATGACGAGGTAGACATCCCCTTCGGGACCGTCCGGCTGAAGCTCGGCGGTGGCGAGGGCGGCCACAACGGGCTGCGGGATGTGACCAAGGCGCTGGGCACCCGTGACTACGTCCGGGTCCGGGTCGGCGTCGGCCGGCCGCCGGGGCGCATGGACACTGCCGACTACGTGTTGCGCAATTTCTCCGGCGCCGAGGTGAAGGAGTTGCCGTTGCTGCTCGACGACGCCGCCGACGCCGTCGAGGCAATTCTCACCGAGGGCCTGCTCGCCGCCCAGGGGCGCTTCCACACCCGCGCGTAGCCCGCGCGTAGCCGGCCGAGCGTCCCACCGGGTGAAATGCCCGGCCGGCGGCATCTGCGGGGCGCTCGCAGCGTGATTCCGGGGGAGGAGCCGGGATACGGTTTCCCGCGTGGAGTTTCCATCGACTGCGAAGAAGGTCCAGTGAGCACAGCGAGCGAATCCGGGCCTTTGCGGATCGCGATGATCGGCACCCGCGGGGTGCCGGCCCGGTATGGCGGCTTCGAGACGGCGGTCGAGGAGATCGGCCGGCGGCTCGCCGCCGCCGGCCACGTGGTCCGGGTGTACTGCCGGCGGGGCAATGACGACGACGCCCGTCGCGACTACCTCGGCATGGACCTGGTCACGCTGCCCGCCATGCGCCGCCGGTCGCTGGAGACCCTGAGCCACACGGGGCTGTCCGTCGCGCACCTGATGCGGTACCGCACCGACGCGGCCTTCGTTTTCAACGCGGCCAACTCGCCCTGGCTGCCGTTCGTCCGCCTGGCCCGGATCCCGGTGGCGACCCACGTGGACGGCCTGGAGTGGCAGCGGGCCAAGTGGGGTCCGACCGGCCGGCGGTACTACCGCGCCGCCGAGGCGCGCGCCGTGCGCTGGTCGGACGCGATCATCGCCGACGCCGAGGGCATCGCCCGCTACTACCGGGACGAATTCGGCGTCGGCTCGCAGTTGATCGCCTACGGGGCGCCGATCCTGGCCGGGACCGACCCGGCGAAGCTCGCCGAGGTGGACGTCACCCCGCGGCACTATCACGTCGCCGTGGCCCGGTTCGAGCCGGAGAACCACGTGTTACAGATGGTCCAGGGCTACGTCGCCTCGGCGGCCCGGGAGCCGTTGCTCGTGGTCGGCTCCGCGCCGTATGCGGACGAGTACACGGCCGCGGTGCGGGCCGCGGCCGGTGCCGACCCGCGGGTCCGGTTCCTCGGCGCGGTGTGGGACCAGGATCTGCTCAACGCGCTGTACGCCAACGCGCTGACCTACCTGCACGGGCAGAGCGTCGGCGGCACCAACCCATCGCTGCTGCGCGCGATCGGCGCGGGCGCCGCGACCGTCGCCTACGACGTCGTCTTCAACCGCGAGGTGCTGCGCGACGACGGCGTGTACTTCGCCGGCCCGGCGGACCTCGCCGCGCGCCTCGAGGCCGCGGAGGCCGACGTTGCCGGCACCCTCGCCCGGGGCGATCGCCTGCGCGAGCGGGCCCGCGACTACGACTGGGACGACATCGCCGCCGCGTACGAGCGCCTCGCCCGGGACCTGGCCGCGCGCCGGACGCCGGGACCGCAGTGGCGGGCGCGGCGCCGGCACCATCCCGCCTGAGCCCCACCGACCCCATCGAGTTCCAGGAGAGGAACACGGCCCGCATGCCCGAGGAGACCTTCCGCCAGACTCTCGCGCGGCTCGCGAGCGCCCAGAAGGGCGCGGCCCGGTCCGCGCCGGCCTATTCCCGGTTCGTGAATCGGCGGATCGGCCGGTTCCTGGCCGCGTGGGCCTACGGGCGCGGCCTGTCGCCGAATGCCGTGACCGCCATCAGCGCCTGCTTCACCTTCACGGGAATCGCGCTGGTCGCCACGGTCCGGCCCACCTGGTGGCTCGGCCTGGTGGTGTGCCTCCTGCTGGTGATCGGCTACGCCTTCGACTCCGCGGACGGGCAGGTCGCCCGGCTGACGAAGTCCGGCAGCCCGGCGGGCGAGTGGCTGGACCACATGGTCGATGCGACCAAGGTGGTCACGCTGCCGCTTGCGCTCGCGGTCGGTTACTACCGGTCCGAGGCGATGCCGCGGGCCTGGTTGCTGGTGCCGCTGGCCGGCGCGATCATCGGGTCGGTGCTGTTCTTCGGCATGATTCTCACCGAACAGTTGCGGCGGGCGCACGGGGCGAAGTCCGAGGCAGCCACGGGCGGCCGGGCGCCGTGGCTGCGGTCGATCCTGGTGATCCCGACCGACTACGGCGTCCTGTGTCTGTGTTTTGCGCTGCTCGGGGCGGCGACCGTGTTCGCCTGGGTGTATTCGCTGATCGTGGCGGCCACCGCGGGCTTCTTGATCCTGGCCGCGGCCAAGTGGTTCCGGGAGATCGCGGCGTTCGGTCGGGCGGCGTGACCGTGGCCGGCGGTGGACCCGGCGGCGGGAACAGCGTCGCGATCGTCGTCGTGAATTACCGGTCCCATGCGTTGTTGGCCGAGAACCTTCCGGCCGGCGGGCCGGGCGGCGAGGCCGCCGGGACGCCCGACGAGGCCGCCGCGCCGCTCGTCGTCGTCGTGGACTCGTGGTCGACGGCGCAGGAAAGGGCCGCCGTCGAGCGACTCGCCGGCGAACGGGGTTGGCACCTCGTCGGTCCGGACCACAACACCGGCTTCGGTGCAGGCATGAACCTCGGCGTCGGGCGGGCCTTTGAACTCGGGGCCCGGGTCGCGGTCCTGGTCAACCCGGACGCCCGGGTGGAGCCTGAGTCGGTGGCGGCGCTGGCCGCCGCCGCCGAGCGGGCGCCGATGAGCCTGGTCGCGCCCGTCATCCTGCGCCCGGACGGCTCGGTCTGGTCGCACGGCTACACCTACCTTTCGCTGGACGACGGAATCATGCGCTCCGCCGTGCGCCCGCCGCGTTCGACGCGCGAACGCGCCTGGCTGAGCGGGGCGGTCCTCGCCGTCTCCGCCCAGTTGTGGGCCGCCGTCGGCGGCTTCGACGAGCGGTATTTCATGTACTGGGAAGACGTCGATCTCTCGGCCCGGGTGGAGGCCGCGGGTGGGGACCTGGTGGTGCTGCCTGAAGCACGAGCGATTCACGACGAGGGCGGGACGCAACGCATTGTCGGCGAGGTGCCGGCACGGGCGAAATCCGGGCTTTACTACTACCACAACATTCGCAATCGCCTGCTCTACGCGGCGACCTGGTTGGGGCCGGCGGACCGCCTGGCCTGGCGACGGACCAGTCTGCGGGCGGCGCGGGCGATCGTACTCCAGGGCGGCAAGCGTCAACTGCTGCGGTCCGCCGAGCCGTGGCTGGCGGCCGTGCGGGGTACCCGGGACGGGCTCCGGCTGAGTCGGCGCTGAGGCGCGGCGCGGGCTCGCGTCGGACCCGTCCGGCGCCGCGCGCCGTATCCCCCGACCAGGAGCGATGCCCGGAGCAGGTATGGCGGGCCAGGGGCAGGACGGGCTCGGAACGCGGCGTCTGGCCTAGTACGTTTGACCTCTATCTCCTGAATCCGGACAGTTGCCGGATACCAGATTCAGACCTAGGCTCTCGCTTCGTCATATTTTGGCGAAGAAAGGGTCACAGATGGCAATGGCTAGGGAAAGGTTTTCTACCCAAAAACTCGTGATCGCCGGTGCCGCCGTCGTCGGGCTCCTGGCCCCATGGGGGCCGGGGGCGCCGATCGCCCGGGCCGCTGAAGCGCCCGGCGCGCAGGCCGCGCCCGGCCCGCAGGCCGTCTCTGGGATGCCGGCCACCAGGACCCTCGTCGCCGCCGGTCATGCCCTGGCCGCCGGCGCGGGCGCGGTGTGGGGCCGGCCGACGACGGGCGGCCCGTACTCGTACCCGGAGGGGGTGAGCGGGGTCGGCGCGGACGACACGGGGGCCGGGGACCGGGGGCTGCTCCGGATGGCGGCGGGCCGCACCGCCCGGACGGAACTGGACTCGCTGGAGCAGCGCGATGTGTCGATCGACACCACCTTTCTGCTCGAACGGATCGGCGCCCCGACCGGAACCCTGACCTGCGGCGACGGAATTCGGTACGCAATTGAGGCCCGCAAGGTCGGCGGGGACTATTACCGGGCGGCGGTCCGGGTGGCGGCTGAATCGAAGACGCCGACCGGCCGGACTCGGGGCGCCGCCACCGTGTCGATCGAGCGGATCGACGAGGCCGACGTGACCCGGTCCCGCACCCTGGCCACGGCCTCGCTCGGCACCCTCCGCGCCGACGACGCGTTGCGATTGCAGTTCGAGGTGGACGGCTCGGACATCCCGACGTTGCGCGCCCGGGTGTTCGCGGCCGACGCGAGCGCGCCGCAGTGGCAGCTCAGCACCTCGGACAACGGGTCGGACCGGCTGCGCGCGGCCGGGTCGATCGCCTTCTCGGGCTACACTGCGCCGGACACGGCGACGTCGCAGGTGCGCATCCGCGCCCTGACCGTGCACGCGCTGGCGGACGGGATGGCCGAGTCCTCGGGCTACGGCGCGCCGTCGTTGGGCACGACGAGCTATCCCGTGCCCGCGGACCCGAACAAGATAATTTGGGTGAACCCGCGCGCGCCGCGCACGGCGGACGACTGGGCGCCGGGCCAATACGTCATCGATGCCAACCACCGCGAGGCGAGCGCGGCGGCGTCGAACCCGGTGCGCAAGCTCCCGCTCGCGCCGAACCGGACCACGGCCACGCTTGCCGGGGCGATCCGGCAGGCGAACAACGGCGACACCATCATCATGAAGGCCGGCACGTACCACGAGCAGATCACCGTCATGAAGAACGCGGCGATCACTATTCAGCCCGAGAACGGGGCCAAGGTCTGGCTCGACGGCTCGACCGTGGTCACAGGCTGGGCGGCGAGCGGCGGGCTGTGGGCCGCGAATTGGTATCAGGTGTTCTCGCCCGTCTACCCCACCGGCGAGTGGACGACGTCGGACGGTACGGCCCTGGGCTGGCGCTACGTGAACTCCGCCTACCCGATGGCGGCCCGCCCGGACCAGGTCTTCCTCGACGGCCAACAGTTGGATCAGGCCGCATCGAAGGCTCAGGTCACCGCGTCGAGCTTCTGGTTCGACGAGGCCAACCGGCGGCTCTACCTCGGCACGAACCCGGCGGGCCACGAGGTGCGGGCGAGCGATCTGCAATTCGCCCTGCGGGCCGCTACCCCGATCGCGGTTCGCGGGATCGGGATGCGCAACTACGCGACCTGGATGCCCCAACGCGCGGTGGTGAACGTCCAGGGGCCGCGGAACAACGGGCTGGCCTTCGCGACGTCGTCGTTCACCGACGTGATCGTGCAGGACGGCGCCGCCGGCGGATTCCAGGTCAGCAAGCCCGGGACCACCCTGACCAATGTGACGGCGCGGTATCACGGCAACCTCGGCATCGCGGCGTCCGTGGCCGGCGGCCTCAGTTTCACCAATGTCGCCGCGAACCACAACAACACGGAGTGGTTCAACCGGGCGCCGTCGGCGGGCGGGACCAAGATCGCTCACGACGTCAACGGCCTGACGATCAAGGGTGGGGATTTCTCCGACAACCAGGGGCCGGGGCTGTGGCTGGACGAGAACGTGACGAATTTCTCGGTCGCCTCGGTCAATGCCGACCGCAACTCGGAGGTCGGCATTCTGGTCGAACTCAGTACCAATGGCTCGGTGGTCAACAGCGTGGTCCGGGACAACCGATACGTGCCCGGCGTGGGCGCGCCGCACAACCAGGGCAATGCCGATCAGCCGGACGACATCGGCATTTTCGTGTTCGACTCCTCGAACGTCCGGGTGTGGAACAACACGGTCACCGGGTCCTACAAGGCCCTCGCTGTCCGCCAGGACGGCCGCACCTGGCAGGGGCGGACCTGGCCGACGACGGGCGTCGTCGCTCGGAACAACATCCTCGCGGGCGCGTCCACCTCGGCGAACCCGTGGTGCGCGGGGGTGTGCGTCTACGACGACACCCGCGCCGTCACTTCCCCGACCATGGTGCCGAGCATCGCCGGCAATGCGTATCACCGCACGTCGACCTCGGCGCCGCCGGCGCTGCTGCGCTGGGAGAAGCAGCCCGGCAGCCGCACGCAGTATGCCTCGCTGGCGGCCGCCGGGATCGACGGCCGGGGCCGCGAATTCACCGGCGCCGTGCCGGTGCAGGCGAACGGTCGCGCGACGGCGGCCCTGCAGAACCAGGCCGGGGCCGCCGGCTTCGGCACCCCGGTCGATGCCGCCATCGCGGCCCTGACCGCGGGCACCCGCGCCCCGCTGACCGCGGGGAGCTACCTCATCGGCGCGGTTCGCTAGCGGCCGCGGCGGCGGCGCGGCGGCCGCCCCGGCGGACGGCGATTGCGCGGCGATAGGCGGCCAGGTGGCTGCGGCCGGCGTCGGCCCACCCGCGCCGGGACAGGTCCGGCTCCGGCGCGCGGTCGGCCGTCGCGGCCGCCCGGGCGGCCGCGATCAGGTCGGCGGCGGTCAGATCGTCCGGGTAGGTGGTGACCCAGCCCGGCCCCACCTCCGCGGCCAGCCGGCGGTTCACCTCGGTGTCCGGCACCAGGACGGGCCGGTCGAGCGAGAGGGCGGTCAGGGTTGCCCCGGAGTTGTGCATGAACCGGTAGGGCAGGACGACGAGCTGGGCCGCCGTGACCGTGGCGACCAGGTCGGCGTCGGCCAGGAAGCGCAGGTCCAGTTCGATCCGGGGATCGCCGGCCGCCGCCTCGGTGAGCACGGCTGCCAGCTCGTCGGTCGACGGCTTTCCGGCCACCACCAGCGACAACTCCGGCTCGGCCAGGGCGTGGAAGAGCGCGATCAGGTCCTCGACGCCCTTGTAGCGGCGGATCAGGCCGAAATATGCGAGCCGACCCGCGATCGGCGCGGTCCGCGGGTAGCCGGCGAACCAATCCCGGTAGTGCCCGTGCACGATGGTCTCGAACGGCGCCCCGGCCGGCATGGGCGTCACGTCATTGACCCGGATCCGCAGCGTCGTGGCCCGCTCGAAGGCCGTCAGCAGGGCCTGCTCGCGCCGCGAGATGCCGCTCGGTCGCTCCAGGTTGTGCACCGTGCGCACTACCGCGGTGCGGGTGAGCGCCAGCCGGGCGAGAAACAGGGCGGTCAGCGCCTGGCGGGCCAGCGCCTTGAGCGGGGACTGACCCGCGCCGAGGATCTCCGGCCAGTGCACGTGGAAGACGTCGTACCGCCCGAGCAGCGCCTCCCGGAAGCCGAAATAGCGCACCTCGACGCCGTCCGTGGCCTCGAGCGCGGACGCCAGTTGGGTGATGTACGGGTTGGTGGTCGGCCGGGGCGGGGGAAAGGAGACGAGAACTCGCACCGGCCGGGCGTCCTGCTCGGGGTCCTGGCGGGTCACGGGTCCTCCTCGTCGAGCGGGTGCGCGCTGCGCGGACCGCGACACTCTATCCGGGCGCTCCCGGTCCTGCGCACACCAAGTGGATCGGACAGCGGGCGAAATGTGCCGCGAACCAGGGTGAATACCTGCGACCGACCCCGTCCGGGGCCCGCACGCCCCGCAGGGGCCGATAGGGTTTCCCCAGTCCCCGCGGGTCGGAAAGGGTGGTCCATGCCGGTGGAGTTGATTGTCGCGATCCCGACCTTCCGACGACCCGCGACGTTGCAGGCGAACCTCGCGGCCGCCGTCGCCCAGGCCGCCGCGCTCGCCGCGCTCGCCGCGCCGCCGCCCGCGCCGGGCAGCCTCGCGCCGGGCAGCCCCGCGCCGGCGAGTCTCGAGCCGCTCCGCGCCCGGGTGCTCGTGGTCGACAACGACCCGCAGGGCAGCGCGGAGGAAGTGGCCAGGGCCGCCGGCGCCGACTACGTCGTCGAACCGACGCCGGGCATCGTCGCCGTCCGCAATCGGGCGCTGGACGAGGCGGCGGGCGCGGACCTGCTCGTCTTCATCGACGACGACGAGATTGCGCAGCCCGGCTGGCTCGCCGCCCTGGTCGGAACCTGGCGGGCGACCGGCGCCGACGCCGTCTGGGGTCGCGTCGTCTCGGTTTTCGACGGGCCGGTCGACGACTTTGTGGCCGCCGGCGAATTCTTCCGTCGCAAGCCGCGCACCACGGGCGATCGGGTGCCGGTGGCGGCCTGCGGGAATCTGCTGCTCGACCTGGCCACGGTCCGGCGCCTGGGCGTCCGGTTCGACCCCCGGATGATCCTGGGCGGTGGCGAGGACACCTTGTTCACCCGCACCCTGGTGGCCGGCGGGGGCGTCATCGTCTGGTGCGATGAGTCCGTGGCGCACGACGTCGTTCCGGCCGGCCGGGCCAACCGGCATTGGGTCCTGACCCGACAGATCAGTCACGGCAACGCGGCCGCCCGGGTGGAGCGTTACCTGGCCGGCTCGACCGGGTCGCGGGCGGTCGCCCGGGCACGCTGCGTGGCCGGCGGGGGAGTTCGGGTCGCCGGCGGACTCGCGCGCAGCGTCGTCGGCGCCGTGCGTCGTCGGCCGCGGGACCGGGCCCGTGGCCTGCGGACCGCAGCGCGCGGACTCGGTCTGGCCTCGGGCGGGCTCGGGCTGACCTATGAGGAGTACGCACGGACGGAAGGATGGTGGCGAAAGTGGCGCCGCAGCGTGCGATGAACGGCGCGGCCCGCGGGCCGCGGGCGCGTTCGCTCGGGGGATCCGCGAAGCGGGTGCTCGCCCGCGCGAGCGCGCCGATCGGCTCGGTGGTCGGCGTCCGCACCCAGGCCCCGCTCGTTGTCCTGACCTACGACGACGGCCCGCACCCGGAGGGAACCACCGCCGTCCTGCAGGCGCTCGCCGCCCACGGCGCGACCGCCACCTTCTTCATGCTGCTCACCCGGGTCCGCCGCGCGCCGGACTTGGCGCGTGAGGTCGCCGCCGCCGGGCACGAGGTCGGCCTGCACGGAACCGACCACCGGGCGCTGACCAGCCTGCCGCCGCGCGCCGTCGCGGCGCGATTGCACGCCGGCCGGGCCGAATTGGAGGACGTCGTGGGCGCCCCCGTGCGCTGGCTGCGGCCGCCCTACGGGCGCCAGACCGTCGCCACCTGGCGGGCGGCCGCCGGCGCGGGCCTGACCCCGGTGATGTGGGGTCCCAGCCTGCGCGACTCGCAGTCGATCGGCGACGAGGAGCGCCTCGCCGGCGCGCTGGCCCGGATTGATCGCGGCTCGATCGTGCTGTGCCACGACAACTACGCCGACGCCGTCGACGGGGTCGACGACGGGCCGGTCCCGACCGTGGACCGCGGCGCCCTGGCCGGGCGGCTGCTCGCCGCGCTCGGCGAGCGCGGGCTGCGCGGGGTCTCGCTCGACGCGGCGCTGGGCGCCGGCCGCCTCGACCGGCGCGCCTGGTTCGGGCGGTAGGGCGCCCGCCCTCCGCCGCCGAGGTAGATCCGTGCGGTCGCCGGCAGCCCTTGTGAAGTCTCAGGACATCGTGGACGGTTGTGTCTCAGGACATCGTGGACGGTGTGTCTCGGGACATCGTGGACGGTTCGGGTCCTGAGGCGTCTTCGGTGGGGGCATGGATTCAAGATCTGTGCCTGCCGCGGTTCGTTGGGCGATCGCGACCTGGCCCGAGCAGAGCGAGCGTGGCGCGGTCAGTGCGTTCTGCTGCGCGCACGCCATTTCACGGTCGGTGTTCTACAAGATCCGCGCCCGGGCCAGGGCGGTGGGGCCGATGGACGCGGTCGAGCCCGGCTCGCGGCGCCCGGTCTCCAGCCCCGGGCGCACCGACCCGCAGGTGATCGAGCAGGCGTTGCAGATGCGAGCCTGGTTGGTCGCCCGCGGGTTGGACGCCGGTCCGTTGTCGGTCGCCGCGCGCATGCGCCGCCTGGGTCTGAGGACGGCCTCGCGGGCGACCCTCGCGCGGGCGTTCGTGGCCGCGGGAGTGGTCAAGCCCGAGCCGCGCAAGAAGCCGCGGGCGGCCTACCGCCGGTTCGTCTACCCGGCGCCGAACTGCTGTTGGCAGATCGACGCGATGGAGTGGTCCTTGGCCGATGGGCGCAAGGTCGCGATCTTCCAGCTCATCGACGATCACTCCCGCCTGGCCCTGGCCTCGCTGGTCGCGACCGGGGAGACCAGCGCCGCTGCCCTGCAGGTCGTGCGCACCGCGATCCGCCGCTGGGGCGTACCAGTCAAGTTCCTGTCCGACAACGGCGCTGCCTTCAACCCCACCCGCCGCGGGAGCACCGGAAAGCTCGTGGACTACCTGACCACATTGGGAACCGTGCCGATCACCGGCAGGCCGGGCAGGCCCACAACCCAGGGCAAGGACGAACGCTTGCACCGAACCCTGATCAAGTGGCTCAACGCCCGTACCCCGGCCCGGACCATCCCCGAACTGCAAACCCTCGTCGAGGACCACGACGACTACTACAACCACGAACGCGAACACCAGTCCCTGGGCGGGCGCACCCCCTGGGAGACCTGGCTCGCAACCGACCTCGCCGACGAGCCCGACCCCCGAACCCACCCCGAACCCCTGCCCGCCGCACCCCCGCTCGCACGCGAGGAACGTCACATCGCTACCAGGACCGTCTCCGACCGCGGACGGTTCGCCATCCTGGGATGCGAGTTCCAGGTCGGCAAAGCCCGCGCACACACGACCGTGCATGCCCTGTGGGACCACACCCACATCGAGTTCTTCGACGAGACCGGAACCAGCTTCCTACGCCTACAGCGACCACCCAAAGGCGTCCACTACCTCGGCTCACGCAACCGACCGTCCACGATGTCCCGAGACAACGAACCGTCCACGATGTCCTGAGACACAACCGTCCACGATGTCCCGAGACATCACAGTCGCCGGCAGCCCTCCCGGGCGCCCCCACGGATCTACCTCGACCCGCACGGATCTACCTCGGCGGGCTTGGATCAGCCCTCGATGGCGGCCAGCAGCCCGGCGCGGTAGCGGGCGGTGGAGAACCGGTCGAGGGCGTCGGCCCGCGCGGCGAGCGCCACCTCACCGGCGAAGGCGGGGTCGTCGAGCAGGCGCGCGATGGCGGCCGCGAGCGCGTCGGCGTCGCCGGGCGGCACGAGCAGCCCGGTCCGGCCGTCGGTGACGACTTCGCGCAGGGCTTGGACGCCCGAGGCGACGAGCGGTCGCGCGGCGAGCATGGCCTCGACGGCGGCGTTACCGAACGACTCGCCCAGAGACGGGACGAGGACGACGTCGGCGTCGGCCAGAATCTTCCAGGTGGGGTCCACGTACCCGTGGAAGGTGACCATGCCGGCGAGGTCAGGCTGCGCGGCGCGGGCGCGCAGTTCCTCCTCGAACGCCTCGTAGCCGGGAAAGACCGAGCCGCAGATGTCGAGCCGGACCGCTCGCCCGTGCGCGGCGAGGAGGCCGACGGCCGCCAATGCGACGTCGACCCCCTTGCGGCGGGACAGTCGGCCGATGACGGCAATGCGGGCCGGGTCGGCGGCGGCCCGCGGGCGGGGCGGCGCCACGGGCTCGGGCGGCCCGTCGACGCCGTTGTGCACCACGGTGAGGCGCGACCGCAGTGCCGGGATCGCCTCGAGCTGGGCCTCGCGCGTCGCCTCGGAGTTGGCGACCACACGGTCGCTGAGCAGGAGCGGCGCGGCGAGGCCCACCCGCAGCAGCCGGCGCAGGTCAACCTCGGCCTCGTGCACGTGGGTGATCACCGGGACCCGGGCCAGCCGCGCCGCCGCGATCCAGGACGGGATCGTCACCGTGTTCACCAGCACCCGGTCGGCGCCCAGCGCGCGCAGCAGCCGCGCCCCGCGCACCGCGGCCCCGGCGGCCCCGGCCGCCGTCCGGGCCAGACCGCCGGGGGTCAGGACGGCCTTGCGCAGCACCGGGAACGGCAGCACCCGGACGGCGGACCCAGCCGCCTCCAACCGGGCGATCAGCGGACCGGGCGCCGGGACCAGGGTGAGCACCTGCCACCCGGCGTCGGCCATGCCGCGCACTGTCTGGACCAGTTGCAGATCGGACCCGTAGAGGTCGGCGGACGGGTGGGCGACGACGAGGCGTCGGCTCATGCGGACTTCCTTCCGGCGATGGCGAGCCGCGCGATGGCGAGAATCGACGCGACGTCGCGGCGAATGGCGGGAACAGCGGCCGCCGCAGCGGCGGCGGCGGCGAGGCCGGCGCCCACTGCGGCGAGCAATTGCACGGCGGCGGGCGCGCCGGCGATGAGCGCCGTGGCGCCCCAGGCCGCGCCCGCCACCGGCAGGCCGAGGCCGATGGTCCGCAGCGCCCCGCCGTACAGCGCGCCGACCGGCACGGTGGTGACCCGGTCGAGCCACCACAGCGAGATCGGCCATTCGATCAGGTGGGAGATCGCGTATCCGGCGGCGACGCCGACCACCCCCCACTGGCTGCCGACGACGATGCAGACGATCTTCAGGACGGCCGCGACGATCGAGTAGTACATGAGTTGGTTGGTCAGCGCCCGGGCCAGGTAGACCCAGTAGCCGACGTAGGCCAGGGTCTGGAAGAGTCCGGCGAGCGCGAGCCATTGCAGCACCGGGATCGCGGCCAACCAGGTGGTCCCGAGAAAGACGCGGACCGCGGGATCGGCGGCGCCGATCACGACGGCGAGCACCAGGGCGAGCGGCATCGACAGGGCGAGTTGACCCGCCTTGACGTAGTCGTTGAAGCGCCGCCGCTGGTCCTGCACGCGGGCGAGCGCCGGCAGCGCGACGCTGGTGCTCGGCGAGCGGACCTGGTTCAGCGGCGTCATCAGCAATTGGAAGGCTCGGGAGTAGATCCCGGCCGCGCCGGCGCCGAACCGAAGGCCGATGACCACGGAATCGACGTTCTTCGAGGCGTAGGTAATGATCTGCGAGGCCAGCAGCCAGCCGCCGAAGCGCAGGAAACCCCCCATGGCAGCGCGCCGCGGGAGCCCGGGCAGCCACTGCGCGAGCGGCACCAGCAGCGCGAAGCCGACCGCGGAAGTCACGATCTGCTGCGCGACCAGCGCGGAGGTACCGCCGCCGAGGCTCGCGATCACGATCGCGACGCTCAGGGCGATCAGCGGGGTGGCGACGTCGACCGCGGCAATCGCGCCGAATCGCATCCGGCGGGTCAGGCCGGCCCGGTACTGGGTGGCCATCCCGTTGAGCAGGAAGGTCACGGCGAGCGCTCGCATGATGGGCACGAGCCGGTCGTCGCCGTAGAACGACCCGATCAGCGGCGCGCCCGCCAGGCAGATCGCCATCAGCGCGGCGCCGATGCCGGTGTTGATCCAAAACAGATTGTCCCGCTGGGCGGTGGACAGGGTCGGGGCCTGGACCGCCGCGGAGGACAGGCCGAAGTCCCGCAGGATTTCGCCGACCCCCACAATCGCGACCACCATCGCGAGCAGGCCATAGTCGTCCGGGGTCAGCAGCCGGGCCAGCACGACGACGGAGACGATCTGAATCAGGATTCGGGCGAACTGCGCCCCGAGCGTGACGACGGCGCCCCGGGCGGTCCGTCGCCCCAGCGGGGCGGTCCGGGCCGGGGCGGCGTGACGGATCGGGGGTCGGGGCACGACTCGAACTCCCGGGCGATCGTGGGAATCCGGGCGAGGCCGCCCGGCGCGCCAATCTTAGTCGGCCGGGTCGGCGCCACCCCTGGGCAGCGCCGGAACTCACCCGCGAGCAGGGCAGCAATGATCCGAATCCGGTCCGCCGAGTTCGGTTTTTCACCCGCGGTTCAGATCCCGAGCAATGCGCGGTCCGGCCTAGGATCTGGGCACCTGTCGGAATCCCGACAGGTGCGGGTTGTTAGACGCTGTCCGTCATTGCCGCCCGCCTGGTGCTCGCCCAGTCCCCCGAGGAAACCATGCTCCGTCACCATGCGGCCCGCCGCGCGACGATCATTGCTGCCTCGGCGGCCTTGGTCGTGTCGTTGGGCCAAGCACTGCCCGCCGCGGCCGATCACGCCCCGCTCGATCCGACCAACCCCGCGACGCCGGTCACCGTGACCGCCGATGCGCTCGCCACCCCCCAGATCGACGGCGTGGCGTGGTCCCAGGTCGTCGTCGGGCGCACCGTCTACGTGGCCGGGAGCTTCGCGGCCGTCCGCCCGTTCGGCGCGGCCGCGGGCGTGAACACGACCCCGCGGGCCAACCTCCTCGCGTACAACATCGACACCGGCGCCCTGCTGAACTGGGCGCCGAGCCTGGACGCGCAGGCGCGGGCGATCACGGCCTCGCCGGACGGCAAGCGGATCTACGTGGCCGGGGACTTCAGCAAGGTGGACGGCCAATGGCGGCTGCACGTCGCGGCGTTCGACACCGCAACCGGCGCCCTGGTGTCCGGTTTCGCCCCCACCCTGTCCTCGAACGCGCTCGCCGTCGCCGCGACGAACACCACCGTCTATGTGGGCGGCGAGTTCAACAGCGCGGCGAGTGTCACGGGCGGCGCGCTGGTGCCGCGGGCCAAGGTCGCCGCCTTCGCGGCGACGGACGGCACCCTGCTGGACTTCAACCCGAATGCCAACGACTCGGTCGCCTCGATGACGGTGCTGAAGGACGGCTCCAAGGTTGTGCTCGGCGGCCGGTTCACCACCCTCGGCGGCGCTGCCGCCTACGGCCTGGGCTGGGTCGACCCCACCACCGGCGTCAGCACTCCGATGCCGGCCAACGCCCAGATCCGTAATGCCGGCGCGGAGGCTTCGATCGTCTCGCTGGCCGCGGACGAGACGGCAATCTATGGCACCGGATATGTCTTCGGCCGGGGCGGCAATATCGAGGGACCGTTCCGGATCAGCGCGACCACCGGGGAACTGATCTGGGTGGCCGACTGCCACGGGGACACCTACTCGATCTTCCCGGGCGACCAGGCCGTATACACGGCGAGCCACCAGCATTACTGCGGCAACATCGGCGCCTTCCCGCAGACCGACCCGTGGACGTACTACCACTCCACGGCGTTCTCGATGGCCGCGACGGGCGTCAACACCCCCGACATCTACGGCTATGCCGACCACCCCGGCCAGCCCTCGCCGACGCTGCTCAACTGGTTCCCGCAGTGGTACACCGGCACCTACACCGGCCAGGGCCAGGCCGGCTGGTCGATCACGGGCAACGCGGACTACATCGTCGTCGGCGGCGAATTCATCGGGCTGAACGGGGCCGCCCAGCAGGGCCTGACCAGGTTTGCCCGCGCCGCGCAGGCGCCCAAGAAGCAGGGCCCGCGCCTGAGCGGGGCCGCGTTCAACCCGAGCGTGAACTCGTTCACTTCGGGCGAGGTCCGGGTGCACTTCTCGACCAACTGGGACCGGGACAACCAGACCCTGACGTACAAGCTGTACCGCGGGGCGGAGAACACCACGCCGGTTTTCACCGAGACGATCACCACGCCGTTCTGGAAGGTCCTCGGCCGCTCGGTGGTGGACAAGAACCTCACCCCGGGCAGCACGCAGCAGTACCGTCTGACCGCCACGGACCCCGACGGGAACATCGCGCGGTCCGACTGGGTCCCGGTGACGGTCGCGGCCGGCGGCGAGCTGAGCCCCTACGCGGCCGGCGTCCTGGCGGACGCGGCCGACGACTACTGGCGGCTCGGTGAACCCGCCGGCGACTTCGTCGACTGGGCCGGGGGCCTGGACCTCGCGGTCGGCGCCGGAGTGACCCGGAACGAGGCGGGTGCCGTGGCCGACGACGCCAACGCGGCGGCCGCCTTCGCGGGCTCGAGCACGGGCCTGGCCGCGACCAAGTCGGCGACGCCGGGACCCGCCACCTTCTCCGTCGAGGCGTGGTTCAAGACCACCAGCACCCGCGGCGGCAAGATCGTCGGCTTCGGCAGCGCCGCCTCCGGCGACTCGTCGAACTACGACCGCCACCTCTACCTGAACAACAACGGACAGGTCTATTTCGGCGTCTACACCAGCTCCGCCGCCACGGTGAACAGCACCGCGACCTACCGGGACGGCCAGT
Organism: Cellulomonadaceae bacterium; assembly: GCA_031552185.1. Lineage (GTDB taxonomy): Bacteria > Actinomycetota > Actinomycetes > Actinomycetales > Cellulomonadaceae > JAVBMU01. Next base: position 18,070 of record JAVBMU010000089.1, on the reverse strand, counting down.
GGCACCACGCAGTGGGCACGCTGGACGGCACGGGCATGAAGCTGTTCGTCGACGGCGTGCGGGTGGCCGCCCGCGCCGACGCCACCACCCCCCAGGCCTATGACGGGTTCTGGCGGATCGGCGGGGACAACCTCAGCTCGTGGTCGAGCCGGCCGACCTCGAAGTACTTCGCGGGCACGATCGACGACGTCGCGGTGTACCCGACGGCGCTGACCACCGCCCAGATCCGGGCGCACTACGCCGCGTCCGGCCGCACGGCCACCGTGCCGGCCCGCCCGACCGACGCCTACGGGCAGGCGGTCTACGACGCCGCGCCCGAGGCGTACTGGCGGTTCAACGAGACCTCGGGTTCGGCGGTGTCCGATTCCGGCATCAACAACTACCCGGGCACGGTGACCGGAAACTACGTCCGCAACCAGACCGGTGCGCTCAGCGGCACTACCAACAAGGCCCTGCTCCTGCAGCGGACCGGGAACAGCAACGGCGGGTGGGTCTACTCGACGCAGCAGAGCCCGGCCCCGGCGGCCGTCTCCCAGGAGGCCTGGTTCCGGACCAGCAGCACCCAGGGTGGCACGATCATGGGCTTCGCCGACCGGTCGACCCAGGCGTCGACGACTGGGGGCCGCGACCGCCAGGTCTACCTGCGCAACGACGGCACCATGGTCTTCGCCGTCCAGGGCACCACGATCACCACCACGGCCAAGTACAACGACAACAAGTGGCACCAGGCAGTCGCCACCCAGGGCACGGACGGCATGAAGCTGTACGTGGACGGGGCGCTCGCCGGCACCAACGCCCGCACCCAGGCCGCCACCCTGACCGGCTACTGGAAGGTCGGTGGCGACCCGAACGGCGTCTCGACGTCGGCCAACCTGGTCGGCTACTTCGACGACGCGGCGATGTACACCCGGGTGCTGACCGCGGCCGACGTCGCGGCGCACTACGCGCTCGGCACCGGCGCGCCGGTCCCGAACCAGGTCCCGGCGGCGGCATTCAGCGCCACCTCGACCAAGCTGACGGCGAGCTTCGACGCCGGCGGCTCCGCCGACGCGGACGGGACCATCACCGGCTACGCCTGGGACTTCGGCGACGGCGGCACGGGCACCGGGGCGACCGCCACGCACACCTACGCGGCGGCCGGCACCTACCCGGTCACCCTTACGGTGACGGACGACAAGTCCGGCCAGGGCGTCGTCCGGCACGACGTCGTCGTGGTCGCCAACGGGGCCCCCGTCGCGGCGTTCAGCGCGACCCCGGGTCGGTTGCAGGTCTCGGTCGACGCCACGGCGTCGTCCGACGCCGACGGCACCGTGACCGGTTTCGACTGGGACTTCGGGGACGGGGCCACGGGAACCGGCGCCACGGCGAGCCACGACTACGCCGCGGCGGGCACGTTCGCCGTCAAGCTCACGGTGACCGACTCGGACGGCGCGGTCGCCTCGGTGACCCACGACGTCGTCGTGCCGGGCAACACCGCTCCGGTCGCCGCCTTCACGGCGACGCCCGGGAAGCTGAAGGTGAGCGTGGACGGGTCGGCATCCGCCGACCCCGACGGGACCATCGCGTCCTACGGGTGGGACTTCGGGGACGGGGGCACGGGAACGGGCGCGACGGCGTCGCACACCTACGCCGCGGTCGGCACCTACGCCGTGACGCTGACGGTCACGGACAATGACGGCACCGGAGCGACCCTGACCAAGCAGGTCGCGGTCACCGCGAACCAGCCGCCGACGGCGGCCTTCGCCACTACCCAGTCGAACCTGTCCGTGCACGGGGACGCGAGCGAGTCGGCCGATGCCGATGGCACCATCGCCACGTACCTGTGGAACTTCGGCGACGGCGCCTCGCTCGCCGGCAAGACCGTCGACCACACGTACACCCAGGCCGGTACCTACACCGTGACCCTCACCGTGACCGACGACGACGGCGCGAGCACGACGGCGGCCAAGCAGGTCACGGTGGCGCCGACGGTGATCGAATACGCCCGCGACTCGTTCGGCCGGACCACCACCACCGGGTGGGGCACGGCGGACGCCGGCGGGGCGTGGACGCTGAACTCCTCGGCCGCGCTGTTCAAGGTCGGCGGGGGCCTGGGCGCCATGGCCCTGACCGCGCCGGCCGCCGGACCGCAGGCCCGGCTCAACCTGGTGCGGGCCGGCGACGTGGACGTGCGGGTCTCGTGGTCGCTCGACAAGCTGTCCAGCCCGGGCAGCGTGGTCGGCTACGTGAACACCCGCTCGCAGGCGTGGGGGACCGAGTACCGGACCAAGGTGTTCGTCTCCGCCACCGGCGTGGTGACGCTCGAACTGGACTCCGTGAACGCCAACGCCGAGACCTTCCTGACCTCCACGGTCATCCCGGGCCTGACTTACCGGGCTGGGGACACCTTGAACCTGCGCACCCAGGCGGTCGGCTCCGGCGTGACCACGCTGCGGGCGAAGGTCTGGGCGGCGGGGAGCACGGAGCCCGCCAACTGGCAGGTCACCCGCACCGACTCCACGACCACGCTCCAGCCGGCCGGGGCGATCGGGCTCGGGACGTACCTGTCCTCGCAGTCGACCAACCCGCCGGTGAGTTCCCGGTTCAGCGCGTTGGTGGCCACGGCCCCGTGAGGATTGCATGATGTCGAAACTGGTAGTGAGCCCGTGGGCTCGGCGGGTTGTCGTGATCGCGGTGGCGCTGCTGCTCGCGCTCGGCGTGGTGGGGACCATTCGTTTCGTCACCGGTGCGCAGGCCGCACCGGCCGGCGCGAACGGCGCGCCGTCGGCGAGCCGCTCCGCCGGCGCGGCGGCCCCCGCCGACCCTTCCGCGGACCAGTCGGGCGGGGCGCCGGGCGCGACGCAGGACCCGCCCGGCAAGGCCGGCAGGTCGGCCGGTGTCGGCGGGTCGCTCGGTGTCGGCGGGTCGGCCGGTGTCGGCGGGTCGGCCCGCGCCGGTGCGCCGGCGCACGGGCTGCCGCCGATCGGCAAGCCGGCGGCGGCGCCGGTGCCGCTGACCTCGACGGCCGGCCCGGTGGCCGGGCTCCGCGTCGAGTTGGCCGCGATCAGCGCCGTGACGGCGACCGCGCACGGCCCCGGCGATATTGCCGGGCCGGCGGTGGCCGTCACGGTGCGGATCCGCAACGACTCCGGGCGGGCGGTGTCGCTGGCGCAGACCGACGTCAGCGCATATTTCGCGGGTGCGATTCCGGCCAGCCCGGTTTCCGGTGACGCTCGCGTGAAGGCGTTGGCGAATGTTGTGAACGCCGGCACCAGCACGACGGCCGGCTACGTCTTCCGGGTGCCCGCTGACCAGCGCGATTCGTTCACCGTCACGGTCTTGGTGGACCCGGCTTCACCTGCGGTGATCTTCACCGGGAAGGGTCCGGCAGGATAGGATCGCCCGAGCGCTCCCAGGCGCATCGGCAGTCGGACCAGTTGTGAATGTGTCGCCGCAATCCGGCCAGAGCCGAGAGTTCACCCGCTGGTGCGAAGTGCTTGGGATCGAGCGCACCATAGGATCTGGACACCTGTCCTCGACCGCAGAACCGCCGACGCCGCCCGGGGAGTCATGTCCATGCGCCTTTCCACTCGCATCGGGGCGACCAGCACCTCGCTGGCCCGGTGCACTGTGCGTGGGCGCGATCGGGACGCGGTGCGTGGGCGCGATCGGGACGCGAGATGATCAGCGGCGGCCCGGACGGCGTCGCCATGCTGGGCGTGGCGCTCGTCCTGGCCATCCTGTTCGCCATTTTCCTGCGCACCCGGCCCCGGACCACGCTGGTGCTCTGGTGCATCTCGTTGTGCTTCGTCCCGTACTGGATGGGCGTCAACGTCCTGGTGTACCTGCCGCCCGCGACGGCGTTCGCGATCCTGATCGTCGCGAGCACGCCGATGCCGGCCTGGGCCCGGATCCGGGCGACCGACGTGCTCGTCGCCGTCTTCGTCGCGCTGGTCGTGATCGGCCACGTGCTCGGCTTCGTGGACTTGCCCTCGATGTTCGTCGCCGCGGTGGAGTGGGCCAGCGCCTACCTGCTCGGCCGGCTGCTGGCCGAGCTGATCGAGCTTCCGGTGCTGTACGCGACGTTCGGCGTCGTCGTCGCCATCGCCGCGGGGCTGGCGGTGCTCGAGTTCGTCACCGCGTACAACCCCTTCGTCCACATCTTCCCCGGTGGCCCCACCTTCGAGGTCTGGGGACCCCTGCAGGTGCGCGGCGGGTTGCTGCGCGCCGAGGGCGCGTTCGGCCACTCGATCGCCCTGGGCACGACCTGCGCGCTCGCCCTGCCGCTGGTGTTGGGCAGCAACCTGCAGCCGCGCTGGAAGCTGGTCTGCGGGATCACGCTCGGGATCGGCACGATTCTCACCCTCAGCCGGCTGGGCATCGTCTCGTCGGTGCTGGGCCTGGCGTTGTGTGTGTGCTTCCTGCGGTCCGGGTTGGGCACCCGCGCCAAGGCGGCGATCGTCGTTCTTGCGGCTGCGGCCACGGTGATTGCGCTGCCATCCATTGTGCGGATCTTCGACGACGCCGGTCAGGAGGCGTCCGGCAGCGCGGAGTACCGGGGCTCGCTGACCTCCCTCATCCCGGCGATGCAATTGATCGGCACGGCCGGCATCCGGTCGAAGTCGGCGCAGGGCGTGGTGACCTGGGGCCCGTTCCGCTCGATCGACTCCGCCCTGATCCTGGGTGGTCTGCTCTACGGCGTGCTACCGGTCGCCCTGTTGCTGATTGCCTTCGTGATGGCGGTCGTCCTGGTCGTCCGCGGGCACGCGAATCCGCCCGCGATCGCCATTGTCGCGCAGTTGCCGGCGCTCGTGGGCGTGGCGCTGATCACGCAGTACGCGGCGGCGTTCTGGTTCATTGCCGGGGTGGCCGTCGTCGCCACGGCCGAGGCGGCGCGCGAGCGCGCCCGCTCGAGTCCCGCCCACGCCGACGTCGGCGCCGGTGCGGTCAGCCCATCCACCGTGCCCGGCGCCGCCGGACCCGCGGCGGCGACCTCACACCTGGAGGAAGTATGAGTGTGCACGACCTGTTGGCGTCGGTGCGCAAGCACTGGTTCCTGATCGCCGCGCTGACGGTCCTGTCGACGGGCGGCATGCTCGTGTGGTCCATGATGACGGTGCCGATGTACCAGGCGTCGACGACGATGTTCTACACGCTGGCCAGAAGCTCCTCGGGCGCGGACAGTTACAGCGGTTCGTCGTATATTCGCGACCAGATGCTCTCCTTCGGCAGGTTGGCGACGACGCCGCAGGTGCTCGATCCGGCGATCGACGAGTTGGGCCTGGACCTGACCGCCGCCCAGATGGACGACGGGGTATCCGTCACGGTGCCCAACGGAACCAACATCCTCGTGATTGGGGTCACCGACTCCTCGCCCGAGGCGGCGGCCGACAAGGCGAACGCCATCGCGGCCAGCCTGGTGACGCAGACCGCCAAGCTGTCGCCGGAATACGTCCCACCGGCGGGGCAGGAAGTGGGCCCCGGTGCCGGGAAGCCGCTGGTGAAGGCGACCGTGATCAAGCAGGCGTCGATCCCGAGCGCGCCGGTATCCCCGCGCACCACCCGCAACACGCTGGCCGGATTCATCATGGGCTTCGTCGGCGGCATTGTCATCGCCTACATCCGCGACCTGCTCGACACCCGGGTCCGGCGCGCGGAGGATGTCGAGGCCGTGCTGCACGCCCCCGTGCTGGCGAAGATCTCGCGGCGGCGCAAGTCCGAATCCGCTGATCCGGCGGGTCCGGCCTGGAACACCGGCTCGCGGGCCGAGGAGTTCCGCCGCTTCCGCACCAACCTGGAATACCTCGACGTCGGGCAGGAGGAAGTGTGCGTCATCTTCTCCTCGGCGCTGCCGGGTGAGGGCAAGACGACGACGTGCGCCGGGCTGGCCGAGGTGCTGGCCGAATCCGGCAAGCGAGTGCTGGTGATCGACGCCGACCTGCGCCGGCCGCGGCTCGCCGCGCACTGGGGCCTGACCTCGGACGTCGGGCTCACCACCGTGCTGATCGGGCGTGCCTCCCTGGAGGATGTCGTCCAGCCTGTCGGGGACAAACTCGACGTCCTCGCCTCCGGGGCCGTGCCGCCGAACCCGAGCGAACTGCTCGACTCCCCGCCGATGCGCTCGCTGCTGGGCATCGCCCAACAGCGGTACGACATCGTTGTGGTCGACGCCCCGCCGCTGCTCCCTGTCGCCGACGCCGTGATCCTGTCCCGGATCTCGTCGGGCATCATCCTGGTCGCCGATTCCCGCAAAGTCCGGGCCAACCAGTTGCGGGAGGCGGCCCAGTCGGTCACCACGGCCGGGGGTGTGGTGCGCGGCGTCGTGCTGAACCGGGTCCGCGAGAGCCGGCAGAACGCCTACCAGTACGAGTCCACGCCCGCCGCGATGATTGCGCGGCCGCGGCCGCGGACCAAGCCCGCCGCGCGGCCGGCGCCCGAGGTGCGCGCGCTGCCCCCCGCTCGGCCGCCGGCCGCCGCGGGCGGGCGGCCCCGGGCTATCCCGGTCCGGCCGCAGGGGTCGCCGCCCCCGTCGGTCGCCCCGGCGGGCAAGCCGCGCTCGGGCCAGGCCATGATGCCCGAGTGGGATCGCACCGACTTCCCGTCGGGGCAGGGCGGCCCGCGGCGGCCGTAGCGACCGGGGTTGCCGCGGCAGGCGGCGGGGGGCACCGGAATGTAGCGGGGAACACAGGACGGGAGCGTCATCGAACGGCCCGACGCGCTGTGTTGAGGGCGGGCCGAGGCAGGGGACGGCCCGCTCCGGCGGATCGCGCCCGCGCGGGATCCGGCGAGGGGGGAACAAGCAAACGTCGAGGTGTTCGGCCCGAATGTTTCGGGTGGCACGGGTGGAGGACTCTTTCGAATGGCAGGAGTAGGCGGGCGAGCGAGCCACCGGCGCACGGGCGCCGTGGCGGTAGTACTGGCCCTGCTCGCCGTCCTCCCGGGGCTGACGCTCCCGATCACCGCAGCTGCCACCGGCGTGCCCGGCCCGGTCCTCGCCGACGCCGCCCCGGCCGTCGGCTCCGCCCCGCTGGTCACGAAGGCGGGTCCGGCGCTCAGCGCCGTGTGCGGCAGTGCCTGTCCCGGCACCCCCGCCGTCCTGGACCTCGCCGGCCCGGCGGACAGCGCCCGATCCGTTCTGGACGGCCTGTGGACCACGGAGCCGACGGTCACCACCGGCCTGGCCGTCCCCAAGCTGCCGTCCGGCGACGGCACCGTGGCGTTCGGGTCCCTCCTGCGGACCGGCAACGACGCGGGCTACCGGGCGGTGCTCGACATTGACGCGAGCGGGACCGTCGGCATCGGCCTGCAACGGCTGAATGCGGACGGGGACCGCACCTCGCTTGGTCGGCGCAGCGGCGTTGTCGAGGGCGTGACCCCCGCCGACCGCCTGCTCCTGGTCGTCGAGGTGACCAGGACGGATCGGCCGCGGCTGACCGCGAAGGTCTGGCGGCTCGGCGAGGCCGTGCCGGACACCCAGGTCACGGCCGAGGACGACGCGGCCGGGCCGCCCGTCGGCGGCGGCGCGGCCTGGACGGCCGACACCACCTCGCCCGACGGCGCCGCCGTGCGGATCTGGAGCTATCAGGTCGCGGACGCGGGCACCGTGGTCGCCCGCGGGGCCGTGACCGGCTGGCCGGCGGCCGCGGTCGGGGGCAGCTACCGCTACTCCAGTGCGGACGCTTTTACCGAGGGCGGGCTCATCACGCTGGCCTCGGGCGGCCAGTCGGCTGACGTCGAACTGCCCGGCGTCGCCGGCCAGGACCTGGCCTTCGAGACCCGGTTCGCCTTCGGGACCCGGGCGGTGGCGGGCAATGGAACGTCGTTCGCGCTGCAGGCCCGCAAGTACGGTCAGACGTTCTATCAGGCGGTGGCGCGGTACGCGCCGGATGGGAACGTCATCCTGCGCATCGACCGGCAGAACGGCAGCCCGGCCGCGGTGACCGGGCTGGACGCCGAGCGGGTGGTGCTGCGCGGGATCGCGCCGGGGACCGAGCTTGCGCTGCGGCTGGAGACGACGACGGCCGCCGACGGCACCGGCATCCGGGCCGGGCTGACCCCGGTCGGCGCCGCGCCGGCCTGGCAGATCTCCGTGGCCGACGCCGCCGTGGACCGGATCGACGGTGCCGGCAGTGTCGACCTGTGGGCCTATTCGTCCAAGACCAGCGGGCCGAGCACCGTGCGGGTCGATTCGTTCACCGTCACATCGATCGTCCAGCCGGGTTCGACTGACGCCGGGGCGGGCATCGCCGCGGGCTGGACCCGGCCGGTGGCGACCGGCGCCGGGGTGGGCTCCGCGCCGGTCGGCACGGCCGCCTATCCCGTTCCGGTCGGCGCCGTGGTCGCCTCGCCCGACGGCGACGACTCGGCCGCCGGTACCCAGACGGCGCCCGTGCGGACCCTCGGCCGGGCGCTCACCCTCGTCCGCGCCGGCGGCACCGTGGTCCTGCGGGCCGGGACGTATCACGAATCGGTGACCGTGACGAAGCCCGGCGTGACGATTCAGTCCTATCCGGACGAGGCGGTCTGGCTCGACGGCTCGAGCGTGGTCCGGACCTGGACCGCGTCGGGCGGGTCCTGGGTGCACGGCGGCTGGCCCTACGAATTCGACTCCAGTCCCACCTACACCCGGGGCGCGCCCGATGGCACCTCCGAGGGCTGGCAGAACGTCTCGCCGTCGTTCCCGATGGCTGCCCACCCCGACCAGGTGTGGCTCGACGGCGTCCCGCAGCGGCAGGTGGACAGCGCCGACCAGGTCGGCACCGGGACCTTCTTCGTCGACACCGCCGCGTCCCGGCTGTACCTCGGCACCGACCCGGCCGGGCACGAGGTTCGGGCGAGCACGCTCGTGATGGCGATGGATATCCAGTCGCCGGACGTCACCGTGCGGGGCGTCGGCGTGCGCGGCTATGCCACCTCGATCCCGGACATGGGCACCGTCCGCGTCGACGAGCCGGCCGCCCGGGTAACCTTCGAGAACGACGTCATTGTCGACAACGCGACGATCGGGCTGTCCATCAGTTCCGTGGGCGGGCAACTGCGGAACCTGACCGTGGCCCGGAACGGGCTGCTCGGGATTCACGGACACTTTGCGGACCGGCTGACGCTGACCGCGGTCGCCGTCGCGGACAACAATGCGGAGGACTTCAACGTCGCGCCGATCGCGGGCGGGGTCAAGGTCACGCGCGCCGCCGGAATGACCGTCCGGGGCAGCGAATTCGTTCGGAACCGGGGCAACGGCCTGTGGTGCGACGAGTCCTGCTACGGCTTCACCGTGTCCGGCAGCCACTTCGCGGAGAACGACAGCGGGCTCTATTTCGAGCTCTCCGCCAAGGGGCTGTTCGCCGGCAATCGCCTGACGGACAATCGCCTCGCCGCCCTGGTCGTGCACAATTCCTCGGACGTGCAGATCTGGAATAACGCCATGTCCGGCAACAAGATCACGGTCTGGCTGAACCAGGACTCGCGGGCGCCGACGTCGGCCGGTACCTACGGGCGGGACAAGCGCCGGCCGTTCCCCGACCCCGAGATGACCTGGGAACTGCAGGACATCGTCATTGCGAACAACGCGCTCTCGCGGCCTGCCGGGTCCGAGCTGTGGTGCGGCGTCGTCTGCGTGTATGACCAGACCAGGACGCGCACCGCGGCGCAGATGGATCTCAGCCTGAACGGCAACGTCTATCACCGGACCGATCCGGACCGGCCGTCCTTCCTCGTGCGCTGGTCGGTGGCCCGCGCCGGCGGCAACTGGGTGCAGTACGCGACCCTGCGGGACTTCGCTGCGGCGACGGGACAGGACCGGCGCTCGGTCGAGCGCACCGGGCCGGACCCGATCGCGAACAGCGGCTACCCGCGGGCGGAGATCGCGACGCTCGGCGCGCGGGTCGGGTTGCCGGTGCCGAGCCGGGTCGCCGCCATCACCGGGCTCGCCCCGGGCTTGCGGTTCGTTGGACCGGCCGCGAGGCAGGGCGTCGAGGAGCACCTGAGGCCAAGTCGTGACGCCATTGCGCCGCCTGCGATCGAGAACGCGAACGCCCCGCTGGTCCGACCTTTGCGGATGACCACAGTCACACCCTCGTTCCGGTGAGCCGCCAGCCCCGGTAGGATCCGGAAAAACGGCAGGAAGGTGTGATTGTGGCCCCGCTCAGTTCGAGGACCTGATTCCGCCCCGCCGCGTCGCTCAACGACGACCGGCCACCCGCGCTACACCACCATGCGGGACGCAACTGCGCGATCTCTTACTTCCGGCAGCACCTCCGCGCCGGCGGGGCGTACTGTGGCGTGGTCCGCACGGTGGGTGTGGGCGCAATCGTCGTGCCGCGACCCGGCGGTAGACCGATGTGGGAGTGGCTTGTCGATGCATGTAACCGGGGTGCTGCCCGTCCTGGCCGAGGACCCGGCCTTCGCCGCGGCCGTGCGCCGCGCCCGGCTGCGGGGCGAGGTGGACGTCGTCGGGCCGGCGGGGACCCGGCCGGCGCTGCTGGCGGCAATGTCGGGCAGTCGTCCCCTCGTCGTCGTCACTGCCACGGGTCGGGAGGCGGACGAGCTCGCGCGGGCGGTCCGTGCTTTCCTGCCGGACACCGCCGGTGGCGCCCTGCCCACCGCCGACGCGGTCGCCGTGCTGCCCGCGTGGGAGACGCTGCCGCACGAACGGCTCTCGCCCCGGGCCGATACGGTGGCGCGCCGGATCGCGGTGTTCCGCCGGTTGGCGCACCCGACTGCCGAGGGCGCCACGGGGCCGATCCGCGTGCTGGTGGTGCCGGCCCGGGCGCTGCTGCAGCCGGTGGTGGCCGGGCTGGGCGAACTCGAGCCGGTGGGCCTGCAAGTCGGTGATCGCGCGGACCCGGTGGACATTGCCGAGCGGCTGACGGCCGCGGCGTACAACCGGGTCGACATGGTGGAGCGGCGGGGCGAGTTCGCGGTGCGCGGCGGGATCCTCGACGTGTTCCCGCCCACGGACGACCACCCGCTCCGGATCGAGTTCTGGGGCGAGGACGTCGAGGAGATCCGCTGGTTTGCGGTCGCCGACCAGCGCAGTCTCGAGGTCGCCGAGGAGGGCCTGTGGGCGACGCCGTGCCGGGAAATCCTGCTGACGGACGCGGTTCGCGCCCGCGCGGCGGCCCTCGCCGAGCAGCTGCCCGGCGCGGCGGAGATGCTGACCAAGCTGGCCGGCGGCGTTGCGGTGGAGGGGATGGAGTCGCTCGCCCCGGCGCTGGTGGACGGCATGGTCCCGATGCTGGACCTCGTGCCCGACGACGCCCTCGTGGTCGCCGTCGAGCCGGAACGGGTGCGCCGACGGGCGCACGACCTGGTGGCGACGACGGAAGAATTCCTCGCCGCGGCGTGGTCCGGTGCGGCGGCCGGCGGGTCGACGCCGATCGACCTGTCGGCGGCGTCGTTCGAGACGCTGGCCCAGGCGCGCGACGTCGCCGCCCGCCGCGGCCTGGGCTGGTGGACGCTCTCCCCGTTCGGGCTCGACCCCGAGGCGGCCGACCTCGCCGCGAGCGAGGCGCCCGCGGCGCCCGCGGCGCACGTCGACGGCGACCACCTCGTGCTCGGCGCGCGCGCCGTCGACTCCTACCGGGGCGACGTCGAACGGGCGCTGGCGGATCTGCGCACCCTGCAACGGGACGGCTGGCGGCTCGTGCTGACCACGGAGGGCCTCGGTCCGGCCAAGCGGATGACCGAGCAACTGACCGCCGCCCAGACCCCGGCGCGGCTGGTCCCGGGCCTGGCGACCGGGCCCGAGGGCGGCATCGTGCACGTGCTGCCGGCCCCGGTGGGGCCGGGCTTCGTGGCACCCGAACTGCGCCTGGCCGTCTTCTCCGAGGCCGACCTCACCGGGCGGGCCGGGACGAGCACGCGGGACATGCGTCGGATGCCGTCGCGGCGGCGCAACGTCGTCGACCCGCTGCAATTGGCCGCCGGCGACTACGTGGTGCACGAGCAGCACGGCGTCGGGCGGTTCGTGGAACTCGTGCAGCGCACCCTGGGCGCCGGCGGCGCCCAGGCTACGCGCGAATACCTGGTGATCGAATATGCGCCGTCCAAGCGCGGCCAACCCGGCGACCGGCTCTATGTCCCCACGGATCAATTGGATCAGGTGACCAAGTACGTCGGCGGCGAATCGCCGTCGGTCAACCGCATGGGCGGCTCCGACTGGGCGAGAACGAAGTCCCGCGCGCGTTCGCACGTCAAGGAGATCGCGAGCGAGTTGATCCGGCTGTATTCGGCCCGGATGGCCACCCAGGGGCACGCCTTCGGCCCGGACACCCCGTGGCAACGGGAATTGGAGGACGCCTTCGAGTACATCGAGACGCCGGACCAACTTGCCACGATCGACGAGGTCAAGGCGGATATGGAAAAGTCCGTCCCGATGGACCGATTGGTGTGTGGGGACGTCGGCTACGGCAAGACCGAAATTGCCATTCGAGCGGCCTTCAAGGCGGTCCAGGACGGCAAGCAGGTCGCCATTCTCGTCCCGACGACGCTGCTGGTGCAGCAGCACTACGAGACGTTCTCGGAGCGCTACGCGGGCTTCCCGATCGTGGTCCGGGCGTTGTCCCGGTTCCAGACCGACCGGGAGGCCGCCGAGACGCTCGCGGGCCTGAAGAACGGCACCGTCGACGTCGTGATCGGCACCCACCGGTTGATAACCGGCCAGGTCACGTTCAAGGAACTCGGGCTGGTGGTGATCGACGAGGAGCAACGGTTCGGCGTCGAACACAAGGAGACCCTCAAGCAGTTGCGGACCAATGTCGACGTGCTCGCCATGAGCGCGACGCCGATCCCGCGCACCCTCGAAATGGCGGTCACCGGCATCCGGGAGATGTCCACGCTGGCGACGCCGCCGGAAGAGCGCCATCCCGTACTGACCTTCGTCGGCGCGCACGACCCGAAGCAGGTCACGGCGGCGCTGCGCCGCGAATTGCTCCGCGAGGGTCAGGTCTTCTATGTGCATAACCGGGTGGAGAGCATCGACCGCACCGCCGAGCAACTGCGCGCCCTCGTGCCCGAGGCGCGGATCGGCGTCGCCCACGGCAAGATGCACGAGCACCAGTTGGACCAGGTGATCCGCGCGTTCTGGGAAAAGGAACTGGACGTCCTGGTCTGCACCACGATCATCGAGACCGGCCTGGACATCTCGAATGCGAACACGCTGATCCTGGAGCGGGCGGACCTGCTCGGCCTGTCCCAGCTCCACCAACTCCGCGGGCGGGTGGGCCGCGGGCGGGAACGGGCGTACGCATACTTCCTGTATCCGCCGGAGCGGCCGATGACCCAGACCGCCCACGACCGGCTCGCGACCATTGCCGCGCACACGGACCTCGGCGCCGGAATGCAGGTCGCCATGAAAGACCTGGAAATCCGCGGCGCCGGCAATCTGCTCGGCGGCGAGCAGTCCGGGCACATCGCGGGCGTCGGGTTCGATCTCTACGTGCGCATGGTCGGCGAGGCCGTGGCCAATTTCCGCGGCGACGGACCCGAGGAGATGCCCGACGTCGCAATCGAGTTGCCGGTGGACGCCCACCTGCCGGAGACCTACATCGCGACCGAACGGCTGCGGCTGGAGGCCTACAAGAAGATCGCGGCGGCCGGCGACGCGGCGGCGCTCGCCGAGGTGCGCGCCGAACTGGTCGACCGGTACGGGGCGCTGCCGGACCTCGCCGCCGCGCTGTTCGACGTCGCCGAACTGCGCAATCACGCCCGGGCCGCCGGCCTGGCGGACATCACCGCGCAGGGCCGGTTCATCCGGTTCGCCCCGGTGGATCTGCCCGAGTCGGCCTCTCTTCGGCTGCGCCGGATCTACCCAGGCACGGTGCTCAAGCCCGCCATCCGGGCCTTCCTGGTCCCGTTCCCGACCACGGCGCGGATCGGCGGCCGGCCGCTGCGGGGTGGCGAGATCCTCGCCTGGGCGCGGGAATTGATCGACGTCGTGATCCGCGCGGACGTCGCCGCGGCCGCCCGGGCCGCGGCGGCCCGCTAGATGGTTGGCGACGACGCCGAGGTTGATCCGTGGCGGCGCCGCGCGGTGGCGAGTTGCCCGCGTGGGCGGGGGAATTGATTCGGGCGGACGTCGCCGCGGCAACCCGGGTCGCGACGGGGGCAGGCGTCGTGGGGTGAAAGCCCGCGGGGTTTTGGTGAAGTCGTCGCGGAGGCGATAATTTGCCCGTCCGCCGGCTGCTAATCTCGACCCGGCGCCTGCCTCGTGCCACGGGGTTCGGCAACCTGCCCGGCCGGCGCGCGGGCAGCGGCAGCGATTCGATGAGGAGCGACAATGGGGATCTCGGCCACGACAATCGGACGACGGCCCGCGACCCGGCTGACTGCGGCGTTGGTCGGACTCGGGCTGGCCGTCGGCCTGCTCGGGGCGTGCACCTCCTCCGGCAAGGACGACCAGCCCGACGGCGCCACGGGAACCACCGGCCCGACGTCGAAGGTGGTCACCACCCCGGTGCCGGCTCCCGGCGGCGGCAACATCTCCGAGACCATCCCGCCGAAGCCGATGGCCACTCAGACCGCGGTGCCGCTGTCGAAGCCCGCCGCCGTCGGCAAGGTCACCGTCTCCCTGGTCAAGCTCGAGAAGATCACCGTGAAGGCGTCCGGCCCCGGCGAGATCGGCGGCCCGGCGGTGGCGGTGACCGTCAAGGTCGCCAACGGGACGGACAAGGCCGTCGACGGCGCTGCGACCACCGTGAACCTGCTCGGTAAGGACGGCAGCCCCGCCCTGCCGACCCCCACCAAGCCGGCCGCCCCGATCTCCGGGAGCATCGCGGCGGGTGGCTCCGCGCAGGGCGTCTACGTCTTCACGATCAAGAACGGGATCGAGAATCCGGTCACCGTTCAGGTGACCTACGCCGCTGGGCAGCCGATCGCCCAGTTCACCGGCAACCTGTAGCCGGCGGCCGGCCGGCGCCGCCGTCAGCGGCGCTGCCGGACCCGGTCGGACGTCAGCGGCGCTGCCGGACCCGGTCGGACGTCAGCGCGGCGACGAGGCGGGTGACGGCGTCGTCGATCGCCGCGAAGGACTTGCGGTACACCGGCCGACGCCGTCGGTACGGGTCGATAATGTCGTCCGGATCGCGGTGGTTCAGGTGCATCGACCGCTGACCTGCGGCCCGCGCCGGCAGGGCCTCCACGCGGGCGACGAGGTCCTCCGCCGCCGGGATCGCGAGGGTCGACGTCAGCCGCGCCAACTCGAGCAGGGTGAACGTGCGGTGCACGGCCCCGGGCACGAGCCGGACCACCGCCGACCGGTGGTCCCGCGCCGCCGCGACAATCAGCGAGGCGTCCTCGATCATGTCCGGCCGCAACTGCCGCGCGGCGAAGCCGCTGATCGGGATCTCGTGGTCGGCCAGCAGATCCGCCATCGGCTGCGCGATCGGCTCGCCCACCATCGCATGGGTCCCGGCGGACTCGACATGGAGGCCGGCCGCGTCGCCGAGCCGTGCCCGGAGCAGGCGTTCGATGGCGGGTGACCGGCAAATGTTGCCGGTGCAGACGACCAGGATCGAAGCAGTCACGATCGTCAGCGTAAGCCCTGGCGAAAGCGACGGCAGGCCGGACGCGGACAGCGAACCGGTAGGCTGACGGCAGTTGTGGAGTTCCCGGCCAGGAGATTTCACCCGCCGCCGACGTCCAAATCGGGCACCCGCCGCTCGTGACCCGGGTGCGAAGGGCAGATACTGACGACGCGGCGAATGCCCGCGAGAGCGAGGGATGATGGCGGCGATTGGGTACGCACCGGGCGCGTGGGACCTGTTCCACGTCGGACACCTGAACATCCTTCGGCACGCGCGCAGCCGGTGTGACTACCTGGTCGCCGGGGTCGTCGACGACGACATGCTCGAACTCGCCAAGGGTCGCCGGCCGGTCATTCCGGTCGCGGAGCGGGCCGAGATCGTCCGGCACATCTCGTACGTCGACGAGGTCTTCATCGAGACCCAGCCGGACAAGCTCGCGACCTGGCGGGCGCGGCCGTTCGACATCTTCTTCAAGGGCGACGACTGGCGGGGCACCCCGAAGGGGCTCGAGCTGGAGCGGCGATTCGCCGATGTCGGCGTCGAGGTCGTCTACTTCCCGTACACGGTGCACACCTCCTCCACCGCGTTGCGCCGGGCGCTGGCCGCGCTCGAGTCCGACGCCGCCGTCCGGGCAGCCGCGGAGTAGTTGCCTGCGGCGCCGGGGGCGGCCGCGGAGAGTTGCCGATGGTCGGGACCAACGCCCCGGCGTCGGGGGACGATCGGCCCGAGCGTCGACTGCGGGGCGGATGGGGGAGCCCGTCCCCCGGCGGGCCTTGGCGTGGCCAGGGCGTTCGGCACTAGGCTTGACGGGACAACCCAGGACGCTTGTTGCGCGTCTTCGGCGCGCCCGGCGCCCGCCCTCATCTGCAGGAGGAGCACCCCCGTGACAAGCATCGAAGCCGTAGGCGCACGCGAGATCCTCGACTCCCGTGGCAACCCGACCGTCGAGGTCGAGGTCGTCCTGGAGGACGGCGTCTTCGCGAGCGCGGCCGTTCCCTCCGGCGCGTCCACCGGCGCGTTCGAGGCGGTCGAGCGGCGTGACGGCGACAAGTCCCGGTACCTGGGCAAGGGCGTCGACGGCGCGGTCACCGCGGTCATCGACGACATCGCGCCCGAGCTGATCGGCTTCGACGCCGAGGACCAGCGTCTGATCGACGCTGCCCTCATCGACTTGGACGGCACGCCCAACAAGGGCAAGCTCGGCGCGAACGCGATCCTCGGCGTCTCCCTCGCCGTCGCGAAGGCCGCGGCGAAGTCGGCCGGCCTCGACCTCTACCGCTACATCGGCGGCCCGAACGCCCACGTCCTGCCCGTCCCGATGATGAACATCCTCAACGGCGGGTCGCACGCCGACTCCAACGTGGACATCCAGGAATTCATGATCGCCCCGATCGGCGCGCCGACGTACCAGGAGGCGCTGCGGATGGGGGTCGAGGTCTACCACTCGCTGAAGTCCGTGCTCAAGGGCAAGGGCCTGGCCACCGGGCTCGGCGACGAGGGTGGCTTCGCGCCCAACCTGCCGAGCAACCGCGACGCGCTGGACCTGATCCTGGTCGCGATCGAGAAGGCCGGCTACCGGGCCGGCAGCGACGTCTGCCTCGCGCTCGACGTCGCCGCGACCGAGTTCTTCAAGGACGGCGCCTACCAGTTCGAGGGCGGCGCCAAGACGCCTGAGGACATGATCGCGTACTACGAGCAACTGGTGCGGGACTACCCCCTCGTCTCCATCGAGGACCCGCTGTCCGAGGACGAGTGGGACTCGTGGGCCAGGCTCGTCACCGAGGTCGGCAACAAGGTGCAGATCGTTGGCGACGACCTGTTCGTCACCAACCCCGAGCGGCTCGCCCGCGGCATCAACGAGCGCGCCGCGAACGCCCTGCTGGTCAAGCTGAACCAGATCGGCACCCTGACCGAGACCCTCGACGCCGTCGAGATGGCGCAGCGCAACGGCTTCGCCGCGATGGTCTCACACCGTTCCGGGGAGACCGAGGACACCACGATCGCCGACCTCGTCGTCGCCACCAACGCCGGCCAGATCAAGACCGGCGCGCCGGCCCGCGGCGAGCGGATCAACAAGTACAACCAGTTGCTGCGCATCGAGGCCGCGCTCGACGACGCCGCCCGCTACGCCGGGCGCACCGCGTTCCCGCGCTGGCAGGACTGACGCCCCGACGACGACGCCCGGTGGGCCCTCGGGTCGGCCGGGCGTCGTGGTGTGCGGGCGTCGTGGTGTGCGGGCGTCGTGGTGGGCCGGGCGTCGTGGTGGGCCGGGCGTCGTCCGGCGCGCCGGACGACCTTCGCGGATCCGGGCGCCGCTCGGGCGACAATCGACACATGTCTGCTCGCCGCCCGCCCCGGACCGGCTCCGCGCCGCGGCCGGATCGGCGCTCGCCAGCTGGCGGCCGCGCATCGTCCGGAGGCGGGGCGGCTGCGGGGGGTCGAGCCTCAAGCGGTCGTTCAGCATCCGGGGGCCGCCCGACGGCGCCCGGCGGGGCGTCGGGCGGTCCTCGCGCGTCGGCCGGCCGCGAGGCGGCGGCCGGTGCGCGGTCGAGTTCGGCGGCGGCCGGTGC
>JAVBMU010000103.1:0-9815 GCA_031552185.1 Cellulomonadaceae bacterium | reverse complement strand
GGCGCATTCGATGATGTCGGTGATGCCAAGGAGTTCGCCGGCGATGACGGCGGATCCGGCGCGGGTCCGGGCGATCATGGCCGGGTCGCGCGGGTGGCAGCGCAGCATGTCGTGGTTCGATGTGGCGGGCCGTGACCGCAGTAGAAGTGACCAGTTCACAAAACGGCGCGGTCACGGGGCCGGCGGCGCCAAATTGGCCCAGCGCAATCCAGCCCTCGTTCGTTCCCGCGTTTGGCACATGTGCGCGGAACAGTGCGGTGGTCGCTTCTTGCTTCCCGGGAAACTGGCAATCCGCTGAGCGGCGCCCCCCGAGCCTGGCTCCGGAGTCCCGCCATACGCTAGCGTACGGAACCCGACACCGTACGGCACCGTATGGAGGTTCAACCATGGTTCGCAACGTCCATGAGCGTGAGGTCGCCCTGTCCCCCGCCAGGCTCGGCGAGTTGCTGGAGACGTTGGCGTCCCCCGCCGACGCCATCTGGCACACCGATCTGGTCGAGCCGATCGCCCTGGACCGCGGCCTGGCCGTCGGCTCCCGCGGCGGACACGGTCCGGTGCGATATCGCGTCGTCGACCACGAGCCGGGGCGGTTCGTTCGGTTCGAGTTCGAGCCCGGCGGCCCGCTGCGCGGCACCCACACCTTGGAGGTCCGCGCTGCCGACGGCCCGCCGGCCGGCTCGGCACCGCCGGCCGGCTCGGCACCGCCCGCCACCGCCGTGCTCCGGCACACGATCGACGCGCGGCTGTCCCCCACGGGCGCATTGCTCTGGCCGGTGCTGATCCGCCCGATCCACGACGCCTGCCTGGAGGACATGTTCGATCACGTCGAACGATCGGCCGCCGGCAACGCGCACCGCGGGCAGGCCGCCCCACGATGGGTGCGCGCGCTGGCGCCCCGAATGCGCGCCCGCGTGGTCCGGCCTGCCGCGGTCGAACCCGGCCCGCTGCTCGCGCCCGCCCTGGCCCGGATCGACGGCGCCGACGCGTGGACGACGCCGCTGCTCCCCCGCGACCCGCAGGACCCGGTGACCTGGGCGCGCCTGGTGCTCGGGCCGCGCCAGGTCCCCGTCATCCGAATGCTGCTGCGGTTGCGGGACCTCGCCGTGCGGCCGTTGGGACTGCTGCGAGTCCCGGCCGACCCGCCGCCGACCGGATTCCCGCTCCTCGCCGCCTCGCCGACGGAGGCCCTCCTGGGCGTCGACGACCGCCACCTCTCCTTCCGCGTCGGGATCGACGTCGTCGGCTACGACGGCGAGGCGGGCGGGCCCGGAGCGGCCGGCGAGGATACGCGTCGCCGCCCCGCCGAGCCGCGTCCGGGCGAGGACTCGCCGCCGAACCCCGCCGAGCCGGCCAGGACGCCGCCACTGCGCGGCCCGCGCGTCACTGTGACCACGACCGTGGCTATTCACAACGGACTGGGCCGCGCCTACTGGGCGGTCGTGCGGTGGTTCCATCCGCGCGTCGTGCGACGGATGCTGCGCTCGGCCGCGCTGCCGCCGCGCCCCGGCGGGGAGCGGGGCGCGGACGGCGACCCCGGGCCGGCGGCGGCCGACCGCAGCACGCCGGACGGACCGAGCACCCGCCCGGCCCGATAGCCTCGGGGCGTGGATGTCATCCGGGAACTGGGCGCGCTCCTGCGCCTGAGCGGGTTCCGCAAGTTGTTCGCCGTCCGGCTCGTCTCCCAGTGCGGGGACGGGATGTTCCAGGTCGGCCTTGCGGCGCTGCTGTTCTTCAGCCCGGAGAAAGCGGCGACGGCGGGTGCCATCGCGGCGGGGTTCGCCGTGATGCTGGCGCCCTTCACGATCGTCGGCCCGTTCGCGGGCGTGTTGCTCGACCGCTGGAGCCGGCGGCAGGTGCTCGCCCTCGGCAACGCCATCCGGGTGGTCCTCGCCGGGACGATGGCGCTGCTGATGGCGACCACCGGCGTCACCGCCTGGATCTATGTCCTCGCGCTGGCGGCGCTGTCGATCAACCGGTTCCTGCTCGCCGGGCTGTCCGCGGGGCAACCGCTCGTCGTCGACGGACCGCTGCTGCTGACCGCGAACTCGCTCACCCCGACGCTCGGCGCGGCGTCGGCGTTCGTCGGGGGCGGCATCGGGCTGTTGTTGCGCTTTGTCGCCGCGGAAGGCCGCGGCCGGGACGCCGCCGCGCTGCTCAGCGCGGCGATCGTCTTCGCGATCGCGTCCGGCCTCGCGCTGCGGTTGCGCCGCGACCAGCTCGGCCCGCAGGTCCGGGCCGGCGGCGCGCTCACCTCGGCGATCGCCCGGGTGGCGCGCGGCCTGGCGGACGGCGCGCGCTACTTGGTGGCCCGCCGCACCCCTGGCCAGGCGCTCGGGGTGATGGCGTTGCACCGGTTCTGCTACGGCGTCGTCTTTATCGCCGCGATCCTGATCTCCCGGAATCTCTTGTCCGATCCGGCCGACACCCAAGCCGGAATCGCCACCTTTGCGTTCATTCTCGGCCTGACGGCGCTCGGTGGGTTCGGCGCCGTGGTGCTCACCCCGGTGATCTCGCGCCGCACCGGCCCCCAGGCGTGGATCGCGCTGATGCTCGCGCTGGCCGCGGCGAGCCAGGTCCTACTCGGTACGACGCCGGACCGCGTCGTCGTCCTGACCGGGGCCACGCTGCTCGGCCTGGCCGCCCAGGCGACCAAGATTGCAGTGGACACCATCGTCCAGCGCGACGCCGAGGACGCCTTCCGCGGGCGCGCCTTCGCGTTCTACGACGTGCTGTACAACGCGGCGTTCGTCGGGGCGGCGGCGCTGGCCGGGTTCACCTTGCCCGACGACGGGTGGTCGCGCGCCGTCTTCCTCGCCCTGGCCGCGGTGTACGCGGCGGCGGCGGTGGTGTTCGGCACCCGGGCGGCGCGGACACCCGCGCCGGTGCGGACGACGGCGGGGACCCTGGCGCAGGAGGCGCCGGCCGACGCCTGACCGGCGCGGCGGCGGAGCGGGCCGGCGGAGCGGGCCGGCAGAGTGGCGGAGCGGGCCGGCGGAGCGGGCCGGCGGAGCGTCCGCAACGGCGTCGCGGAGCCGCACCGGCCGGGTCAGCACGCGCGGGCACGGTCAGCGCGCGAAGTGGACCCCCGCGGGTGCGGCGCCGCCGAAGAGCTGCGGGACGGTGACGAGGGTGTAGCCGCGGGCGCGGAGGCCGTCGATGATGCCGGGCACGGCGTCGACGGTCGAGGCGTGGATGTCGTGCATCAGGATGATCGCACCGGGTCGCGCGCCGTCGAGCGCCCGCTGCGTGGTGATGAGAGCGGACCGCGTCTTCCAGTCCAGCGTGTCGACGTTCCACATAATCACCGGGGTCCGGGACCGGGCCAGCCAGGCGCGGACGCCGTCGTTCAACGCGCCGTAGGGCGGGCGAACCATCGTCGGGTTGGCGCCCGTCGCGTTCCGAACGGCCCCGGCGGTGCGGCTGAACTGCGCCGCCAGCTCGGGTTCGGGCAGCGTGGTGAGGTTCTTGTGATCCCAGGTGTGATTGCCCAGGGCGTGCCCGCCGCGGGCGATGGCGGTGACCACCCCGGGCCGGGCCGCGACGTTGCGGCCGAGGAGGAAGAACGAGGCGCGAACCTTCTTGGCGGCCAGGGTCTTCAGGAGGCGCTGCGTATCGGGGCCGGGACCGTCGTCGAACGTCAAGGCGATGCACTTGGCGACGGCGCAGTTCGGCGCGCCGCGGGCCGCCGCGGCCTTCGCCGCCGCGGCCCGGGCCTGCTCTTGCGCCTTCGCGGCGGCCTTGGCCTTTGCGGCCGCCTCGGCGC
Organism: Cellulomonadaceae bacterium; assembly: GCA_031552185.1. GTDB lineage: Bacteria > Actinomycetota > Actinomycetes > Actinomycetales > Cellulomonadaceae > JAVBMU01. The sequence goes on along the minus strand of JAVBMU010000103.1, from coordinate 6,052 downwards.
GGACCCGGGCCGCGCGAATCCGGCGCTCGGCCAGGGACCGGGCCAGGGCTCGGGCCTCGGGCGGCGCGCCCAGGGGCGCGTCGGGGATGGTCGGGACCTGCAATGCGCGCAGTTGGGTCGCCGTCAGGGACTCCAGCCGGCGTGCCGACGTGCCCGCCGTCGGACCGGTCCCCGGATCGGCGGCGCCCGGCCGGCCGTCCGCCGTCATCACTGCCGCGGACCACGGCGGCGACGGCGCGGACGGCGGCGGCGACGGCGCGGACGGCGCCGGCAGGGGCGAACGGGCCGATCGGCCCACCGACCCGCCGCCCGGACCGAAACAACCGAAACCGACCAGCACACACAGTGTGACGGCGAGCGGTCGGCGGAAGCGAGCCAACGGCATCGTCATGCGACCCATGGACCCTCCCAGTTCGGCACCATCGTGCCGGCTCCGTCCGCGCTTGTCCCTTGTTTGGCCCGATTTGCCTTGCGTCACGTGGTGGCCGCATGCGACGCCGGGTTGTACCCCAAACCGGCGGCCCGCCGGAATTCTCTACTTCGGGGTGTGGCGAACTCGACCGCTGTCCCGTGCAGGCCGGGGGCGGGAGTCGTGAAGACAACGAGCCGAGGACCCGTCGGGTCGGGATTGGTGAAGACAACGAGCCGAGGACCCGTCGGGTCGGGACTGGGAGGCGGGCGGGAGGCTATCCCGGGTTGGGGTCGCCGGAACGCTCGCCGAGCCATGGGCGCATTAGGCGAACCCGCCGAAGCGGTCCGGCACCGGGGCCGTCGGGGGCGGGCCGGCCGCGGCGGGATCGTCCACGCCTCAGCCCGCGCACCGAGTCAGTACCGTGGCCGCCCAGTCAGTACCGTGGCCGCCCAGTCAGTACTTCACCTCCGCGAACAAGCACCGAAACGCCCCCATTGGGGGGAAATCGCCGGGCTAGGGTACTGACTCGGCGCACGCAGTACTGACTCGGTGCACCAGGTACTGACTCGGCGCGCGCAGTACTGACTCGGCGCACCAAGCACTGACTCGGCGCACCAAGTACTGACTCGCGGCACCGCACTCCGTGGCGCGCGCGGCACTGCCTCGCGGCGCGCGCCGCCGGCTCGGCCGCATCGGGGACCACGCAATTCAGCCGCGCTCGGCCCACCACCGCAGCAGTTCGGTCCGGGCGGCCTCGGGTCCGATCGGCCCGCGCTCCAGCCGCAGGTCGAGCAGGAAGGCGTAGGCCTGGCCGACGTACGGCCCCGGCGGGATCCCGAGGGCCGCCATGATCTCGGTGCCGTCGAGCTCGGGCCGGACCGCGGCGAGTTCCTCCGCGGCGCGCAGTTCGGCGATCCGCCGCTCCAGGTCGCTGTACGCGGCCGAGAGCCGCTGCGCCTTGCGTCGGTTGCGCGTGGTGCAGTCCGCGCGGGTCAGCCGATGCAGGCGTTCGAGCAGCGGCCCGGCGTCGGTCACGTAGCGACGCACGGCGGAGTCCGTCCACACCCCGTCGCCGTAGCCGTGGAACCGCAGGTGCAGTTCGATCAGCCGGGCGACGTCCTTGATCAACCGCCGGTCGAAGCGCAACGCCTTGAGCCGCGCGGCCACGAGCCTGGCGCCCACGAGCTCGTGGTGGTGGAAGCTGACCCCACCGCCGGGCTCGAACCGGCGCGTGGCCGGCTTGCCGACGTCGTGCAACAAGGCAGCGAGCCGCAGCGTCAGGTCCGGCGCGGGCACGGCCCCGTCCGGGCCGGTCTCCTGCGCGATCGCCTGCTCAAGCACGGTCAGGGAGTGCTCGTAGACGTCCTTGTGCCGGTGGTGCTCGTCGATCTCGAGCCGCAATGCGGGCAACTCGGGCAGGATCTGGTCGGCCATCCCGGTGCCGACGAGGATCTCCAGGCCGCGCCTCGGAACGGGGGCGAGCAGCAACTTGGCGAACTCGGCCTGCACCCGCTCCGCGGAGACGATCGCCAACCGGGGCGCCATCGCGACGATCGCCCGATGCGTCGCGGGCTCGAGTTCGAAGCCGAGCTGCGCCGCGAACCGGGCGCCGCGCATCATCCGCAACGGATCGTCGTCGAACGAACGCTCCGGCGCGATCGGGGTCCGCAACACCCGGCGGGCGAGGTCGCCCAGCCCGTCGAACGGGTCGACGAAGGCGAGATCGGGCAATCGCACCGCCATCGCGTTCACCGTGAAGTCCCGGCGGGACAGGTCGCCCTCCAGGGTGTCCCCGAAAGCGACGACCGGTTTGCGCGACGTCGGGTCGTATTCGTCGCTGCGGTAGGTAGTGATTTCCGCCACTACATCCGGCGCACCACCCTGGCCGAACCGCTTGGCGCCGATCGTCCCGTATTCCTTGCCGATATCCCAATGCGCGTCGCCCCACCGGGCCAGAATTCGCTGCGTGGTATCGGGATCGGCCGAGGTCGCGAAGTCGAGGTCATCGCTCATCCGGTCCAGGAACGCATCCCGCACCGGGCCACCGACGAGGGCCAGGTCATAGCCCGCCGCGCGGAACAATTCGCCCAGTTCGACGGCGGCGGGCGCCACCCGCGCCAGGGCGCGCGCGGCGCGGCGCTGCAGGGCGAGGGATTCGCTGGGCTCGGGGATCGGCACGATGCCTTAGCCTGCCAGAAACGAGCCGGTCCCGGCGCACCCTTATCCCGCCCGCGCCGCGCGCGGCCCGCCGAAGCGCCGCGATGGCGAGTTCGCTCGCGTGCCCTGAGTAAAGTGAGGCCATGTCCACTCCCGACCACGCGGAGGTGTCGCCTGCTGCGGCGGCCGCGGCGACCGGGGACCGGATGGGCGCTGTCCCCGCGCCTCCGGGGGGACACGCGCTGCGCATCGACCCGCGCCGCATTGTGTCCGTGCCGCCGCTCCCCGTGGTGGAGGAGGTCTCCGCCGGGGGCCTCGTCATCCGCCAGGGCCGACGCACCGACGCCGCCGTGATCGCCCGCCGCAATCGCGGCGGCCGCCTGGAGTGGTGCCTGCCCAAGGGCCACCTGGAGGGCGCGGAGACGCCCGAGCAGGCCGCCGTCCGGGAGATCAGCGAGGAGACCGGCATCCTCGGCACCGTCCGCGGACCGCTCGGGGTGATCGATTACTGGTTCAGCGGTGAGGACCGGCGCGTCCACAAGGTGGTGCACCATTTCCTGCTCGACGCCGTCGGCGGCAGCCTGACGATCGACAACGATCCCGATGGCGAGGCGGAGGAGGTCGCCTGGATCAACCTGGAGGAGCTGCCGGAGCGGTTGTCCTACCCGAACGAGCGGCGGCTCGTCTTCGCGGCGGCCACGACCCTCGGCGTCCGGCCGATCCGCCCGGTGCGGATGCGCCGCGCGGTGCCGTCCGATCAGGTGGCGACGGAACCCATCCCGACCGTCGCCCGGTCGGCGCCCCGATCGCCCTTCGACGCGCCGCCCTCGCCGCCGGGGGCGGCGGAGCGGCCATGACCCGATCCCCTCGCCGCCGGTTGCGGCGGGCCGGCGCCGGGGTGGCCGTGCTCGCGATCCTCGCCTGCGCCGGGCCGCCGGCGCCCGCCGTGGCGACCCCGGCGCGAGCCGCGGCGGCCCCGGCGCGAGCCGTGACGGCGGCCCCGGCCCGGCCGGCAGCCGCATCCTCGGCAGTCGCCGCGCCGGCCAAGCCGGCCGCGTCGCCGGTCACCGCCGACCTGCTCACGCTCAGTCCACAGATCGTCCGCCCCGGGGAACAGGTCACCGTCGGCGCCCGGGTCGCCAACGACGGGACCGGCGCACTTACGGGCGCGACGGCGACCCTGCGCACCGGCGGCCGGGTCATCCTGACCCGGAACGCCCTGGAAAGCTGGGCCTCGGCCGGGCCGACCACGCGGCGCGGCACCTCCGTCGCCGAGGCCGCGGTGCCGACCCTCGCCCCGGGTACCCATGCCGACGTCAGCTTCACTGTCGACGCCGCGAAACTCGGAATCACCGCGAGCGGGGACTGGGGTCCGCGCGGCATCGCCGTCCTGGTCAGCGCCCCAACCGGGGCGATCGCCGTCGTGCGAGCCTTCGTCGTCGAACCGCCCGGCGACGAGGTGACCCCGCTTGGGCTGTCCGTCGCGGCGGCGTTCACCGGTCCCGCGACGGACCCGCTGGACGCCAAGCGCAGCCGGGCCACTATGGAGGCGGCCGTCGGCGCCACCGGCCGGCTCGGCCGGCTGCTGGCCGCGACAGCGGAAGCGCCGGAGATCACCTGGGTGATGGACCCCGCCCTGCTGACCGCCGCCGACGCCGATCCGGCCACCAAGCCGTGGGCGAACCAGGTGCGCGGCGCCCGCCCGGGCCGAACCGTCTTCGAATTGCCGGCCTACGACCAGGATCTCGCCGCCTACGCCCACGCCCCCGAGATCCGCCTGCCCGCCACCCTCCCGCCGTCCGCGGCCGCAAGCCCGACGCCGTCCGGCACCGGCCCGACGCCGTCCGGCAACGGCCCCACATCGTCGGCCACCGGCCCGACGACGTCCGCGAACAGTTCCGGGGCGACCGGGCCGACCCGGCCGGACGGCCGGGCGCCGGGCGCGCCCCGGACCGACCTGGCCTGGCCGGCGGACGCGGTTCCGGACCGCGTGACGGTCGACTACGCGGTGACGCGCCGCACCGGCTTCGTGATGATCACCGGCAAAGCGCTGACCACGGGCGACGACCTCACGTACACCCCCACCGGGCTCGGCGCGATCCGCACGCCGTCCGGACGGGCAACCGCCGTCATCGCCGATCCGGTCCTGAGCGCCGCCCTCGGCGCCGCGGGCAGCGCCGCAACCTACGCGGCAAACCGCGCCGCCGGGGCAAACCCGAGCGGCACCGGCACGGCGACCCCGGGTACCGGCGCCACCCGATCCGCCGGCTCCGGCACGGATGCGTCGGGCACGGGTGCCTCGGACGCCGTCACCGGATCGGCCGGATCGGATTCCGGCCCCGCGGCCACGACCCGGCTGCTCGCGGAGACCGCCGTGATCGCCCGCGAGCGCCCGGCCGAGGCCAGGCATCTGCTCGTTGCCCTCGGCCGCGAGTGGGAACCCGATCCCGTCGCGTTCACGGCCGCTCTCGTCGCGCTCCGCGCGGCGTCGTGGGTCAAACTCGAGTCGCTCGAGGCGCTGCTGGCGGCGCCGGTGCCGGTGGTCTCCCGCAAGCATTTGCCGGCGTCGAACCGGTCCCCGGGCCGCCTCGACCGCGCCGGCCTGGCGGACCTGGTCCGGTCCAGGGATTCACTCGCCCAGTTCGCCGGCGTCGCCGCCGACCCGGCGAGAATCACCGGCCCGATGGAGGCCGGCTTCCTCGCGCCCACGGCCGTCGCCTACCGCGACGCCGTCGCCGCCCGCGGCCGGGCGATCAGCCGCGTCGCCGCCCGGGTCCGCACCGTCCGCTCGACGGTCACGGTCGTGCCCGGCTCGACCTTCAATCTGATCAGTTCCAGTTCGGAACTGGGCGTGACCGTGCGCAACGACCTGGACCAACAGGTCCGGGTCGGCGTCGTCCTGACCGACGACGACCCTCGGCTCAAGGTCATGAGCACTCCCACCCTGACGGTCCCCGCCCGGTCCATGAACGACGTCGCGGTGCCCGTGCGGGCGATCGGCACCGGCAATGTCGACGTCGACGTCGCCCTCACCTCGCCGACGGGCGAGGTCGTCGCGACCGGGGAATCGATCCGGGTGCGGGTGCGAGCCGGATGGGAGTCCGTCGGGACCGGGATCATCGGCGCCGTGCTCGGGTTGATCGTGCTCGGCGGACTGTGGCGGACGGTGCGGCGGGGGCGGTCCGCCGGCCGCACCGCGGACGCCACCGGCGCCATCCCGACCGTTGTCGCGCCGAGCGCCGGGGGGCCGAGCGCCGGGGGGCCGACTGGAGTTCCTAGCACCGAGGCGCTGACCGCGCCGCCCGCGGACGGTTCGCCGTGAGGCACGCCCGACCGCGCGGTGCGCCGCGGCCCGCGATCAGGTCGCGGCCGCCGGCGCCGGCCGAGGCTCACCCGACCAGGGGGGCCGACGTCGGCTCGTGGTCGGTTGGGCCGGCGCGCCCCGCGCCGCCGGCCGGGCCGACGCCGCCGGTCCGGGTCTCC
>JAVBMU010000102.1:0-27080 GCA_031552185.1 Cellulomonadaceae bacterium | reverse complement strand
GGGACCGGCGTGTCGGTCGCGCTACGGCTCTACCTCGCGCGCCGTGGCTCTACCTCGCGCATCGCGGCACGCTCGGGTGGCGGTGGACGCAAGGTGATGCGTCGCGAGTCAGTACCTTGGGCCGGCGAGTCAGTACTTGGCACGGTCAGTCAGTACTTGGCACGGTCAGTTAGTGCTTGGCGCGGCGAGTCAGTACTTGGCGCGGCCAGTTAGTACTTGGCGCGGCGAGTCAGTACTTGGCGCGGCCAGTCAGTACCGGGGCCGCCCGGGAAGTGCCGACACGCCGGGAAAACGAGCACCGAACAGCCGCAATGTACTGACTCGACGCGCCAAGTACTGACTCGACGCGCCAGGTACTGACTCGGCGCGCAATGTACTGACTCGACGCGATGGAGGCCCCCGTCTCACCGCCCGCCCAGGATTGCCGCAGCCGCAGGCGGCCGAACGCCGGTGCCGAACCGGGCCCGACGGTCGGGCCACCCCGCCGCCGAAGACCGCCACAATTCGGAATCACTCATCTAGCTGGGCGCGGCCGGTGGCTCGACGCGGCGGGTGGCTCGACGGGTCGTGGTCGGGGCGTGGCTCGACCGGGCGGGCCGGCCGGCCCGGTGCTCAGAAATACACCTCGGGGGCCTCGCGGTCGGCCGCGTCGAGGAGTTCGAAGTACTCCGCGCGCTTGACGTGGGACATCCCCGCGATGATGTTGTGCGGGAAGCTCTCGATCTTGGTGTTGAGCGTGCGCACGTTCGCGTTGTAGAACCGGCGGCCGGCGGCGATGCGGTCCTCGCTGTTCGTCAGTTCCGCCTGCAGTTGTTGGAAGCCCTCGCTCGCGCGCAGTTGGGGGTACGCCTCGGCGACGGCGAACATCCGCCCCAGCGCCTGGGTCAACTGCCCCTCGGTCGCGCTTCGCTCCGCAACGCCGCCGCCCGAAGTCATGGCCGCGGCCCGCGCCTGGGCAACCGCATCGAACACGCTGCGCTCATGCTGGGCGTACCCCTTGACCGTCTCCATGAGGTTCGGGATCAGGTCATGGCGGCGCTTGAGTTCGACGTCGATCTGCCGCCAGGACTCCTCCACGAGGTTGCGCAGCCGGACGAACCCGTTGAACTGCGCCACCGCCCACAAAGCAATGACGATGATGATCGCCACGACGACGATCAGAGTGATAACCAGCGGGTTCATGCGGGTCCTTTCCGAGAATGCAGCAGGGATCGGTCGTGCTGTACGTCAATGGTTATTCGTCGAACGCGCGGATCGGCGCATCGGGACCGGTCAATCAGAACCACCGCCGCCGAAGTCGCCCCCGCCGGAGTCCCCGCCCGACCAGCCGCCGGAATCGCTGCCGGAATCGGAACCCCCGCCGGAGAACCAGCCGGAGAACCAGCCGCCGGAACTCCCGGAGTCCGGTGGGCCGCACTCCGGTGGCCCACCCTGGGAAGCAGGATCCGGCGTCGGGTCACATCCTGGGTCGGGGTGACCTCCGGGCGTCGAATGAGGGCCCAGCACCGTGCCGTAGTCGGGGGTTCCGCCGAGCATCGCGCCGGTGCCGAACCCGCCGGCAACGAGACCACCCGCGACCGCGCCGCCGCCCAGCCAACCGCCGCCCGGCCAACTGGCACCCGGCCCGCCGGCCCCCGGCCGGCCCTCGCCCGGCGGGCGGCCGCTCGGCGCCGTGCCCCAATCCGGCGTCTCGTCGACCGGCATCGGCACCATGCCGATCCGGTCCTGCCAGACGAAGTCCGGGATGCGGCTGACCAGCCCGGACAGCAAAGCAAGGCGGACCCCGATGTCGTTCACGTTCGTGCGGCCCTCGCGCCAGGTCAGGATCGCGTCGCGATCGATCCGCAGATTGTTGCCGGCGACCGTCGGCTGCATCAACCATTCCATCGTGCGCGGCACCAGCACGTCGAAGGCGAACTTCTCGTCGTGGCTCATCACGCGCCACTCCCGATTGAATTCCTCGGACTCGAACTGGATGTCCTGCCCCCCGAACAGCTTCGCGACCTTGGCGCCGAACCCCTCCCGGGACAGGTCGAGGAAGGGCAGCGCGCCGGGCAGCGTCAGCGCGACGACGTGGGCTTCGTGCGTGGTGGTGTTCTGGTTGCCGTTTGCGTCGGTCCCGTGGTCGGTGACCCACGCGAACGTGAAGGACACCGCCGGTCGCCCCTGCCACCGGCCGACGAGGACATCTTCAACGCTCTGACTGTGCCCCTCAGTGAACGGAACGCCCTGATAGGCGTTGATCAGGGAGTTGTCGCGACCGACGTAGGTCCAGCCGTGGGCGTCCGCCCACGCCCGAAGCGCCGTCACGCGGCGCCGGTTCGCGGCGATCGAGATCGCGATCACCACGATCACGGCGACAACAACGAGGGCGAGGACCCCACCCATGCAACCCTCCCCGGTTCCGGAACGCCAGTGCCGCTTGAGCCCCAACCGTACCGCCGGGCGGCCGACCCGGGCCCCGTTTGTCCACAGGCTCGGAGCGGCGACGCCGTCGAATCAGGCCAGGCCGAGGTCCGGCAGCCCGAACAGGAAGTGATACGGCACCCCGAGCGCCTCGATCTTCTCCCGCGCGCCGGTGGCGCGGTCCACGATCGTCGCCACCCCCAACACCTCGGCGCCCGCCGCCCGGACCGCCTCGATTGCCGCGATCGGCGAGCCGCCCGTCGTCGTCGTGTCCTCCAGCACGACGACGCGCCGGCCCGCAATGTCCGGTCCCTCGATCTGCCGCTGCATGCCGTGCTCCTTGGCCGCCTTGCGGACCACGAAGGCGTCCAGGTCCTGCCCGCGCGCGGCCGCCGCGTGCAGCAGGGCCGCCGCAATCGGATCCGCGCCGAGGGTCAGACCGCCGACGGCGTCGACCTCCGCCGTGCCCAGGCCCACCTCCTCGAGGTAGTCCAGCAGCACGTGCCCGATCAGCGGCGCCGCCCGGTGATGCAGCGTGACCCGGCGCAGGTCCACGTAGTAGTCGGCCTCGCGTCCCGAGGCGAGCCGCACCCGCCCGTGGACGACGGCGAGTTCGGCGACCAGGTCGCGCAACTGTTCGCGCGGGGTCGGGGACATTGTGGCGGGGTCGAGCGGGGCGTTGGTCACGGGATCAGGTTAGCCAAACCCGCCCCCGAGGATGGTCGGCGACCTCGGCCTCAGCACACCTCACGGCCCGAGCAGCGCAAGTGGCACTACCGCGACGCCGTCGGGCCGCCGGTAGGCGTATTTGCCGGTCGTGATGACCAGCCGATCGACCACTCGATCCCCTAGGCGTTCGTGCAGCCAATTCAAGTGGCGAACGTCGCGATCCTCCACGGTCTCGGCGAGCTTGACCTCGACGGCGACGACACGCATACCCTCGCCCTCGACGATCAGGTCGATCTCCTGGCTGCCGCCTTTCGTTCGCAGATGCCCCGTCCGCGCCCCGATCGCGTCGGCGTACACGCGAACCGAAAGCGCGGTCAGCGACTCGAAAAGCGCTCCCAACCACGTTCCGGTCGACGCGCCCACCCGTGCACCCTGCCCGAGCAGCAGGCACTGCCGGTCGACACCAGCGAGGCGTGCCGCAAGCGCCGGATCGACAAGGAAGTGTTTGGGAGTTCTTGTCAACCGGGCCAACGGCGCGAAGGCCGGAGTCCAGGCATCCACCGGATCGAGGAGGAAGACCCGCTGCAGGTGTTCCCGATAAGAGTCCACGGTCGTCCGAGCAGGCTTGTCGGATTCGCCTGCAGTCGCGGCGTCCAAGATCGTGCTGTACGCGGCATCGGTCGCCGACGCCGCCCCGTAGGCTGCGAGCCACGCCCGAAGCGCTCGGGGCCGGCGGACCTGTCCCCCGTATTCGGCCAGGTCCTGTTCCACTGCCCGGTCGACGTAACTGTCAAGTTGGAGCCCCCGAATCCGCTCCGGCAGGTCGCGGATGCCGGGGCAGCCGGATCGAAGGATCTCGTCAACGTAGTCCGGCAGGCCGGCGGCGCACGAGCCCCGAATTTCACGGCCCGCACCGGAGTGGATCCGAGCATTTGGCGCCGGCAGCTTAGCAGCCCTACTGGGCAAACGGTCAGGGTTGTACGCTGCAAACGGTCAGGGTTGTACGCTGCAAACGGTCGGCCCTCACACGGCGCCCGCGGGCACCAGCCGGGCGGTGCGCAGCGACAGCCACAGGTCCGCCCGCACGTCGGGATCGTCGAGGTCCCGGCCGAGCACCACGCCGGCCCGGACGATTCGGTCCCGCAGCGTGTGCCGGTGCAGGCCGGCCCGCCGCGCGGCGGCCTCGGCATTGCCGTTGACGGCGAGCCAGTAGGCGACGGCAGCGAGCAACGCCGTGCTGTGCGCCGCGTCGTGATCGGTCAGCGCCCGCAGGTTGGCGCGGGCGATGTCGCCCGCGTCCGGTCCGGACAACAAGGTGGCGAGGCCGCCCTCGGCGCCGAGTTCGTCGAGGACGACGACGCCGCCGGGCGCCGCCCGCCGAGCCATCCGCCGGGCCCGTTCGGTCCCGGCGGTGAGCGAGGCGAAGCCGACCGGTTCGCTCACCCCGGCACCGAGTTTCGTGGCCTGGGAGCGCACGAGCGGAAGGCACCGTTCGGCCCCGGCGCACGCAACCACCTCGCCGGGGGCCGACTTGGCGAAGACGACGGCGGCGCCGTCGTCGCAGGCATTCTCCAGCGCGGTGATCAGGTCGTCGGCCCCCTCCTCACCGAGCCACACCACGACCCGGACGGGCTCGGCGGGCAGCCGGACCCCGGCGGCGCGCGCCGCGCGCCGGACCATGGCAATGTCGCCTGCGGCGAGCGCCCGCCACGCCGCCGTGCGCAACCAGCCGCGCAGCCGCTGCGCCTCCCGGCCGTGTTCCATCGCCAACCCGGCGAGCGCGACGGCGGTCGTCACCACGGTCTGGTCGGCCGCGTCAAGGCCGTGGTCTCCGCCGAGGACGAGCACCCCCCGCAGTTCGCCGTCGCGGCCGACCGTCTGCATGGTGAGCAACGTGGAGGGTTCGGGGGCGGGCCGGCGGACTGTCACGGTGGCGGAGGAGCGCCGGCCGCGGGCGAGGATCGCGGCCGCCTCGGTCCGGGCGACCTGCGCGACCTCGGCGGGGACGACGCCGCGGGAGACGACGGTCCGCCCCCGGGCGTCGAGCAGGACGACGGCGCGTTCCAGCCGCCGGTACAACTCACCGAGGACCGCCTCGAGCGGCTCGGGGCGAAGGGCGGCCAACGACACCGCCCGCGCCGCCGCGAGCGCCCAGGAGCCGCGCCGGTGCCCGGCGGCGTCGATCAGCTCCGCGGCGTGCCGGATCACGGCGATGAACGGCACCTGGTAGGGGACCTGGAACAGCGGGAGACCGTGCCGACGGCAAGCTTCGACCAGCGCCGCCGGCACCTGCGGGTGGACCACCCGGACGCCGAAGCCGACCGCGGGCACGCCCGCCCGCTGCAGCCGCTCCACATAGGCGTCGAGGTTTGCCGGGGAGGCGGCCCCCGGCCCGAATTGCCCGCCCGTCGTGAGCAGCAGGTGGCCACGGCCCAGAAATGGCGTCGGGTCGCTCAGATCCGAGGAGAGGACCCACAGCACGGGGGCATCGAGGGCGCCGGGGGCGCCCTCGACCAGAACCGCGAGGGGCGATTCCGGCCGCCGAAGCACGTCTGCGACGGTGATCCGCACACCCCCAGCTTATGAACTGTTGACCAGCCGTGTCGACACTTCGGCCGGCGGCAGGTCACAACTTGGCCATTGTGTCTAGAGGATGGTGCGGCCGGACGCGCTTACGGTTGCAGCAGCCCCGACGGCGAGGCTGCGCATGGTCGGTCGACCGCGTGGGCTCCCTCCGGCTCCCTCCCCGACGATCGAAGGAAACGCCTGATGACTCTGGCCGCTTCGCCGAACGCCGGCTCCGGCACCGTCGCCGCCGTAGCCCAGGAACTCGACCTGCGAACCGCCCTGCCCGGGCCGCGCTCGGTGGCGCTCGCCGCCCGCAAGGCGGCCGCCGTCGCCCGCGGGGTGGGCACCACGATGCCGGTGTACGCCGAGCGCGCCGCCGGCGGGGTCCTGATCGACGTCGACGGCAACTCCCTGATCGACCTCGGCTCCGGCATCGCCGTGACCACGGTGGGCAATGCCGCGCCCCGGGTGGTGGCGGCGGTGCGAGAGCAGCTCGAGCGGATGACCCACACCTGCTTCATGGTCACGCCCTACGACTCGTACGTGGCCGTCTGCGAGAAGCTCAACGAGCTCACGCCGGGCGACCACGACAAGCGCTCCGCGTTGTTCTGCTCCGGCGCCGAGGCGGTGGAGAACGCCGTCAAGGTTGCCCGGACGTACACCGGCCGCCAGGCGGTCGCGGTCTTCGATCACGCCTACCACGGGCGGACCAACCTCACGATGGCGATGACGGGCAAGGTCGCGCCGTACAAGAACGGCTTCGGGCCGTTCGCGGCGGAGGTCTACCGGTTCCCGGCGTCCTACCCCTACCGGGACGGCCTGACCGGGGAGCAGGCGGCGCGCCGGTCCATCACCGCGATCGAGAAGCAGATCGGCGCCGCCAACCTGGCGGCCGTGGTGATCGAGCCCATTCAGGGCGAGGGTGGTTTCGTGGTCCCGGCCGAGGGCTTCCTGCCCGCGCTCGCGCAGTGGTGCACCGCGAACGGCGTCGTCTTCGTCGCCGACGAGGTGCAGACCGGCTTTGCCCGCACCGGCGCGTGGTTCGCGAGCGAGCACTTCGGCGTTGTCCCGGACGTGGTCACGACGGCGAAGGGCATCGCGGGCGGGCTGCCCCTGTCCGGGATCACAGGCCGCGCCGAGATCCTGGACTCCGCCGGGCCCGGCGGCCTGGGGGGCACCTACGGCGGCAACCCCCTCGCCTGCGCCGCCGCGCTCGCCTCGATCGAGACCTACGAGGCGGACGACCTGCTCGGCGCGGCGCGGGCGATCGAGGACGTGCTGCTCGGCCGGCTGGGGTCGGCGCGGGCGGCCGACCCCCGGATCGGCGACGTGCGCGGCAAGGGCGCCATGATCGCCATCGAACTGGTGGATCCCGCGACGGACGAGCCGGACCCCGGCCTGACCGGACGGGTGGCCGCGGCGGCCCGGGAGCAGGGCGTCATCACCCTCACCTGCGGCACGTTCGACAACGTGCTGCGCTTCCTGCCGCCGCTGACGATCCCCCTCGACCTGCTGGACCGCGGCATCGGCATCGTGGTCGACGCGCTGGCCGCGACCCGCTGACGCACGACGAACGGAGGCACCATGACGAACGACATCGGCACGCGGGCCAGGGCACTGTTGTTGCGCGCCCCCACCGGCCTCTTCATCGATGGTCAGTTCCGGCCCGCCGCGGACGGGCGCACCTTCGACGTCGCGGACCCCGCGACCGGGGAGGTGATCGCCCACGTGGCCGACGCCGGGCCGGGCGACGGCCGGGCGGCGCTCGACTCGGCCTGCGCCGCGGCGGACTCCTGGGCGACGACGCCCGCCCGCGCCCGCGGGGAGATCCTGCGCCGGGCGTTCGAACTCGTCGTCGAGCGCCGCGAGGACCTGGCCCTGCTGATGACCCTGGAGATGGGCAAGCCGCTCGCCGAGAGCCGGGCGGAGGTCGCCTACGGAGCCGAGTTCCTGCGCTGGTTCGCCGAGGAGGCGGTGCGGATCACGGGCCGGTACGGCGCGACGCCGGAGGGCAGCGGGATCGCGACGATCTCACGGCATCCCGTCGGCCCGTGCCTGCTGATCACCCCGTGGAACTTTCCGCTCGCGATGGCGACCCGCAAGGTCGCCCCGGCGCTCGCCGCGGGCTGCACCTGCGTGGTCAAGCCCGCCGGCCTGACCCCGCTGACCACGCTCACTTTCGCGGCCCTGCTGCGCGAGGCCGGCCTGCCCGGCGGCGTCGTGAACGTGGTGACCACCTCGTCGTCGAGCACGCTGACGGCGCCGATGATCGCCGACCGCCGGCTGCGCAAACTGAGCTTCACCGGCTCCACCGAGGTGGGCCGCACCCTGCTGGCGGACGCGGCGCAGAACATCCTGCGCACGTCGATGGAACTGGGCGGCAACGCGCCGTTCCTGGTCTTCGAGGACGCCGATCTCGACGCCGCCGTCGCCGGCGCGCTGCTGGCCAAGTTCCGCAACATCGGCCAGGCCTGCACCGCGGCGAACCGGTTCTACGTCCAGGCCTCCGTCGCGGCCGAGTTCGCGGCGAAGGTCGCCGCCAAGGTGCGCGAGTTCGTCGTCGGCCCGGGGGTCGAGGACGGCGTGACGATCGGCGCGCTCATCGACGAGCGCGCGGTGAAGTTCTGCGCCGACCTGGTCGCCGACGCCACCGCCCGCGGCGCCCGCGTTCTGGTCGGCGGGGACGCCCCGGACCGCACCGGCTCGTTCTTCAACCCGACCGTCCTGGCGGACGTCCCGGCGGATGCCCGGTGCATGATGGAGGAGATCTTCGGCCCCGTCCTGCCCATCGCCACCTTCCGGGACGAGGACGACGCGGTCCGCCTGGCCAACAGCACGGACTTCGGCCTCGTCTCCTACGCCTACACCCGCGACCTCGCCCGGGGCCGCCGCCTGATCGAGCGCCTGGAGACCGGGATGCTCGGCCTCAACACCGGCGTCGTCTCCAACGCCGCCGAGCCGTTCGGCGGCGTGAAGCAGTCCGGCCTCGGCCGGGAGGGCGGCGCCGAGGGCATCGCCGAGTACCTGACCACCCGTTACACGCTCACCGTAGCCCCGTAGCCCCGTAGCCCCGTCAGCCCGTAGCGCACCCCCACTCGGAAGGATCAGCTATGGCAGCCACCTTGCAGAACTTCATCGGCGGCGCGTTCGTCCCCGGCCACGGCACGACGACGCTCGACGTCATCAACCCGGCCACCGAGGACGTCGTCGCCCAGGCACCGGTCTCCGACGCCGTCGACGTCGACGCCGCCTTTGCGGCGGCGCTCGCCGCCTCGACCGCCTGGAAGCGGTCGACGCCGTCCGACCGCCAGGCCGCCCTGCTCGCCCTGGCCGACGCCATCGAGGCGGCGGCCGACGACCTCGTCGAGGCGCAGCACCGCAACACCGGCCAGCCCCGCGCCTCGATCCGCGACGAGGAGGTCATGGTCGGCGCGAACCACCTGCGGTTCTTCGCCGGCGCCGCCCGCATGCTCGAGGGCCGGGCGGCCGGGGAGTACATCGAGGGCCACACCTCCTGGATCCGACGCGAGCCGATCGGCGTCGTCGCCCAGGTGACGCCGTGGAACTACCCGCTCCTGATGGCGATCTGGAAGTTCGGCCCGGCGCTCGCCGCGGGCAATACGGTCGTCCTCAAGCCCAGCGACACGACCCCCGAGTCGACCCTGGTGCTGGCCCGGATCTCCCAGGGCATCCTGCCCGACGGCGTCTTCAACGTGGTGCTCGGCGACGCCTCCACGGGCGAGCTGATGACGCACCATCCGGTGCCCGGCCTGGTCGCCATCACCGGATCCATCCGGGCCGGTCAGGCGGTGGCCTCGGCCGCGGCCGAGAACCTGCACCGCCCGCACCTGGAGTTGGGCGGCAAGGCGCCGTCGGTGGTGTTCGACGACGTCGACGTCGACTCGGTCGCCGAGCAGCTCGCCGCGTTCGCCTACTTCAACGCGGGGCAGGACTGCACCGCGGTCTGCCGGGTCCTGGTCGCCGAGTCGATCCACGACAAGCTGGTGAACGCCCTGGTGCAGCACGCGGAGGCGACGCGGACCGGCGACGCGGAGGATCCGGAGTGCTACTACGGCCCGCTGAACAACGCTCGGCACCTGGCCACGGTCGAGTCCTTCCTGGCCAACCTGCCCGAGCACGCGACCGTGGCCACGGGCGGGCACCGGCTGCCGGGACCGGGCTACTACTTCGCGCCGACCGTCGTCACGGGCGTGCGCCAGGACGACGACATCGTGCAGCGCGAGGTCTTCGGCCCGGTCATCACCGTGCAGCCGTTCTCGACCGAGGCCGAGGCCGTCGACATGGCCAACGACGTCGAGTACGGGCTGGCGTCCAGCGTCTGGACCCGGGACCACGCCCGGGCGCTGCGGCTCGCCCGGGACCTGGACTTCGGCGCGGTCTGGATCAACACCCACATCCTGCTCACGGCCGAGATGCCGCACGGCGGGTTCAAGCGGTCCGGCTTCGGCAAGGACCTGTCCTCCTACGGCTTCGAGGACTACACCCGGATCAAGCACGTCCTGTCCAGTCTGGACTGACTCCGCCCGACGAGCCGGCCGGACCCGAGCCAGGGGGCACCTGACCATCGGACCACCAACGAAGGCGGTACCTATGCGATATGTCGTCGGCTATACCGACACCCCCGCGGGGCATGACGCCCTCGCGTTGGGCGAACGCCTCGCCCGTCGGCCCAACGCGACGCTCGACGTCGTGCTGGTCATTCCGGACCTGCCCGCCGGCCTCACCCCGCCGGACGCGACCTACGACCGCTACGTCGACGCGCAGGCGCGGCAGTGGCTGCGGCGCGCGGAGGCGGCTATCGACCCGGCCCTGACCGCCCGGCTCACGCTGGTGCGCTCGGATTCGGCGCCGGCCGCCCTGCTGGCCGCGCTCGAACCCGATGCCCGCCTGCTCGTCGTCGGCGCGAAACGCAATCCACTCGGTCAGATCAGTCCCGGCGCCGTCTCCGGGTCGCTGCTGCACACCTGCACCCGTCCGATCGCCGTCGCGCCCGAGGGCACCCAGGTCGCGCTGCGCAAGGAACCGGTCACCCGGGTCACCTGCTTCCTCGGCACCCGCCCGGGGCGCCGGCACCTGATCGAGGAGGCGATCGACGTGGCGCGCCGGCGGTCCGCGCCGCTGCGGATTGTCTCCCTGGTGACCCTGGACCGCCTGCGCGCGGACGCCGACGTCGACGGCGCGGTCGCCGCCGCGGCGGCCCGGGCGGAGGAGGAACTCGACACCCCGGTCACCACCATCACGGGCGCGGGCAGCAGCATCGAGGACGCCGTCCGGGCCACCGACTGGGAGCCGACCGAGCTCGCCCTGGTCGGGTCCAGTCGCCTCGCCCAGCCCCGCCGCCTGTTCCTCGGTTCGACGGCGACCAAGGTCATGCGGGTGCTGCCCGTCCCGCTCGTCGTGGTCCCGAGCCGAAAGCCCGGCGACGGGACGCAGGAGGAGGAGCAATGAGCGCGCCCGAGATTCGATCCGTTCCGGGCGGGGCAGCCCCGGCCCAGTCCGGCCTGTCTGCGAAGGGCCTGGGCGCCGGCGCGGTGGGCCTGCTCGGTGCTGTCGTCATCGGCATCTCCTGCATCGCGCCCGCCTACACGCTGACCGCATCGCTCGGGCCGACGGTTTCCGAGGTCGGACTCCAGGTGCCGGCGACGTTCCTGGTCGGTTTCCTACCGATGCTCCTGGTTGCCTTCGCCTACCGCGAGCTGAACAAGCGGATGCCGGACAGCGGGACGAGCTTCACGTGGGCGACGCGGGCCTTCGGGCCGTGGGTCGGCTGGCTGGCCGGTTGGGGCCTCGTGGCGGCGACCATCATTGTGCTGTCCAATCTCGCCGGCATCGCGGTCGACTTCTTCTACCTGGCGTTGTCCCAGATCGTCGGCAACGACTCGATCGCGGACCTCACCTCGAACACGCTGGTCAACGTCGTGACCTGCCTCGCCTTCGTGTTCGCGGCGACCGCAATCTCCTACCGGGACATGCAGACCACCCAGCGGGTGCAGTACGTGCTGGTCAGCTTCCAGCTCTTGGCGATCGCGCTCTTCGGCGGCGTGGCGCTCTGGAAGGGGATCACCGGCGACGCGCCGAACCACACCCCGATCTCCCTGTCCTGGTTCAATCCGTTCGAGGTCACCTCCTTCACCGCCCTGGTGGCCGGCCTGTCGGTGTCCGTCTTCGTCTTCTGGGGCTGGGACGTCACAATGACCATGAACGAGGAGACCAAGGGCTCCCACACGACGCCGGGCCGGGCCGCTACGCTCACGATCGTGACGATCATGGCGGTCTACATGTTCCTCACGCTCGGCCTGATGAGTTTTGCGGGCATCGGCACCTCCGGCAGCGGACTGGCGAACCCGGACATCGCCGACAACGTCTTCTTCCACCTCGCCGGGCCGGTGCTCGGCGGACTGGGGATCATCGTCTCGCTGGCGGTGCTCACCTCCTCCGCCGCCTCCCTGCAGTCGACCTTCGTCTCGCCGGCCCGCACCCTGCTCGCGATGGGTCACTACGGTGCGATCCCGCGCGTGTTCGCCCGTGTGCACCCGCGGTTCTTCACCCCCGGTTTCGCGACGATCGCCTCCGCCGTCGTCACCTCCGTCTTCTACACGGTGATGCGGATCGTCTCGACGAACGTGCTCTGGGACACCGTCACGACGCTCGGCGCCATGGTCTGCTTCTACTACGGCCTCACCGCGGCGGCCGCCGTCTGGTATTTCCGCCGGCAGTGGTTCACGAGCGTGCGCAACGCCTTCTTCCAGTTCCTCTTCCCGCTGCTGGGCGGGCTGATGTTGCTGGGCATCTTCGTCAAGGTCACCTGGGATTCGCTCGACCCGGACTTCGGTTCCGGCTCGGCCGTCCTCGGGGTCGGCCTGGTCTTCGTCCTGACCATCGCCATCATCGCCATCGGGATCATCCTGATGGTGTTGCAGAAGATCATCCGGCCGCAGTTCTTCACCGGCGCCGTCCTGCCCCGGGGCGTCGCGGGCGACGTCCACGAGGCCGACGCCGCCCTGGCCGAGTGAACGGCCGCCGGCGAGTCCCACAATCGAAACACCACGCACCACGAAGGCACAGCACCAGGAAAGGCACAGGAGGATCATGACCACCGACTCGACCGGCGTGGCCGGCGACACCAACCGGGGCCCGACGATTCCCGGCAACGGCTACCCGCCCGGCTCCCCGCTCGGTACCGCCCTCACCCAGCTCGCCGGCGCCGTCGCGCACCTCGGCTACGACGACGGACTGCACAAGATGCTCGCCACCCCGCGCCGGGAGGTGAGCGTCGCCGTCCCGCTGCGGCGGGACGACGGCGAGATCGCGGTCCTGCACGGGTACCGGGTGCAGCACAACGTCTCGCGCGGGCCCGGCAAGGGAGGCGTCCGGTTCCACCCGAAGGTCGACCTCAACGAGGTTCGGGCGCTGGCGATGTGGATGACGTGGAAGTGTGCCGTGGTCGACATCCCCTACGGCGGCGCCAAGGGCGGGGTGACGCTCGACCCTCGGGCATACTCCCTCCCGGAACTCGAACGAGTCACCCGTCGGTACACGTCGGAACTGATGCCCGTGCTCGGGCCGGCGACCGACATCCCCGCCCCCGATGTCGGGACCGACGACCAGACCATGGCCTGGATGATGGATACCTTCTCGGTGAACACGGGGTACACCATTCCCGGCGTGGTCACCGGCAAGCCCCTGGCGATCGGCGGCTCGCTGGGCCGCGCGGAGGCGACGTCGGCGGGCGTGGTGCACACCACGGCGGCGGCGCTCGCCGACGAAGGGCTGTCCCTGTCGGACGTCTCCGTCGCCGTGCAGGGCTTCGGCAAGGTCGGGTCCTACGCGGCGGAGATCTTCCACCGGCACGGCGCCACCGTGCGGGCCGTCAGCGACGAGTTCGGCGCGATCCGGCGCGACGACGGCATCGACGTGCCCGCCCTGATGCGGCACGTCGCGAGCACGGGCACCGTGGTCGGCTTCGCCGGCGCCGACCCGGACGAGCGGGACAACCTGCTCTTCCTCGACGTCGACGTCCTGGTGCCCGCCGCGATCGAGGGGGTCCTGGACGAGCACACCGCGCAGCAGGTCAAGGCCCGGTGGATCGCCGAGGGCGCCAACGGTCCGACGACGACGGCCGGGGACGCCGTCCTGCAGGCACGGGGGATCACGGTCCTGCCGGACATCCTGGCCAACGCGGGCGGCGTCGTCGTCTCCTACTTCGAGTGGGCGCAGGCGAACCAGACCTACTGGTGGACCGCCGAGGAGATCGACCACCGGCTCGAACACCGGATGCTCGCCGCCTACCGGGCGGTCGCCGACCTGGCCCGGTCGGACCAGATCTCCATGCGCGACGCGGCCCTCGTCATCGCCGTCCAGCGCGTGGCCGACGCCCACCGGATCCGCGGCCTGTACCCCTGATCCAGCCCGATCCACCCCGCAAGGCCCGCGCACGCACCGCCGAGCCGCGGCCGGCCCGAACGGAAGGAAACCCCATGGCTGTACAGATCGATCCCCGTCGCATCGCGGACCTCACCGAGCGCGAGGCCATGCGCCTGAACGAGCGCACCCACGGCTCCGCGGAGATGTACCAGCGCGCGCACGAGCACCTCTCGGGCGGCGTCGCCTCGTCCTACCAGCTGCGCGACCCGTGGCCGCTGTACCTCGAGCGGGGCGACGGCTGCCGCGTGTGGGACGTGGACGGTAACGAGATGTTCGACTTCCACAACGGATTCGGCTCGATGGTCCAGGGCCACGCCCACCCGGCGATCGGCCGCGCCATTGCCGCCCGCTACCCCCGCGGGACGCACTTCGCCGCGCCGACCGAGGACGCGATCGCCGTCGGGAACGAACTCGCCCGCCGCTGGAACCTGCCGAAGTGGCGCTACACCAACTCCGGGTCGGAATCGACCATGGACGCCATCCGCATCGCCCGCGGATTCACGGGCCGGGACACCGTGCTGAAGATCTTCGGCTCCTACCACGGCCACCACGACACCGTGATGGTGTCGATCGGGGTCGAGTACGACAAGATCGGCGACCGGGAGAACTACGCCTCGCTCGCCTACGGGGCCGGCATCCCGCAGTCCACCGTCGACATGACCATCGCCGTGCCGTTCAACGACGCCGGCGCCATGGAGCGGCGGATCGTCAAGCTGACCGAGGAGGGGCGCAAGCCCGCCTGCGTCATCATGGAGGCGGCCATGATGAACCTCGGCGTCGTCCTGCCCGAGCCCGGCTACCTCGAGGCGGTTCGCGAGATCACCGCGCGGCACGGCATCGTCCTGATCTTCGATGAGGTCAAGACCGGCCTGTGCATCGCCGCCGGCGGCGCGACCGAGCGGTTCGGCGTCCAGCCGGACCTGGTCACGCTCGCCAAGGGTCTCGGCGGGGGCCTACCGACCGGGGCGATCGGCGGCACCGAGGAGGTCATGAGCGTGGTCGAGGACGGTCGCGTGTACCAGGTGGGGACCTACAACGGGAACCCCCTCGGCATGGCCGCCGCCCGGGCCTCGCTCACCGAGGTACTCACCCCGGCCGCCTACCGCCGGCTGGACGAGCTCAACGACCGGATCCTCACCGGTTGCAGCGAGGTCATCGAGAAGTACGACCTGTCCGGCTACGCCGTCGGCGTCGCATCCAAGGGCTGCGTGACGTTCTCGCCGGTGAAGATCGTGGACTACGAGACCTACAAGGCGAACCAGAACGTGCCCCTGAGCGACCTGGCCTGGTTGTTCAACCTCAACCGCGGCATCTTCATGACGCCGGGCCGCGAGGAGGAGTGGACCCTCTCCGTGACGCACACCGACGAGGCCATCGACGCCTACGTCGCCTGCTTCGAGGAGATGGCGCACGAGCTGACCAAGTAGGGCGGCGGGGCGGCGGGGCGACCGCCCCGCCGCCGCGTCGGACGGTGCGACATACTTACCGAGATGACCGAGATGACCGAGATGGGCGAGCTCGACCAATCGGTACCGCACGTGGTCGGGGCGGAGCCGGCGCCCCGCCGTGCGCACGACTGGGCGTCGCACGCGATGCCGATCGCGGTCGTTGCCGCGGCGTCGGCCGCCTGGGCGCTGCTGCTCGTCCCGCGCGGATGGGTGACGCCGGCCTACCTGTACCTCGCCGTGGCGGGGGCCGCGCTGGCGGTCGTGGACGCACGTACGCATCGGCTGCCCAACGCCGTCGTGCTGCCTTCCTATCCGATCGCGGCGGCGCTGCTCACCGTGGCGGCGGCGGCCGACGACCGCTGGACCGACCTGGCGCGAGCGGCCCTCGGCGGCCTGGCGCTCTTCGGCGCGTATTTCCTACTTGCCGTGGCCCGCCCTACCGGCTTGGGGTTCGGCGACGTGAAGCTCGCCGGGCTGCTCGGCGGATACTTGGGCTGGACGAGTTGGTCGGCCGTGCTGGCGGGCATTCTCATCGCCAACGTGCTGGCGGCGGCCGTCGGGCTGATCCTCATCGCCGGCGGCCGGGCCACCCGGCACACCACGATTTCCTTCGGTCCGTACCTGATCGTCGGGGCGGGTGCGGCCATGTCGATCCTCGCCCGCTAGCTGGGTGAGCGGAATTGTGGACGAGATAGAGGTTTTTGGGGTCGGCGCACACGAGAACGGGTGGTGGGCGCCCCGACAGCCCACCACCCGTCGTCTCGAGCGAACCGGATCAGACCCGGCCGGCGCTCCGCAGACCCGGCCGGCGCTCCGAACCGTCCGTCAGCGCCCCGCGCCCACCGCCTGGGGACGGCGTCGGTACACCAGGTACGGGCGGGCGAGGTAGGCGACGGGCACCGACCACACGTGCACGAGCCGGGTAAACGGCCAGATCCCGATGATCGCAAAGCCGAGCAGGCTGTGGATCTTGAAGATCATCGGCACGTCGGCGACAGTCGCGACGTCGGGCCGGAACAAGAAGATGTCACGGAACCAGACGGAGAGCGTGTCGCGGTAATCGAAATGCGTGCCGAACACGTTGATGGCGACCGTCTGCCACATCCCGAGCAGGATCTCCACGGTGAGCAGCACATAGAGCACGCGGTCCATTCGCGTGGTGGCCAACCGCACCCGCTCGGAGATGTAGAACCGCCGCAGCAACAGGATCACCAGGCCGGAGCAGAGCATCACCCCGGCGATCACCCCGCCCGTGATGGACATGGCGTGGTAGGTGTCGGGCGACAGCCCGATGGCCTTGGTCCAACTCGCGGGCACCAGCAGCCCGACCGCGTGGCCGAGGATCGCGAACAGCGCACCGAAATGGAACAGCGGCGACCCGGCGTGCAGCCACTTCTTCTCCAGCACCTGGCTCGTCCGGCTGGTCCAGCCGAACTGGTCAGTCCGGTACCGCCACACGTGACCGACGATGAACACCGCCAGGCACGCGTAGGGCAGCGCCACGAAGGCGAACGTGTCCATGGGTCAGGATCCTTTCCGGATGGTTCCGCGCACGCCCGACGGCGGGCAACTCTCGATGTCGAGGAAGTCCGGCGTCAGGCCGACCTCCTCCTGAGCCGGCCCTTGGGCCGCGATCAGCGCCGCCTGCGCGGCGTGCCGATCGGAGGCCGGCCCGAGGACCGCGCAGATCGCGTCGAGGACCTCGACGTACGGCGAGCGCCGCTCGACCAGGGTCGTGCGAATGAGTTCGAGGCCGGCCCGGTGCACGCGCAACGGCGCCTCGCCGGGCCCCGCCCCGCGCAACGCGGCGAACTCGAGCGCGAGCGGCAGGTAGTCGGGCAGTTCGTCCTCCGGCGGCACGTAGCCGTGCGCGCGGTAGCGCTGCTTGAGCGCAAGCAGGGCCATCCCCCGGCGCCGGGTGTCCCCGTGCAGGTAGTAGCTCAGGTGCAGGCTGGAGGTCCGCCGCAGGTCGAACGTCTCCACGTACTGCGCCCTCGCCTCGGCCGGGCTCCAGGCGCCGAACGCGCGCCAGAACCGCCGCAGGTGCTCCGCCGCCGCTGAGTCGGGCAGGGCGGCCAGCGCCGTCCCGATCCGCTCGGCGTCGGCGTAGAACCCGTCGTCCGGGTACGCGAGCAGGACCGCGGCCAGCGCCAGGGCGTCGGCCCGGCCGGGAACCTCGGGCCGACCGTGCGCTCGGCGACTCACCTCGGCCGCCGGGTCTGCAGGGCCACCGGCACCACGCCGCCACGGGTCGCGGTAGCGGTCATCCCCGGTCCGCCCGGGCCGTCGAGCGAGCACCCGGACGCCCAGGACGCCAACTGCGCGGCGTCTTCCTTGTGCGCGGCCGGGATGACGTACCGGTCGGCCATCTTGGCGATGGCCAGCAGGCGGTACAGGTCCTCCGCGTCCTTGGCACTCAACCCCGCCCGGGCCAGCAGTTCCTCGTCCGCCGCGCCGTCCAGGGTCCGGCGGCGCATGTGGTCGCGCATCGCCGCGAGCCGCATCAGCACCCCCGCGATGACGTCGACGTCGCCCGCGGTGAAGACCGAGGCGAGGTACGCCATCGGGATCCGCATCGAGGTCACGGCGTGGAAGATGTCATCCGCGTCCGCGTTGTCCCCGCCCAGCGCCGTCGTCGCGTCGAGTACCGGGGACAGCGGCGGCACGTACCAGACCATGGGCAGCGTCCGGTACTCGGGGTGCAGCGGGAGCGCGACCTTGAAGCGCGAGATCAACGCCCAGACCGGCGAGCGCCGGGCGGCGTCGATCCAGTCCTCGGCGATGCCGGCCGCCCGGGCGGCCGCGACCACCTCGGGGTCGTTGGGGTCGCAGAACATCGCCCGCTGGGCGTCGAGCAGGTCGGCCGGGTCCGTGGTCGCCGCCGCGGCGGCGGTCCGGTCGGCGTCGTAGAGCACGATGCCGACGTACCGCAGCCGCCCGACGCAGGTCTCCGCGCACACCGTCGGCAGCCCGGCCTCGATCCGCGGGTAGCAGAACGTGCACTTCTCGGCCTTGCCGGTGCGGTGGTTGAGGTAGACCTTCTTGTACGGGCAGGCGGACACGCAGGCCCGCCAGCCGCGGCACTTGTCCTGGTCCACCAGCACGATGCCGTCCTCGGCCCGCTTGTACATCGCCGACGACGGGCAGGCGGAGACACAGGCGGGGTTGAGGCAGTGCTCGCAGATCCGCGGCAGATGGAACATGAACGTCTTCTCGAAGCTCAGTTTCACCTCCTCGGCCAGGCCGGCGAGGTTCGGGTCCCGGGGCGCGATCTCGGGTGAGCCGGCCAGGTCGTCGTCCCAGTTCGGCCCCCACTCGATCTTCATCTCCCGGCCCGTGATCGCGCTGCGCGGCCGGGCGACCGGCACCCGCGGCGAGTCCGCGGGCGCGTTCAGCAGCGTGTCGTAGTCGTACGTGGCCGGCTCGTAGTAGTCGTCGAGCGTCGGCACGGACGGGCCGGCGAAGATCGAGGCGAGCCGGCGCAGCCGCCCGCCCTGCCGCAGCCGGAGCCGCCCCTTGCCGTCCAGCTCCCAGCCGCCGCGCCAGCGCTCCTGGTCCTCGTATGCCTTGGGATAGCCGATGCCCGGCTTCGTCTCGACGTTGTTGAACCAGACGTACTCGACGCCGTCGCGGTTCGTCCAGGTCTGCTTGCAGGTCACCGAGCAGGTGTGGCACCCGATGCACTTATCGAGGTTCATCACCATCGCGACTTGCGCCATGATGCGCATCAGTACTCCACCTCCTGGCTGCGGCGACGGATGACGGTGATCTCATCGCGCTGGTTGCCCGTCGGCCCGTAGTAGTTGAAGGCGTAGGTGAGCTGTCCGTACCCGCCGAGCAAGTGCGTCGGCTTGAGCAGGATGGCGGTCAGGGCGTTGTGGATACCGCCGCGCTTACCCGACGCCTCGGCCTTCGGAACGTCGATGTTGCGGTCCTTCGAGTGGTACATGTAGACGGTGCCGGTGGGCATCCGGTGGGTGACCACCGCCCGCGCGACGACGACGCCGTTGCGGTTCACAGCCTCGATCCAGTCGTTGTCCTTGATCCCCGCCTTCGCGGCGTCCGCCTCCGACATCCAGATCGTCGGCCCGCCGCGGAACAACGCGAGCATGTACGGGTTGTCCTGGAACTGCGAGTGCATGGACCACTTGGAGTGCGGCGTCAGGTACCGCACGGTGACCGCCGCCCCACCCGCGTCGGTGAAGCCCTGCTCGCCGAAGTGCCGGGCCATGTCCAGCGGACCCCGGTAGACCGGCATGAGTTCACCGAGTTCGGCCATCCAGTCGTGATCCAGGTAGAAGTGCTGGCGCCCGGTGAGGGTGTGCCAGGGCTTCGACCGCTCGACGTTGATCGTGAACGGCGAGTATCGCCGTCCGCCGGTCTCCGAGCCGGACCACTCGGGCGAGGTGAAGACCGGCTGCGGGCCCTCCAGCGTCTGGGCGAACGTGATCTGGCCCTCGGTGTTCTCCCCGACCAGGTCGGCGAGTCTGGTGCCGGTCCGCTTCTCCATGAACTTGAAGCCGGCCTCGGCGATGGCGCCGTTGCTGACGCCGGACAGCGCCAGGATCGCGTCGCTCATGTGCGCCGCGGTGTCGAGCGCCGGCAGCCCGGCGGCGACCCCCTCGGTGCGCACACCGTTGGTCTTGGCCAGGTACTCGAGCGCCGACGTCGGCATCACGGTGACGCCCTTGGTCGTCGTGCCGACCTTGGCCAGCAGCGGCCCGACGGCGCGCATCTTCTCGCCGACGGCGGTGTAGTCCCGTTCGATCACGGCCAGCCGGGGCATGGTCACCCCGGGGATCGGTTCGCATTCCCCGTGCTTCCAGTCCAGGACGACGCCGTGCGGCTGCGCCATCTCGTCCGGCGTGTCCGTGGTCAGCGGCGCCGCGATCACGTCCGTGCGAGTGTCCAGCCGACCGCGGGACAGCTCGCCGACCTTGTCCGCGAGCGCGGTGAAGGCGTCCCAGTCGCTGCGGGCCTGCCACGGCGGCGGGATCGCCGCGTTCAGCGCGTGCACGTAGGGGTGCATGTCCGTGGTGGAGATGTCCTGCTTCTCGTACCACGTCGCCGCCGGCAGCACGATGTCCGCGAACAAGGACGTCGACGTCATCCGGAAGTCGATGTTCGTGAGCAGGTCGAGCTTGCCGCGGGCACCTTCCTCCCGCCAGACGACGTCCTGCGGGCGCCGCTCTGGCGGCGTCTCGTGGGCGCGCAGCGCGCTGTCCGCACCGAGCAGGTGTTCGATGAAGTACTCGTTGCCCTTCGCCGAGTTCCCGATCAGGTTGGCCCGCCAGATGGTCAGGACCCGGGGGAAGTTCGCCGGGTCGTCCGGGTCCTCGACGGCGAACCGCAGTTCGCCGCTGCGCAACTGGGAGACGATGTGCTCCGGCACCGGCACGCCGGCCGCCTTGGCCTCGTCACACAGGTCGAGCGGGTTCCGGTTGAACCCGGGGTGCGACGGCGTCCAGCCGAGCCGGGCGGCCTGCGCGAGGCAGTCCATCATGGACCGGCGGTCGGCCAACGCGCCGGGGCCGGCCGGGGTGATCAGTTCGTCGGCCCCGAAGCCCTCGTACCGCCACTGGTCGGTGGCCGTGAACCAGAACGACGTGCTGGTCATGTGCCGGGTCGGGCGCTGCCAGTCCAGCGCGAACGACATGTGCTGCTGACCGGTGACCGGCCGGGCCTTCTCCTGCCCGACGTAGTGCGCCCAGCCGCCGCCGTTGACGCCCTGGCAGCCGGTGAGCGTGAGCAGCGCGATGATCGACCGGTAGATCGTGTCCGCGTGGTACCAGTGGTTCACGCCGGCGCCGAGGATCACCATCGAGCGGCCGCCGCTGACCTCGGCGTTGCGGGCGAACTCCCGCGCGATCTGCGCGCAGTGCTTCGCGGGGACGCCGGTGATGGCTTCCTGCCAGGCGGGCGTGCCCGGGCATTCGACGTCGTCGTAGTCGGCCGCCCAGCGGCCGGGCAGGCCCGGCCGGGCGACGCCGTACTGCGCCATCAGCAGGTCAAAGACCGTGGTGACCAGCCGGTCGCCGACCCGGATCGCGGGGACGCCGCGCCGAATCGAGCCGCCGCCCTCGGTGCCGCCGACGTCGAACCGGGGCAGTTCGACCTCCACGCCCTCCGCCCGGGCCATCCCGTTGCTGACCCCGAGCAGGCTCAGGGTGGGCTCCACGTCGCCGAGCTCCAGGTTCCAGCGCCCGACGCCGTCGTCCGTCCACCGGTCCGCGAGCGTGCCGTTCGGGACCGTGATCAGGCCGGTTGCGGCGTCGAGCACGACCGGCCGGAATTCCGGCCGGGCGCCGGTGGCGCCGGTCGCGTGGCCGACCGCGTCGGCCGTGAGGAACTTGCCCGGCCGCAGCCGGGGGCCGCCGTCGGCGTCCGCGTCGACCGCATCCAGGGTAACCAGGAAGGCCGAGTCGGTGAACCGGCGCACATAGTCCTCGAACTGAGGCACTTGGCGGTCACGGTAGAACTCCGTCAGGATGACGTGACCCATCGCCTGGGCGAGTGCACCGTCGGTGCCGGGGGCCGGGGCGAGCCAGTCGTCGGCGAACTTCACGTTGTCCGCGTAGTCCGGGGAGACCGTGACCACCTTGGTGCCCTTGTAGCGCACCTCGGTCAGGAAGTGCGCGTCGGGGGTCCGGGTGACCGGGACGTTGGAGCCCCACATCATCAGGTAGGTCGAGTTCCACCAGTCGCCGGACTCGGGCACGTCGGTCTGGTCGCCCCAGATCTGCGGGCTCGCGGGCGGCAGGTCCGCGTACCAGTCGTAGAAGCTGAGCAGCGTGCCGCCGATCATCGACAGGAACCGCGTCCCGGCGGCGAAGCTCGTCATCGACATCGCCGGGATCGGGGTGAAGCCGACGCAACGGTCCGGGCCGAACTCCTTGATCGTGTGCACGTGCGCGGCGGCCATGATCTCGAGCGCAAGATCCCAGTCCGCGCGAACGAAGCCGCCGCGGCCCCGGGCCGTCTTGTACAGCGTGGCCTTCAGCGGGCTGGAGACGATCTCCGCCCACGCCGCCACCGGGTCACCGAGGCGATCGCGCGCCTCGGTGAACATGTCGATCAGGACGCCTCGGACGTACGGGTAGCGGACGCGGCCCGGGTTGTAGGTGTACCACGAGAACGACGCGCCGCGCGGGCAACCGCGCGGCTCGTACTCCGGGCTGTCCGGCCCCGTCGTCGGATAGTCCAGTCCCTGGTGCTCCCAGGTGATCAGACCGTCCTTGACGTACACGTCCCACGCGCACGAACCGGTGCAGTTGACGCCGTGCGTCGAGCGCACGATCTTGTCATGCGCCCACCGGTCGCGGTAGAACCTGTCAGCAACAGAGGCATCCGTCTCGATAACGGCATGAGCGCCTGCCAGCACCTCGGAGCCGCGCAGGCGACCGCGGGTGGCCAGGAGGGCGGCCGTGGCCGCGGAGAGTCGGGGTGGCCCGGTGGGCGTAGGTAACGCCATCGGGCCCGACGCCGATGGGGCTTGCGAAGTCATCCAGGGTTCTCCTCATCACGAGCACCGGAGAGATAGGGTCAATCCAGGGGGTTCCCGACGGCAGTCGCGGAATTGCTCCAGGAAGGGTGGGAATATGCCCAGGCCACGCGGACGGGTGGGCTATGACGGGACGACGGGGCGTTCGGACCATGGTGGTCGCCGCACGCACATCATCCTGTTGTTGCGCGACTCCAAGGTCGCCTTGTCGGTTGCGGAGGTCGCCGAGCGAGTCGGCCTGCATGTCAACGCGGCCCGGTATCACCTCGAGGCATTGGTGGACGCCGGCCTGGCCGAGCGCACCCAACAGGACCGGGAGACCAGAGGTCGGCCGAAGATCCTCTACATGGGGACGCTGCCGAACCAGACCCATGAGCGGGCGCAGGGATACCGGCTCCTTGCCGAGCATCTGGCCGCCGCCATGATCGATGAGGTTCCGGACGCGCCAAGAGTCCTGTCCGGCGTCGGCCGCCGGTGGGGGCGAATCATCACTGATCCGCCCCCACCGGGCGAGACCTACACCGAGCAGGAAGTCCTCGATCGGCTGATCGGCAAGATGGATGCGCTGTGGTTTGCCCCCGAGCCGCCCGCCGCAAAGACGGGCGCCGGGGACGCCAACACGCTCGTGCTGCACAACTGCCCGTTCATCGAGACGGCCCTGATTGCGACCGATGCGGTGTGTGCGCTCCATCTGGGCATGGTCAACGGGACGCTGGCCGAACTCGGCTCGACCCGACGCGCCGACGGCGCCGAACCGCTGGCGGGCGACCATCGCTGCGTCGTCCACCTCGGCGTCATCGACGACTCGTACGACGAGTCGACACCTGTCCCGCTGACCCACCGTTCTCGTCCCTCTCCGTCCGGACCTCGTTCGAGCGACTAGCTCTTGGCCTCCGCATTCGGCCGGGCGTAGTACCACCAGGCCAGCGCGGCGCAGAAGAGCGCGTACACGACGACGAAGCCGAAGACCGCTGCCTTCGGGAACTGGTCGAACGACACGTTGAACATGAACGGGCCGAAGGCCGCGATCGCCGCGGTCCAGCCGATCACGCCGCCGGCCTCGCGGGCCGGGAAGATCATCGGCATCTGCTTGAACGTGGCCGCGTTGCCGACGCCCGCGAAGAAGAACACCGCGATCATGCCGGCCATGAACTGGTGCAGGCTCGGCGGCTCGTCCTTGGGCGCCGCCAGGTAGGCCGCCAGGACCACCGCTGCCGACGCCGCGATGCCCAGGCCGGAGATGACAGTCCAGATCGCCCCCCCGAACCGGTCACAAAGCGGCCCCCACAGGATGCGGGCGACCGAGCCGACGAAGGCCCCGAGGAACACGTACTTCAGGTAGTCCGGCCCGTACTGCGTCTTCAGGAGCATGCCGAACGAGGCGGCGAGGCCGGAGAAGATGCCGAAGGTCAGAACGTACTCGAGCGTCATGAACCAGGTGTGCTTGTTGCCGAAGATGTCGAACTGCTGGCGGATGTTCGCCTTGACCGGCACGGACTTCAGCAGCGTCCAGGCGAGCAGGAGGGCGACGATGGCGAACGGGATGAAAACCAGGCCCGGGTTCTGCAGCCAGTACTCCTTCGCCGGCTTGAACGCGCCCTTGTTCTTCGGGTCCTTGAGGTGGTCGACGACCTGGCCGCCGAGCCCGAACATGCCGAAGCCGATGACCCACGGCACCACGAACTGGACCACCGAGACGCCGAAGTTACCGATGCCGGCCTGGAGGCCGAGCGCGACGCCCTGCTTGCTCTTGGGGAAGAAGTACGACGTCGACGGCATGTAGCCGGAGAAGACGCCACCACCGATGCCGGCCGCGAGGGCGAGCGCGAAGAGAAGGACCATCGACGGCTGCTCGGGCAGGGTGACCACCCAGGTCCAGCCGATGAAGGGGATGATCAGGAGCAGCGCGGAGAGCGTCACGAGGCGCCGGGTGCCCACGATGGGCGGGAGGATCATCCACAGGATCCGCAGGGCGCCACCGCTGAGGCCGGGCATGGCAAGGAGCCAGTACGACTGCGAGTCGGTCAGGTTCCAGCCGTTCACGCCGCTGAGCGTGGGGATGAGGGCGCCCGGCAGGTACCAGATGATGAAGCCGAGGATGAGGTTGAACGTGGTGACCCACAGCGTCGTCCACGCGATGCGCGAACTCCAGCGGCGCGGGTCGCTGGGGTCCCAGTTGTCGATCGATCGGCGAGCATCCCTGCTCACCGTCAGTGGCGAGGCGACTTCAGCGTCGGCAGCCATCGGCGGAATCTCCGTTCGTGAATGTTTCAGGGCGTCCGAACACTATGGGTCGGGGATAAAGAAGTAACATAGGCCTTTGGTCACATGGCAGGGCATAAAGTCCCGATTGGGGCTGACCAGGCGCGGAGTATCAACGCTCCCGGGCTCTCGGGGGCGCACGGGCCGGCCAATTACCGCGCAACTATCGGCACCGAACGACCGTGGGATCCGGGCCTCGCCGCCGCCCTCACGACGCCGGCAGGAATTCCGAGAGATATCTCCTGAGAAAACAGGGAATCACCGCAGCGGGCATTCGCGCGAGCGTCCACATGTGAAATGTGTCACATTTGACGCGCGCGGCCGGTCGGGTCCGCGTCCAGGGCCGCCTCGAGCCGGTCGAGCAACTCGGCCTGAGCGGGGTTGATCGCCGTCCGGGCTGCGGCGATGGGGAACCAGGCCGCGCGATCAAGCTCCGGATACTGTCCGAACCGACCGGAACGGGGCGGCCACTCCAGCTCGAACGTATTGCTCACGATCGCGGTGACCTCGGCGTCGCCGCGCCGCGCCCAGGCGAGCACGTCCTTGCCCCCGCGTTGACGCACGGTCCCGAGGTCCAGGTCCGGCTCTACCGCGACCGGCGGGGCGAACCCCAACTCCTCGGCGAACTCCCGCAGGGCCGCCGCGTAGGCGTCCTCGCCCGGTTCGAGTTCACCCTTCGGGATGCTCCACGCACCGCCGTCGCGGCGCGCCCACAGTGGACCACCGGGATGGCCCAACAGGACTTCGAGGCCGGCGGCCGTGCGGCGATAGAGCAGGAGACCGGCCGAGCGTCGGGCCACCCCCCACCCCCGTCCCGTAGCCGTCCTGGCGGCGCGGGTGATCCGGACCGCGCCACCGCTCCACCGTGGCACGATCGTGACACCGACGCCCGCGGCCGGCCCGAGCGCCGACGCCCGGGGCGCAGAGGGGGCCGGCGCCGATCAGAGTGCGTGCACCGCGCTCAGCGCATCCAGCACGGTGTTTGCCGCCGAGCACTTGGGCGCGCAGACGTCGCCTGCCTCGGCGCCGCAGGCGGTACATGAGAATAAGGAGTTGGCGTAGGCTTGGTGCGCGACGACATCGCACTCGGTGAACGGCCCCGCCCCGCAGAGCCAGCAGTTGAGCGAGCCCAACGTTGCCGTATGACGCAGCGGGGAGCACAGCGCGGTGCGCTGCGTCCGGCGTCCGACGGGTTCGATCGCCACCCTGCCTCCTTCCTTCACAACCCCTTCACCGACTCCACGCGGTGAGGAGTCATTCGATGACGGCCCCGCGCAACCCCGTCCGGATGATTTCGCGCGGCTCGCCACGGGCCCGGCGCAGTCGTCGTCGGGGTGCGCGTCGCGATTTCCCGCTTGCTGTGCGATTTCCCGCTTGCTGTGCGATTTCCCGCTTGCTGTGCGAGGAGCTGCCCACAGGCAACCCGTTTTATTGCGACGAATCTAGTTGAGAGTCAAAGAAAGTTCAAGAGACGATACTATTCCCGTGTCGGAAGATTGTCATTTATCCATTATCTGGCCGGCCACGCGGTTCGGGCGGCGGCGCTCCGTGGCGGACGCGCGCGCAGGTCAACGCGCCAACGAGGCGCGCGCCGACGTCGGACGCGGCGCCGGCTCGCCGACGTGATCCGCGTCACGCCGGGCTGCCCCGGCCGCCGCCGGGGACCGCCGAGTCAGGACCGTGCGCGCCGAGTCAGTCCCGTGCGCGCCGAGTCAGGACCTCGCAGCTGTTCGGTGCTTGTTTGACCGGCGTGTCGGCACTTCCCGGATCGCCGCGGCGCC
>JAVBMU010000007.1:0-81484 GCA_031552185.1 Cellulomonadaceae bacterium | reverse complement strand
GCGGGCGGGCGGGCGCGGCGACCGGCGGGCGCGGCGACCGGCGGGCGCGGCAGTCGCCGGGCGCGCGCCCAGGTAGAGCCGGCGTGGCCGAGGTAGAGCCGTGGCGTCGCCGGACGGGCGTGTCGGGCGCGCTACGGCTCTACCTCGTGCGGCGCGGGATTCGGGATCCGGAATCAATCATCTAGTGGTGGACGACGGCGCGTTCGGCGCCGGCACCGGTGAGGGACCGGACCTCCATCTCGGCCTGCTTGCGCGCGTCGGCCCGGCGGCCGAGGTAGGTGCCGAGGACCGCCAACGCGAAGGCGAGCGGGATCGAGACAATTCCCGGGTTGGTGAGCGGGAAGACCGCAAAGTCGATCGAGGCGTCCTTGATCATCGACGTCGAGTTGCCGGTGGCGGGGTCGATCGGACCTCCGGAGACCACCGGTGAGAACGCGATCAGCGCGAGGCACGAGATCAGCCCGCCGTACATGCTCCAGAGCGCGCCCGAGGTGTTGAACCGCGGCCAGAACAGCGACAGCAGGATGGTGGGCAGGTTGGCGCTGGCGGCGATGGCGAAGGCGAGCGCGACCAGGAACGCGACGTTCTGCCCCTGGGCGAAGATGCCGCCCAGGATCGCCAGCAGCCCGATCGCCACCACCGTGATCCGCCCGACGCGGACCTCCTTCTGCGGGCTGACGGCGCCGCGCTTGATGACACCGGCGTAGATGTCGTGCGCAAAGCTCGCGGCGGCGGTGATCGTCAGCCCGGCGACGACGGCGAGGATGGTCGCGAACGCGACGGCGGCGATGAAACCGAGCAGCAGTTCGCCACCGAGTTCGAACGCCAACAGCGGCGCCGCGGAGTTCACCCCGCCGGGGGCGCTCGCGATCCGCTCCGGACCCACGATCGCTCCGGCGCCGTACCCGAGCACGAGCGTGAAGAGGTAAAAGATGCCGATCAGCCAGATCGCCCACACCACCGAGCGGCGCGCCTCCTTGGCCGAGGGCACGGTGTAGAACCGCATCAGCACGTGCGGCAGGCCGGCCGTGCCGAGCACCAGGGCGAGGGCGAGCGAGACGAAGTCGAGCTTGGTCAAGCCACTTGCGCCGTACTTGGCCCCCGGCTCGAGGAGCGCCTGTCCGTTGGCGCCGCCCGCGTTCGCCGTGTCGACGGCACCCTGCAGCAGCGCGGAGAGGTTGAAGCCGAACTTCGCGAGCACCCAGGTGGCCATGACGGCCCCACCGACGATCAGCAGCGCGGCCTTGATGATCTGGACCCAGGTGGTGCCCTTCATGCCGCCGATGAGGACGTACACGATCATCAGGGCGCCGACGGCGACCACAACGATCGCCTGCGCGGCCTCGCCGGAGATCCCGAGCAACAAGGCAACGAGCCCGCCCGCGCCGGCCATCTGGGCCAGCAGATAGAAGAACACGACGGCGAGCGTGGACAGCGCGGCGGCGGTGCGCACGGGCCGTTGCCGCAGGCGGAAGGAGAGCACATCGGCCATCGTGAACTTGCCGGTGTTCCGCAGGAGTTCGGCCACCAGCAGGAGGGCGACGAGCCAGGCGACGAGAAAGCCGATCGAGTAGAGCAGGCCGTCGTATCCGCTGATCGCGATTGCACCGCAGATGCCGAGGAAGCTTGCCGCGGACAGATAGTCCCCCGCGATGGCTGTCCCGTTCTGCGGCCCGGTGAAGTTGCGCCCGCCGGCGTAGTACTCGGCAGCCGAGGTGTTCTGCCGGGAGGCCCGCAGCACGATCACCAGCGTGACGATCACGAAGGCGAGGAAGATCCCAAGGTTGACCACGGGGTTGCCGACGTCGGTCTCCGTGGTGGCGGCGACAAAGCCGCCCCGGGCGATCATCGCCCGCTCCGCTCATGAGGACCACCCGGCACTGCACGGGCCGGTTCCGGCCCGGCGTCGTCGGGTTCCGGCTCGCGCCCGTCCTGGCCCTCGCCGCTCTCGAAATCCCGGCGCAGGCGCTCGGCGGCCGGGTCCAGCCGCCGGTTGGCCCACCGAACGTAGGCCGCGGTGATCGCGAACGTCGAGACGAACTGTCCCAGGCCGAGAACGAAGCCGATGCTGAGATTGCCGATGACGGCGATGTTCATGAAGTCGTGGGCGTAGGTCGCGAGCAGCACGTAGGCGACGTACCAGGCGAGGAACGCGGCCGTCATCGGGAAGACGAACCGGCGAAAGCGCCGACGCAACTCGGCGAACTCCGCGGACCCCTGCATCTGAAGGTAGCGCTCGGCCCGGCGAGCGCTGGTCTCCGTTTCAGTCATGATGCCTCCGTTGGCTCGGGCGGCGACTACCGGGCGGATACCTACATTCAAACATGAGTACAGCGAATGCACTATTCCCGGCGGTCGGGGCGAAGGTCACCCGAGGCAAATGTGCCGTAGACCACTCCCCTTGCCAAGGCGAATTCGGCAAATGTGATCGACATCACACAGATTGCTCACGCTCGTAGATCACGCTTGCAGGTCACATCAGCGGATCACACGGGCAGGTCACACCGCCAAGGGGTCACGCCCGGCGGCGGAAGGTCAACTCGGTGATCGCGCGGCCGGCCGCGCCGGCCTTGCGCTCGAAACCGGTCATCGCGCGCCCCGCGAATCGCGGCGCGACGCCGCCCGGCCCGTGCTCATTGACCAATCCCGGCTCCGCGGACAGGACCTGGAGCATGCGGGTGCCGTAGTCGGACCAGTCAGTCGCCAGCCGCAGGACGCCGCCCGGTCGGTCCCCGCTCGGCGCGCGCAGCACGCGGGCGGCGTGCGCGGCGAACGACGGCGAGACGAGCCGCCGCTTGTGATGGCGGTGCTTGTGCCACGGGTCCGGGAAGAAGACCCACAGTTCGTCGACCGAGTCGGGCGGCATCGCCGTGGCCAGCCAGCGGGCGGCGTCGGCGGGCGCGATGCGGAGGTTGGTCAGGTCGAGTCGGGCCGCCCGCAGCACGGTCTGGGCCAGCCCCGGCAGGTAGACCTCGACCGCGAGGAAATCCCTCCCCGGCTCCCGCTCGGCGGCGGCCACGACCGCCTCGCCCTGCCCAGAACCGATCTCCATCACCAGCCCAGCGGCCCGCCCGAAGACGGCTCCGGCGTCGAAGATGAAGTCCGGGTCGACCGACGTGCCGGCGACGCCGAGCGTGTCGGTGGCCGAACGCGGCACATCGAGGACGTACCGCTCTCGGTCGGCGCTCCAGGCGCGCTGCTGACGAGGATTCATCCGCCCACTGCGACGAACGAACGACACGGGGTGGATACGGTAGGAAGCAGCGAGGCCGGCATCCCGCTCCCCCGCGCTGAACTCGGGCACCGCGCAATTCTACGTGGTGACCAGAGAGGACGTATGGCCCGCTGACCCAGGACCTTGGCCCCTGAAAGACAGGGCCTTTCGATGATCGGCTTGTCTGGCATCCGGGCCGGACCACCACCAGAACGGAGCACCATGCCCACGCCACCCATCGCAGGTCGTTTTGCCAACCAGACCGCCATCGTTACCGGCGCCGGCGCCGGGATCGGCCGAGCGACGGCTACCCGCCTGCTCGCCGAGGGCGCGCGGGTGATTGCCGTTGACGTCCTGACCGACCGGCTGGAGGACTTCGCCGCCGAAGCCGCGACCGACGCGCTCGTCACCGTCGCGGGCGACCTGTCCGACGGCGCCGTGATCGACCGGATCATGGCCGCGGCCGGCGGCCGCGTGGATGCGCTGGCCAACGTCGCCGGCATCATGGACGGCTTCCTGCCCACCGCCGAGGTCGACGACGCGACCTGGGACCGGGTGATGGCCGTCAACCTCACCGCTGTCATGCGCCTGTCCCGGGCCGTCCTGCCCGCCATGGTGGAGGCCGGACACGGCGCGATCGTCAACGTCGCCTCGGAGGCCGGCACCCGCGGCTCCGCCGCCGGCACCGCGTACACGACCTCCAAGCACGCCGTCATCGGACTCACCCGCAGCACGGCGTTCTTCTACACGCCCAAGGGCGTCCGCGTGAACGCCGTCTGCCCCGGCGGCGTCGCGACCAGCATCGAGGCCCCGTTCAAGTCGCAGGCCGCGGCGGAACGACTCGGGCCGATCATGGGGACCACCGTCCCGCCCGTGGCACAGGCCGACGAACTTGCCGCCGCCATCACCTGGCTGCTCAGCGCAGACTCGTCGAACGTCTCGGGCGCGGTGCTCCACTCGGACGGCGGCTGGTCGGCCGTCTAGGCCGACCACCGCGGTCGGTGCCGGTCGGACGTCGGGGCGGCCGGGACCGACGAGCGAGGCCCGGGATCGTGGGGACCCCGGGCCTCGCGCCTTCTTCGCTCGCGCCGGCGCCCCCGACGAACTACCCCGACTCGCGCCCGTCCGACCCGGGCAGGTCTGATCCGCGCGCACCGGACCTGCGCGCGCCCGACCAGGCCGCGTCGGGCCGGATCGGCACCTCCCGTCTCCGGGCGCCCTCCACCGTTTCGACCCGCAGGACCCGCGCAGGAACGGGGACCTGAGCCAGCAGGACCGTCGTAGCAATGGGCCGGGCGACGCGATCGAACCGCCACCACCTGCCGAGGCACCGGGCCCGGATGACGAGGGCCTGGCTGCCCCGATCCGCCTGGCTGTCCTCGAGCAGCAACGCCGTCTTGATCCCGCGTGGGACGATCTTGACCACGCGCAGGCCCCGGACCAGATCCGGGTGATCACCGACGCAGCCGACGTCCAGCGAGAGGTTGGCGTACTCAGTGAAGAAGACGATGGCGGCGGGCGGCACGCCGACGTCGACCGACCGCAGGTCGGCCGCGCCTTCCTCGCGAACCCCGAGCCGCGCCGTCGCGACCACCGACCCCCAGGCCAATTCCAGCGTGGCGTCCCAAATGCCGGCGCGCGAAAAGTCGGCCACCTCGATTCGGGCGTGCCCGCGGGTCCGGGCCGTATGCCCCGTCGGATCGAACTCGGCGATCGTCGCCGCGACCCGAACGTCCGGTATCTCGTCGCCTTCGGCGTCGGGCGGGCGCCGGACCCGCCACCGGACCGTGGCCGCCGTCGGCGTCGCCGCGACGCCGGGCGCGGCCGCGCGCCAGCGAATCTCCACTGCGTCGTCCGTCACCTCGATGCCGGTCAGGGCGCAGTCCAGCCGCAGCGGCACCGGGTCGGTCGCCCGATCACCCGCGCCCGGGTACCGGAACACGCCCGTCGCCTGATCCGGGACGAGCGGGAGCGGCCGCTTCGCCTTGGCCAGCGCGGACAGGGTGCGCAGGTCCTCCAGGTCGCCGGCGAACACGGCGTCGAGCACCGCGCGCACCCACGGCCGAGCAGCGGCCGCAGCCCGCAAACGCTCGGTCCAGAGCCGCTCGGCCCCGGCCCGCGCGCGCTCCACCAGAGCCCGTTGCTCCGGCTCCGGCAACGCCGCGAACCGGCCGTCGAACGACTTGGTCAGCCCCGGTCCATACAGGAACGAGCGCACGAGCAGCGTGTCCCGCCGCTCCCCCGGCTCCGTGTGACGCTCGACGACGTCGATCACGTTCAGGTTCTTGGTCAGGTCATCCGCCGGCGGCTGACCCATCCGGCTGGTGTTCCGGGTGCGGGTCCGGGTGCGAATGAAATAGTACGGCTTGTCGCGGATCGCCGAGATGTGGTTGGCGTGCAGGTAGGCGCCCATCACGAACGGCAGGTCCTCGCCGTTGGTGTATCCGACGTAGAACCTGAGTTGATGCTCCTCGAGCAGTGCGCGACGGAACAGCTTGGTCGGGCCGAGCGTGCGGAAGGCGTGCGATTCGACGAAATCCTCCGCCCGCCGCTCGCGCTGGAAGACCGTCTCCGCGACCTTTCGCTTGCCCCCGGACATGTTCTCCATCCGGGGCAGGACGACGTCGGAGCCCGTCTCGTCCGCGACGCGGAGTAACCGTTCGAGGGTGTCGAGGGCGATGGCGTCGTCGGAATCCACGAAGAAGACATAATCGCCGCGAGCCGCCTCGATGCCCGTGTTGCGCGGGGCCGCAGCCGTGCCCGACCGCATCGTCGTGATCACCCGCAACCCGGGGTACTCGGCGGCGTACTCGCGCAGGATGGCCGGGCTGGAATCGGTCGAACCGTCGTCGACCGCGATAACCTCGTACTGGTCGGCGGTCAACGTCTGCCCGAGCACGGAGTCCAGGCATTCGCGCAGGTAGTGCTCGGTATTGTAGACCGGAATCACCACGCTGATCCGCGGCGTGCTTGGCATGCTGCCCTCTTCGTCTGAGATCGCGACGCGGACAGCATAGCGAGCCCCTCGGCCCCCGTGGCGCGCCCGCCGGCCCGCCGACGAGCCGGATTCAGGCTGCAATGCGAGACTTGTGGGGTGAATTCGAGGGGGAGATTGAGGGTCCGGCGCGCCGCACGATGCCTGACGGTTGCGTTGGTGGCGCTGCTCGCCTCGGCTGCCTGCTCGGCCGACGGCGGCGGGGGCGCCGGCAAGGATCGCAACTCGGCGGGGGCATCGGGTGGGACTTCAACCGGGGCCGGGACCACCAGCGAAACCGGACTCGCCGCGACCGATGTGTGGATCAAGGCCGCCGACGCCGGCATGACCGCCGCCTTCGGCATCCTCGAGAACGGGACCGATGCCGACATCCTCATCGTCGGCGCCGCCAGCCCGGCCGCCGGGCAGGTGCAACTCCACGAAACCGTGCCCGGCGACGCCGGCGCGATGGCAATGCGGCAGGTGGCTGCGTTCACCGTCCCGGCCCACGGGTCGTTCGTGCTGGAGCCAGGGGCGAACCATCTCATGTTGATGGACATTGCCAAGCCGATCGCGCCGGGCGAGGACGTCGAGATTGCGCTCCGGCTCGAGGGCGGTCGCACCGTCACGCTGACCGCGCCGGCCAAGGACTTCGCGGGCGCCGCCGAGACCTACGCGGGCGAATCGGACGGCGCCGGCGGCGCAACCCACGGGGCGGGCGGGGGCGGCTGATGCCCGACCCCGCACCACCCGACTCGGCCGAGCCCCCGGCGCGCGGACCCAGCCGGCGGGCGCTCCTCGGGGGCGCGGTCACGGGGTGGGGGGCCGCCGTCGCCCTCGGCGTCGGCGTCATCACTCGGGCCGGCGGTGCGGGCGAACCCGCCCCGGCCCAGACCTCGCCCGCCCCCCGCTCCGACCCGACGGGCGCAACCGGCGACGCTGTGGTGCCGTTCCACGGTGCGCACCAGGCCGGCGTGGGCGTCGTGCCGCAGGCGCACTCGGTCTACCTCGCGCTCGACCTCGCCGAGGCGACCACCGCCGCCGACCTGCGCCGCCTCATGCGGCTGCTGACCTCCGACGCCGAGCGCCTCACCCGCGGCCTCGGGGCGCTGGCGGACACCGAGCCCGAACTCGCGCTGCACCCTGCCCGCCTCACCGTGACGTTCGGCTTCGGTCCGCGCGTCCACGACATCGTGGGCGGCGCCGTGCGGGCCTGGCCGACGGCGCTGCCCCCGTTCCGGATCGACCGGCTCCAGGCCGCGTGGTCGGGCGGGGACCTGCTGATCGAGGTGGCCGCCGATGATCCCCTCACCGTCGCCCACGCGCAACGCATGCTGCTCAAGGACGCTCGGACGTTCGCCCGCCCGCGATGGGTTCAGGCGGGCTTCCGCCGCGCGGATGGGATCGAGCCCCGCGGCACGACCATGCGGAACCTGTTCGGTCAGGTCGACGGCACCGCCAACCCCCGGCTCGGCACGGCAGACTTCGACGACCTCGTCTGGATCACCGAAGGTCCGCTGACCGGTGGCACGAGCCTCGTCATCCGCCGGATCGCGATGCACCTCGAAACCTGGGACGAGGTCGATCGCATCGGCCGAGAAAGCGCCGTCGGGCGGCGCCTGGACACCGGGGCGCCGCTCACGGGGACCCGCGAGGAGGACGAACCGGACCTGGCCGCCACCGATCGCCTCGGTTTCCCCGTTATCCCCACCGAATCCCATCTGCGCCGCGCCCGCCACCGCACCCCCCGCGAGCGGTTCTACCGGCGGGGCTTCAACTACGACGAGCCGCCGGCCGCCGGGCAGACCTCGAACTCCGGGCTTGTCTTCACGACCTACCAGGCCGACCCCGCCACCCAGTTCGTCCCCGTCCAGCGGCGCCTCGACGAACTCGACATCCTCAACACCTGGACTACACCCATTGGCTCCGCGGTCTTCGCCGTCCCGCCCGGATGTGCCGAGGGCGGTTACATCGGCGAGACCCTCCTGGCCTGAGCGGGCGGCCGGCGGCTGAACTGGGCCGATGTCGCGCAGGTCACATGCGATCGACCAATTCGGGTTTGGCAACACGCCCGCCTGCCGCTATCGTTTCTTCTCGCGCGCCATTAGCTCAACTGGCAGAGCAGCTGACTCTTAATCAGCGGGTTCGGGGTTCGAGTCCCTGATGGCGCACCACCGGCCTGTACGGAAGCATCCGTGCAGGCCTTTGGCGTGCTCTGGGAGCGAGCGAGCTCCACAATTCTCGAAGACTCCCCGAGGTGGCGGTGCCGATCCCTGTCGGTATCCCCGCCACGGTCTGAGATCAGCCCTGGTCACCGGGGCGAACGTAGGCGTCCGGCACCGCCGCCATGGAGCGCAGCGAACCCACGTGCGAACGCGCGTAGCCGCTGGTCACCCTAAAGACCTTGCGGCCGACTAGAACCGCCAACCCCGGTGGATCGACCCCGAGCCGGAGATCCCGCAACCCGGTGCCGGCAGCCGCCGACGCCGGGCGCAAAGTGTTGCTAAAAGTCCGCTAACGCCGGTATCGTCCCAGGTCAGGAAGTATGCTCCCCGCGCATGCGGGGATGATCCCTGCAGCTGCGGGACCCCATACAGGTACGCGAGATGCTCCCCGCGCATGCGGGGATGATCCGTTCGGGCCGGGTGCGAGATGAGCAACCTGACCATGCTCCCCGCGCATGCGGGGATGATCCTCGGTAGTCGATCCCATCAAACGAGCGTCCGAAATGCTCCCCGCGCATGCGGGGATGATCCGAACAGCAACGCCCCGTGCTCGAACCGGGCCTGATGCTCCCCGCGCATGCGGGGATGATCCCGGAACCGACCGATGACCACCCGTCTGGTTCGTATGCTCCCCGCGCATGCGGGGATGATCCACGCAGATAGCCGAGGGTGCCCGCGGTGACCCGATGCTCCCCGCGCATGCGGGGATGATCCGGACTGCCCGGACCGGCTACGGTCCGGGTCGCAATGCTCCCCGCGCATGCGGGGATGATCCCGAGTGCCGGCGCCGGGCGGGTCAATTCGACCCATGCTCCCCGCGCATGCGGGGATGATCCCGTCTCGCAGAAGCCGAGCACGAACGCTGCCGGATGCTCCCCGCGCATGCGGGGATGATCCGGGATGTTCCGTCCTGGTCGCCCTGAACCAGGAATGCTCCCCGCGCATGCGGGGATGATCCGGTCAGGTCGGTGGGTGTCGCGGTGCCGCGCCGATGCTCCCCGCGCATGCGGGGATGATCCCTCGAAGTACCAGGGCCGGAGTTCACCGGCGATATGCTCCCCGCGCATGCGGGGATGATCCTGGCAGGCCGTCCAGGCGCTGCGGGACCTGACCATGCTCCCCGCGCATGCGGGGATGATCCGGACGGAAAAATGCGGGTCCGGTCAGCGCATGTATGCTCCCCGCGCATGCGGGGATGATCCGACCGCGACGCTGGCGTTGGGCGCATACCGGGCATGCTCCCCGCGCATGCGGGGATGATCCCGCCTCGGCCTGGCCCCACGTCCCGGCGATCAAATGCTCCCCGCGCATGCGGGGATGATCCCTCCACCTTCGCCGTCACCGTCGACTCACGACCATGCTCCCCGCGCATGCGGGGATGATCCCCGGTCGGGGACGTGTGGACCCCTGACCAGGGAATGCTCCCCGCGCATGCGGGGATGATCCCGACGCGGCGGCGGAGGCACGATGATCCACTTCATGCTCCCCGCGCATGCGGGGATGATCCCACGACGGCGAGATCGTCGGCGGAGTACCCGGCATGCTCCCCGCGCATGCGGGGATGATCCGAACCGGTTTCCGCCCGAACCCACCGGCCGTACATGCTCCCCGCGCATGCGGGGATGATCCCCCCCCCCGCCAGGACTGGGACAGCTCGCTCGCCGCATGCTCCCCGCGCATGCGGGGATGATCCTTTTTGCACGTCAGCGTCGGCTGCGCCGCCGTCATGCTCCCCGCGCATGCGGGGATGATCCCGGAATCCCTCGCAGGGCGCGTGAGGCCTGCGATGCTCCCCGCGCATGCGGGGATGATCCGGTTCCGAAGTCCAGCGCCCGCGAGAGCGCCGGATCCTCCCCGCGCATGCGGGGATGATCCCGCGTGGCCTTGCGCCGTTCGGACATCGACCTCATGCTCCCCGCGCATGCGGGGATGATCCGGATCCGGCGACGATGCTTCAGTGGCGGGCCGTATGCTCCCCGCGCCTGCGGGGATGATCCTGTACGCCACCTGCCACGGGTCCGGCCGCAGCGATGCTCCCCGCGCATGCGGGGATGATCCCATATGGGGCGCCTGACTGAAATACACCGATTCATGCTCCCCGCGCATGCGGGGATGATCCCTGTTCGCGAGGACGAGCTGGTCGGCTGCGTCGATGCTCCCCGCGCATGCGGGGATGATCCCATCGTGTACTCGGTCGACGACTGCGGCAGAAAATGCTCCCCGCGCATGCGGGGATGATCCGATCGCGTAGTGCCTGGCAGCGTTGAAACTGCCATGCTCCCCGCGCATGCGGGGATGATCCCTCGGCCGGGACGTGGACACTG
Source organism: Cellulomonadaceae bacterium (assembly GCA_031552185.1). GTDB lineage: Bacteria > Actinomycetota > Actinomycetes > Actinomycetales > Cellulomonadaceae > JAVBMU01. The sequence continues at coordinate 70,747 of JAVBMU010000007.1, read as the reverse complement.
ACCGGCCCGGCATGCTCCCCGCGCATGCGGGGATGATTCCCCGCCGGTCACGTCGGCGTCGTCGGCGTAGCCATGCTCCCCGCGCATGCGGGGATGATCCTTTGTTGATCCCGGCGTCCTCAGTCCCGGTCGTATGCTCCCCGCGCATGCGGGGATGATCCTGCCCCCAAGCATCCGACCGTGTCGGTGACCTTATGCTCCCCGCGCATGCGGGGATGATCCGCTCACGCCTTCGTCCCGGACGACCGGGGGCCAATGCTCCCCGCGCATGCGGGGATGATCCCGCCGCGACGTCCTCAGCGGCGAACCGCCAGACATGCTCCCCGCGCATGCGGGGATGATCCGCGGAGATGGCGGCCGAGCTTGGCGTGTCTCGTATGCTCCCCGCGCATGCGGGGATGATCCCGCGTTGACAAGCAGGCCCCTCAACCGCAGGTTATGCTCCCCGCGCATGCGGGGATGATCCCGTGCTGGACTGGGCGGGGGTGCACAGCACCGTATGCTCCCCGCGCATGCGGGGATGATCCCTTGTCGCCGGTCAGCACCCGGTCCTTGGTGTAATGCTCCCCGCGCATGCGGGGATGATCCTCCATGGCTCTCGCGTCCGGAGGCACCGTCGGAATGCTCCCCGCGCATGCGGGGATGATCCGCGGGATTCGATGACCGGGGTACCGGCGTCATCATGCTCCCCGCGCATGCGGGGATGATCCGCGCCGCCGAGTCCGCTGTCACGGACTCGGCGACATGCTCCCCGCGCATGCGGGGATGATCCGACCGTCATCGACGAGACCGGCGGGTCGGGTGAATGCTCCCCGCGCATGCGGGGATGATCCGCGTGTCGTGATCAGCACCGGTCTGGAACCGGCATGCTCCCCGCGCATGCGGGGATGATCCCGCCTGGCCCGGCATGAGCCCGAACGTCTCGCAATGCTCCCCGCGCATGCGGGGATGATCCGCGTCCGTCCTGGTGGTCGATGTCGGTCCCCTGATGCTCCCCGCGCATGCGGGGATGATCCCCCATCCGCAGCGCGCCGCGGACCAGGGGCACGATGCTCCCCGCGCATGCGGGGATGATCCTGGCAGGTCCCCGTTGGTCGGTTCCTGATCGTGATGCTCCCCGCGCATGCGGGGATGATCCGCGTCCGTCCTGGTGGTCGATGTCGGTCCCCTGATGCTCCCCGCGCATGCGGGGATGATCCTGGCAGGTCCCCGTTGGTCGGTTCCTGATCGTGATGCTCCCCGCGCATGCGGGGATGATCCCGCCACGTCGCGCGTGAGTCTGTGCCACGTCGCATGCTCCCCGCGCATGCGGGATGATCCGCTCCGACGGCCCGCTGCCCGCCCCGCGAAGCCAGCACCCCGCGAACGGCACACACCCGACCGGGAGCGTGCCGTTACGGCGCCCAGCTTCGGCCAGAACGCCCCTTCTGGAAACCGTTAACAAGCGGGTTGGGGGCTCGAGTTCCTGATGGCGCACCACCGGCCGGTACGGAGAAATCCATGCAGGCTATCGGCTTGCCGGGCGAGGCCGAGCGCGTGGTCGGCCAGTCTCACGGGAAGGCTTCGCCGTCGACGCCTCGCCGGCCCGGAGCCGTCACAAGTACAAGCCAGGGCCGGTGCCGTCGGTGCCCGACTCGTACACGGCGTGCACGTCCCGCTCGCGCAGCAGGACGTAGCTGGTGCCGGCCAGGTCCACCTCGGCGCGCTCGTCGGGGTCGAAGAGCACCCGGTTCCCGACCGTGACCTGCCGCACATGCTCGCCCGCGGCCACGACGATCGCCCAGGCGAGCCGCTTGGGTCCGACGGCCGTCGCCGGAATCACCAGGCCCCCCGACGACGTTCGCTCGCTTCCGTCCCGCTCGGGGTCGACGAGCAGCCGGTCATGCAGCATTCGGATCGGAAGGGTCGCCGGCGCGATCGGACCGCCGGACGTCGCGTTGCTCACGCCACCACGCTACTCGGGTCGTTAGGCTCAATGTCTGCCCGTGGCGCGCCGCCGGCGCACCACGTCGGTCGGCAGCCCCCACCGACCCGAGGTGACCATGACCAGACTCGCCGCCGGCGACATCGCTCCCGACTTCACGCTGCCGACCGCCGGCGGCGGCGAGGTCCGCCTGGCCGACCTCCGCGGCCGGCAGGTCGTCGTGTACTTCTACCCGGCCGCGGGTACTCCCGGCTGCACCAAGGAAGCCTGCGATTTCCGCGATTCGCTCGCCTCGCTGCAGAGCGCCGGTTACGAGGTGGTCGGGATCTCGCCCGACGACGTCGCGAAGCTCGACCGCTTCGCGGCCGCCGAGCACCTCACCTTCCCGCTGGCCTCCGACGTCGAGCGGTCCACCCTGGCCGCATACGGCGCCTGGGGCGAGAAGAAGCTCTACGGCAAGGCGGTGACCGGCGTGATCCGGTCCACCGTCGTCGTCGGGGCGGATGGCCGAGTCGAGTTGGCGCAGTACAACGTTCGGGCCACCGGGCATGTCGCGAAGCTGCGCCGCGATCTAGGCCTCGACCCGGCCTGAGCGGGCCCGCCCGAGCCGGTCTGCCCGACGGCAACGTGGGCAGGCCGAACACGCCTAGACTGGGCGGCGCGCGCGAGTGGCGAAATTGGCAGCCGCGCCAGGTTTAGGTCCTGGTGTCCTGATGGATGTGCGGGTTCGAGTCCCGCCTCGCGCACTCTCTGACCAGCACGTTGACTCAGCGGACCATTCGGGAGCGGCGTCCCCATGTCCCTATCGTCATGATTGTTCTTACGGTTTCGCTCGGGGCTGCCGGGTGCGCCGGCATCGACCCGGAGTCACCACCCACGAGCGCTGCCGTGACGACGCCTGCGCCTGCGCGGGACACCGTCGGCGTGGCGTTACACCAGGCGCGCGCGACCCTCGAAGACGCGGGACTCCGTCACCGCTGCCGACAGCCGGGAAACTCGGAACAGGCCAGCGACAAGACCGACGAAGAGCTGGCCGCCGAGGAGGCCGCTCGCGCCGCGAAGGAGACGGCAGCCGCCGAGGCCGCTCGGAACGAGCGCGCTCATCCCGGCTACCGCTCAAAACTCGACCCGGACGGCGACGGGATCGCCTGCGAGAACTGAGTCGCGGCGGCCGATCCCGCGAGTCAGTTCACCGCAGGTCACTCCAGTCGCAGGTCAGTTGACCTCGGCGCCCTTCGCCTCGGCGAGTTGCCGGCGCACATCGTCCATGTCCAGGGCACGGATCTGCTCAATCAGCTGGGAGAGCGCGGGGGCGGGCAGCGCCCCGGCCTGGGAGAACACGCAGATTCCGTCCCGGAAGGCGACGAGGGTCGGGATCGCCTGGCTACCCGTGGCTGCGAACAACTCGGCTTCGGCGTCGGCATCCACCTTGCCGTGCACGATGTCCTGGTTCGCCTCCGACGATGCCTCGAAGATCGGCCCGAACATCCGACAGGGCGCGCACCACTCCGCCCAGAAGTCCACAAGAACGATGCCGTTGTCCGCAACCGTCTGTTCGAAGTTCGATGCCGTCAGCGTGCTGGTCGCCATGTTTCCCCTTTCGTGGTTTCGCCCATGCAAAGCGCTTCGGGCGCCGGGGATATTCCCACCACCCGACGACGACGACCCGTCGCCATGCGAGGCGCGCATGGTCGTCCGCCGCAGTCGTCGGACGCCGACGACGCCGGTGGGTGTCTAGCCGTGGATCGGCGGGGGCCGGTGCGGTGGGGGCGGCACGCCATGCGCCGAACCCGTGGTTACTTGCGGTTTTGCGGCGAAAACTGCAAGCAAACACGGGTTCGGCGTCCGAGCGGTACCGCCGACGAAAGAGAGGTACCGCCCACGCCGCCCGCCGGCGGCAGACAGCTCGCGACGGTCTATGCCGAAGCGATTCGGAATCGCTCATCTAGGCTGAGGCCGTGACCGACGCCGCCCCCAACGCAGCGCCCGACGCCGTCCGCGTCGCCGCGCCCCGCGGCGACGGCCTCAGCACAGCCACCCTGCTCCGGTATGCAGCCGGATCGGTCGGGACGGGCGGCTTTGCGACCCTGCCCGGCCTGGTGCTGCTCTATTACCTGACCGATGCGCTCGCCGTCCCCGCTGCCGCCGCCGGGGCGATCGTCGCGGGCGCGAAGGTCTGGGACGTGTTGGTGGCGCCCTTCGTCGGCGCGGCCAGCGACCGGGACCTGGCTCGGACGGGCTCGCGGCGGCGCGTGATGACCGTGGGCGCCGTGGTGCTCCCGTTCGCGTTCGCGCTCACCTTCGCAGCGCCCGGCGCGGCGGGGCCGACGGCGGCGGCCTTGTGGGTTCTGGTGGCGTTCTTGCTCGCCACCACCGCGTATGCGCTGTTCCAGGTGCCGTTCATCGCGCTGCCCGCCGAACTCACGGACTCCTACGACGGCCGGACCCGCCTGCTCGCCTGGCGGGTTGCGGTGCTGGCGGTCGCGATTCTGGCCTTCGGCGCCGGCGGGCCGGCGTTGCGCGGCGAGACCGATTCGCTGGGCGGTTACCGCCTGATGGGGATCGTGGCCGCCGTCGTGATCGGGCTCGGTCTGCTGGTCGCCACGAGGGCCGCCGGCCGGCCGCGGCGCGGCGCCCCCGACGCGACCGCTCCCGGCCCCGCCGCCCCCGACGCGACCGCCTCCCGCGGCGGCACTGTGGCCGCGACCGGGCGCCGAGCCTGGCGGGACGCCGTCGCCGTCGTACGGACGAGCGCACCGTTCCGGGCGCTGCTGACCGCCTTCTTCCTCCAGGCGATGGCCACGGGACTGATGCTGGCCGGCGCGCAGTACGTGGCCAAGTACCTGCTGGACTCGACCGACGCCGTGACCTACCTCTTCGTGGCGCTGATCGCCCCCGCGCTGGTGTTCATGCCGGTCTGGACGAGGTTGTCGGCCCGGCGCGGCAAGGAGTGGTCATTCCGGGTCGCGACCGTGCTGTTCGCCGTCGCTACCGTCGCGATGGTGCCGCTGGCGTGGGCGCCCGGGGCGTGGATCTACGGCCCGACGGCGCTGGCCGGGATCGCGTATGCCGGGATGCAGGCCTTGCCGATGGCCATGCTGGCAGACGTCATCTCGCACGACTCGGCCACGTCCGGCGGGCGCGGCGGCGCATTCTCCGGCGTCTGGACCGCGGGCGAGACGACGGGACTGGCACTCGGCCCGGCAATCCTGTCGATCGTGCTCGCGGTGGCGGGTTACCGCTCGTCGGCGGCGGATGCCGTCGTCGCGCAGACCGCGTCCGCTCACGCCGGGATCGCATTGGCGTTCTCGGCGATTCCGGCCCTCCTGACGATCGCCTCCCTGTTCGCGCTACTACAGTACGGATTGCGCCGGGCGGACGTCGATGCGGCAGGTCCGACGGCGGCATGAGCCGTGACCGCCGCAGCCAGGCACCGACGGGAGAGCGACACGTGAGCGAACGTTCCGGCCTCCCGTTCGACCCCGTGGCGCGCGGTCGCGCCGCGCTGACCCGGCTCGCCGCGTGGCGCGCCGCCGACGCGCCCACCCACGGCGGACGCGTGCTGAGCTACGTCTACGACCCGGACCTGGCCGAGTTGGACGACCTCGCCGCCGAGGCGATGCGGGCGGTGCAGGCGGTCAATGGTTTGGATCCGACCGTCTTCACCTCGGTGGCCGCGATCGAGCACGACGTGATCGCCTTCGCCCGCGAGATGCTGCACGGCACGCCCGACGTCGTCGGCTCGATCACCTCCGGCGGCACCGAGAGTTGCCTGCTCGCCGTTAAGACCGCCCGGGACCGGCACCGCGCCGGCGCGGCGGCGGTCGGGGGTGCCGGCGCCGGCGCGGCGGCGGCCGGAAGCGCGCGGCGCGCCCGGGTGGTCGCGCCGGTGAGCGTGCACGCCGCCTTCCGCAAGGCCGCCCACTATTTCGACGTCGACCTGGACTTGGTGCCGGTGGACCCCGCCACGGGGACCGTGGACCCGGCCGCGCTGATCACCCGGCTGGGCGACGACGTCGCGCTCGTGGTGGTCTCGGCGCCGTCGTACCCGCATGGCGTGCTCGACCCGGTCGCCGAGATCGCGGCCGCCGCGGCGGAGCGCGGCGTGCCGGTCCACGTCGACGCGTGCATCGGCGGTTGGGTGCTGCCGTTCTGGACGGCAGCGGGCGGGGGCGAGGTGGCGCCCTTCGACTTCGCGGTGCCCGGGGTGACCAGCGTCTCGGCGGATGTGCACAAGTACGGGTTCAGCCCGAAGGGCGCCTCGGTCCTGCTCGTCCGGGACCGGAACCTGCACCGATTCCAGCACTTCGCCACGGCGGACTGGCCCGGCTACCCCGTTGTGAATGCCACCATGCTGGGCTCACGCTCGGCCGGACCGGCCGCCGCAGCCTGGGCCGTCATGCACGCCCTGGGCCGCGAGGGCTACGTCGAGCTGACCGGGCGCACGGTCCGGGCCACCCGCGCGCTCACCGCGACGATCGATCGGATCGACGGGCTGCGCGTCGTCGGGCAACCGACCGGTCCACTGCTTGCCGTCGCAGCCGACGACGCCGTGTCGCCCGAGCGAAGGGTCGACCCCCATGTGTGGGCGGACGAGGTCCGCGACTCGGGGTTCGTGATCCAAGCCCAGCCGGGGCACAGCGGGCCGGCCGGCCGTCGACTCGGGCACACCGCCCACCTGACCGTCACGCCGGTGACGGCCCGCGTGCTCGACGACCTGATCGACGCGCTGGTCACGGCGGCCGACCGGGCCCGCGGCGTTCCGCGACCCGATCCCTCGGCCGTTCTCGCCGGCTTCGCCGGGGCGCTCGGCGCGGGCGCCGGCTCCGATCCGGACGCCGGCTCCGATCCGGACGGCGCCGCGTCCGACCCGGGCGCCGCGTTGTCCGCGCTCGCGCATCTGGACGCCGACGCGACGTGGGCGCTGCTGCGTGCCGCCCTGTTGCCCGGCGCCGCCGCCGGAGCCGGCCTGCCGAACCGACTGGCCGAGGTGATGGCGTTGGTCGAGGCCCTGCCGCACACCGTCGCGGAACACCTGCTCACGGAGTTGGTCGCCCGCTACAGCGAGGTACCGCTCGGCGCGCCGGCCGCCGGCGTCCAACCGTGACCACCCGACCAGCCATTCCCGGGAGATCGAAATGACGAACGCTGCCGACTTCCTGCCGGAGGATTTCCCGGAGGACTTCTCCCCCCTCAACGCCCGGCCCGCGGGCTGGCTGAGCCCGGAGGAGGTCGCAAGCGCCCGGGCGCGAATGCCGATCGTCTATATCGATGCGGTGCCCGTGCGGGTCGACGAGGCGGGCGACGTCGTCGCCGTCGGGCTGCTGTTGCGGTTGTCCGCGGCCGGCATGATCACCCGCTCACTCGTCTCCGGGCGGGTGATGTACCACGAGCGGATCCGCGATGCCCTGCTGCGGCACATCGAGAAGGACCTCGGCGCGGTGGCGCTGCCGCTCGTGCCGCCCTCGCCGCAACCGTTCACGGTGGCCGAGTACTTCCCGACGCCGGGGATCACCAGCTACCACGACCCGCGCCAGCACGCGGTGTCGCTCGCGTACGTCGTGCCCGTCACGGGCGACTGCCGCCCGCAACAGGATGCCCTGGACCTGACCTGGCTCACGCCGGAACAGGCATGCTCCGACGAAATCCAGGTGGAAATGCGCGGCGGTCAGGGCACCCTGTTGCGGCACGCAATGGCCTTCGTCGGACGGATGCCCTAATGACAGCAGTGGGGACCTTCGGCCTGGCGATTCATGGCCAATCGCACCATCGAATGATGACCTCCGACACCGCGTGAAGGGGGAACCTGTCGCAAGTCGTAGATCACATTCCCGGTGACTTGTCTTGTGAGGTGCCCCGCGTAAGGGTGGAGTCGCCTACCCCCGCGCCAGTGCGCCCACTGCCGACGGCGGCAGCGGTGCCTCCGGCGTCGGGGTTTGCGCTTTTCCACAACAAGCGAAGGCGGAAGATGTTCCAGGTCTGTATTCATGGCAGAGGCGGCCAAGGTGTGGTGACCGCCTCCGAACTGCTCGCGCAAGCGGCGTTCAGTGCCGGGCACAACGTCCAGGTCATCCCCTCATTCGGTTCCGAGCGCACTGGCGCGCCGGTCGTGTCGTTCTGTCGGCTTTCCGACGAGGCGATTCGCACGCGCGAATTAGTGCAGGTGCCGGATGCGGTGATCGTGCAGGACCCCACGTTGCTGACCGCGCTCGACCCGTTCGCAGCGCTCGCACCCGGCGGCTGGGCCGTCGTCAACACTCGCCGCACCGCTACCGAGGTGCGCGAGATGTGCCCCGACGCGCCGGCCGAACCCGGCCGACTCGTCACCGTTCCGGCCGATGACATCGTCCGCGAACACCTCGGCCAACCCAAGCCGTCCGCCGCGCTCCTGGGCGCCTTCGCGGCGGTGACCGGCCAGATCACGCTCGACGCGGTGCTCGCGGCCGTGCGGGACCGGTTCAAGGGCAGGGTCGCCGAGGGCAACTGCAAGGCGGCCGAGGCCGCCCACCAGTGGGTCCTCGACCACGCCGAGACCGCTCCCGCCGGGGCGGCGAGCGCAGCAAAGGAGGCCTGAGGAATGCGGGAACTGCTCGAAGGCTCGCAGGCCGTCGCGAAGACCGTCGCGCGCTGCCGACCCGGCGTCGTGTGCGCCTACCCCATCTCACCGCAAACGCACATCGTGGAGGCGCTCTCGGTGCTCACCCGCACCGGCGCCCTGAAGAACTGCGAGTACCTGAACGTCGAATCCGAGTTCGCCGCGATGTCGGTCTCGATCGGCTCATCGGCAACCGGTGCCCGGACCTACACGGCGACCGCGTCCCAGGGCCTGCTGTACATGTCGGAGGCGGTCTTCAATGCGGCCGGCCTCCAGTTGCCCATCGTGATGACGGTGGCCAACCGGGCGCTGGGCGCCCCGATCAACATCTGGAACGACCACTCCGACTCACTCGCGCTACGCGACTCCGGCTGGCTCCAGCTCTACGCCGGGGACAACCAGGAGGCGGCCGACCTGCACGTGATTGCGTTCAAGATCGCGGAGGAACTCGCCCTGCCGGTCATGGTGTGCATGGACGGCTTCGTGCTCACCCACGCCTCCGACGTCGTCGAACTGCCGACGCAGGAGGAGGTCGACGCCTTCCTGCCGCCGATCACACCGCGCAACCCGCTCGACGTCGAGCACCCCCTGAGCATCGGCATGATGGCCGGTCCGGAATCCTTCACCGAGGTCAAGTACCTGCAACACACGGCGATGGTGGACGCGCTGGCCGTGGTCGAACGGGTCGGCGCCGAGTTCGAGGCGGCCTTCGACCGACCCAGCGGGCGCCCGGTGCGCACGTTCCACGGCGCCGGCGAGGACGGGGACACGGTCGTCATCGCGATGGGCTCGGTCCTCGGCACATTGCAGACCGTCACCGAGCGGATGCGCGCCGACGGCGCGCCGATCAAGCTCGTCGGCCTGACCTCGTTCCGGCCGTTCCCGACCGAGGCCCTGCAGGCCGCGGTCGGCTCGGCCAAGCACGTCGTCGTCATCGACCGCGCCATCGAACTCGGCGGCCGCGGCCTGGTCCACCCGGAGATCCGAATCGCGCTGGCCGACGGCGGCCTGACCCCGGATGTCTCCAGCGTCGTCGCCGGACTCGGCGGGCGCAGCATCAGCGAGGCGTCCCTCGAGGCCGTGCTCGGCGAGGCCCTGGCGGGGCCGCTCGCCGAGGTCCGGTTCCTCGACCTGAACGAACAGGTAGTAGGTGGTCGGTGATGGTCAAGGTCAATGTCCCCTTTCTGCAGACCGGTGCGCTCGTCGCGGGTAACCGCCTGCTCGACGAGTCCGACCGGTCCGTCCAGGCCTGGCAGGACCGGCCGAGCGCGCTGACGTCCGGGCACCGCGCCTGCCAGGGCTGCGCCGAGGCGCTGGCCGCCCGGTGGGTGCTGGATACCGCGATGGACGCCACCGGCGGCAAACTTATGGTCGCGAACGCGACCGGCTGCCTCGAGGTGTTCTCGACGCCGTACCCGGAGAGCGCCTGGAAGATTCCGTGGCTGCACTCGCTGTTCGCAAACGCGGCCGCGGTCGGTTCCGGCATCGCCGCAGCGAACCGGGCGCTCGGGCGCAGCGACATCCGCGTGCTCGCCCAGGGCGGCGACGGCGGCACCGCCGACATCGGGATGGCCTGCCTGTCCGGGACCTTCGAACGCAACGACGACGTGCTGTACGTCTGTTACGACAACGGTGGCTACATGAACACCGGCGTCCAGCGCTCCGGCGCGACCCCGCCCGCGGCCCGCACCTCGACCACACCCGCCGTCGGCGTCGCCCCCGGCGCGCCGTTCGGTCAGGGCAAGAGCGTGCCGCTGATCGCCATGGCGCACGAGATCCCCTACGTCGCCACCGCCACGGTCGCGGACCTGCGGGATCTGGAGCTCAAGGTCCGCAAGGCGATGAGCCACCGCGGCGCGCGCTACCTGCACATCCTCGTCACGTGCCCGCTCGGCTGGGGCACCGGGCCCGAGGAGTCGATCAAGATGTGCCGGCTGGCCACCCAGTCCGGCTTCTTCCCCGTGTTCGAAGCCGAATACGGCGAGGTCACAAACAGCACCGCGATCCGCGAGCTGATCGACGTCGAGGAGTACCTGCGCCCACAGCGGCGCTACGCCCACCTGTTCGGTCCCCGGGGCGACGCCACCGTCGTCGAACGCCTGCGCCGCCAGGCCCAGCGCAACATCGCCCGGTTCAATCTGGTAAGGGATGGTGAGGGCCGATGAGCACGGTGCCCTTCGGGTTGAGTTCGACGGCCGCCACGTCGAGCGCCTACAAGACCGGTTCCTGGCGGACCGAGCGGCCGGTGTACGTCTCGCTGCTGCCGCCCTGTTCGGGCGCCTGCCCCGCGATGGAGGACATCCAGCGCTGGCTGTACGAGGCGCAGGAGGCCGACGAGGGCTACGAGCGCGCCTGGCGGGCGATCACCGAGCGCAACCCGCTGCCCGCGATCATGGGCCGGATCTGCTACCACCCGTGCGAGAGCGAGTGCAACCGGGCCACGCTGGACGAGAAGGTCGGGATCAACTCCGTCGAGCGCTTCCTCGGCGACCTCGCCCTCACCAAGGGGTGGGCGTTCGAGCCGCCCGCTACGCGCACCGGCAAGCGGGTGCTCGTCATCGGTTCGGGGCCGGCCGGGCTGTCGACGGCATACCACCTGCGCCGGTTGGGCCACGAGGTGGTCATCCGGGAGGCGATGGCGGAGCCGGGCGGCATGATGCGCTACGGGATCCCCGAGTACCGGCTGCCCCGAGCGGTGCTCGCCGCCGAGATCCAGCGGATCGTCGACCTGGGCGTCACCCTGGAATGCGGCAACCCGGTCCAGGACCTGGAGGCCGAATCGGCCGAGTTCGACGCCGTCGCGCTCACCGTCGGTGCCGGGGTGGGCTCGCACATCGAGATCCCCGCCGCCGCGGCGGCCAAGATCGTCGACGCCGTGAAGCTGCTGCGGGATACCGCCCAGGGCGCGCCGCCCATGCTCGGGCGCCGCGTCATCGTCTACGGCGGCGGCAACACCGCCATGGACGCGGCCCGGACGGCCAAGCGCCTCGGCGCCGGCGACACGATGATCGTCTACCGCCGCACCCAGGCCCAGATGCCGGCCCACGAGGACGAGTACCTGGACGCCGTCGGCGAGGGCATCACGGTCAAGTGGCTGACCACCATCAAGGAGGTCGAGGCCGACAAGATCGTCGTCGAGCGGATGGTGCTCAACGACCGGGGCCGGCCGGAGCCGACGGGTGAGTACGACACCCTCGACGCCGACGCCGTCGTCCTGGCCGTGGGCCAGGACGCCGACCTCACGCTCATCGAGGGCCGCACCGACGTGCAGGTCGACGACGGTGTGATCAGCGTCGATGCGACGATGATGACCGGCCGGCCCGGGCTGTTCGCCGCCGGCGACGCCGCCCCGGGCGACCGGACCGCGACCGTCGCCATCGGCGCCGGGAATCGGTGCGCGCACTTCATCGACGCGTACTTGCGCGCGGACACCTTCGAGCCCGAGTCCCGCGAGGCCAAGGCAACCTACGACCGGCTGAACACCTGGTACTACGCCGACGCCCCCGCCCAACACCGGCCCACCCTCGAGGCGGCCCGGCGCACCTCGGGCTTCGAGGAGGTCGTGCGCGGCCTCGATGAGGGCTCGGCGCTGTTCGAGGCCCAGCGCTGCATGTCCTGCGGCACCTGCTTCGAGTGCGACAACTGCTACGGGCTGTGCCCGGACGACGTCATCACGAAGCTCGGCCCCGGCCAGAAGTACGAGATCGACCTCGAATACTGCAAGGGCTGCGGGATCTGCGCCGCGGAATGCCCGTGCGGCGCGATCGAGATGGTGCCCGAGGACCGCTGAGCCGGAACCGATGACTCGGCGGGACCCGAGTCGAACCGAGCCCGCGGGCTCGGCCCGCGCCCCACGGCGCGCGGCCGGTCCCGCGGGCTCGCCGGCTGCCCGATCCGCGGACTATCGGACGCCGAACGGAAACGCTGTGGGTACGCTGCCACTGTTTCTCGACGAACGGTGACCTCAATGACGCGCACTCCCGTTTCGGCCGGTCGTACCCGCACCCGCACCGAACGCCTCGACGCCCTGCCCTTCGCACCGGCGCACCGCCGCCTCCTGACCGCCTCCGGCCTCGGCTGGGCACTGGACGCCATGGACGTGGGGCTGATCTCCTACGTCATGGCGGCGCTGGCCGCCCAGTGGAAGCTCAGCTCGGGCGAGCTCTCGCTGCTGGGCTCGATCGGCTTCGCCGGCATGGCGCTCGGCGCCTCCCTCGGCGGCCTGCTCGCCGACCGCATCGGACGGACCCGGGTCTTCACCATCACCCTCCTGGTCTACGGCCTGGCGAACGGGCTCATGGCCGCCGCGAGTGGCCTCGCCGTCCTGCTCGTCCTGCGGTTCATTGTCGGGCTCGGGCTCGGCGCCGAATTGCCCGTCGCCTCCACCCTGGTCTCGGAGTTTGCCCCGTCACGCTGGCGGGGCCGCATGGTCGTGGCGCTGGAGGCGTTCTGGGCGGTCGGCTGGATCGCCGCGGCCGCCATCGGCTACTTCGTGGTGCCCGGCTCGACCAACGGTTGGCGCTGGGCGCTGCTGATCGGCGCCGTGCCCACGGTGTATGCAGTGGTGATCCGCCGCGCCGTGCCGGAATCGGTGCGGTTCTGCGAGTCGCGGGGGCGGTTCGCCGAGGCCGAGGCGTCGGTTCGGATCTTCGAGGCGAGCGCCGGGGTCGCGGCCGAGCCGTCCCCCGACGTCGTCCCGGACCCGCCCGCCCGGTGGCGCGAGCTCTTCGCCGCAGGCCTCGCCAAACGCACCGTCGCGCTGTGGCTGACCTGGTTCTTTGTGAACTTCTCCTACTACGGCGCGTTCCTGTGGCTGCCCACCCTGCTGTTCCAGTCCGGCTACCCGCTGGTGAAGTCCTTCGAGTACACGTTGATCATTTCGCTGGCCCAGTTGCCCGGATACGCGGCGGCGGCGTGGCTGGTCGAGGCTTGGGGCCGGCGGCCGACGCTGGCGACGTTCCTGCTGGGTTCCGCCACGGCCGCCGGGCTGTTCGCCGCCGCGGACTCCACCGCGACGATCCTGTGCTTCGGCATGATGCTGTCCTTCTTCAACCTCGGAGCGTGGGGCGCTCTGTACGCGATCTCGCCCGAGGTGTATCCCACCCGGCTGCGGGGCGCGGGCACGGGCGCGGCGGCAGGCTTCGGCCGAGTTGCGTCGATCATCGCCCCGCTGTTGGTGCCGTTCTTCGTGGACCTCGCGGGCGGCGAGACGTGGCTGCTTTTCGTCGTCTTCACCGTGGCGTTCCTCGCGGCGGCGGCGGCCTGTCTGGGCCTGCCGGAACTACGCGGGCGCCAACTGACGCGGTAGGCCCGGGCACACCGACGCGCGGTAGGCCCGGCCTCAGCCGAGGTCGAGGCCCGGCCAGTCCTGGAGTTCGTCCCGCATCCGGCGGTCGTGGGTCGCGACGACGACGGCGGCGGCGGTCGCCCGCAGCGCCAGGGTGAGTTCGTCCATCAAATCGATCGACAGGTGATTGGTCGGCTCGTCCAGCATCAGCAGGTGCGGCGCCGCGAGCAGCGTCCGGGCAATCTCGAACCGCCGGCGCTGACCGGCCGAAAGCTCGGCGAGCGGCCGGTCCAGATCCGCCTCCGTCAGCAGGCCGAGCGTCGCGACGGGCACCAGGTGATCCGGGTCCAGCCCGCCCGCGGCGAGCAGATCCAACGCCTCGCGCGCGTAGACGTCGAAGCCGGACGGCGACTCGGCCGGCCCGGCCCGCTCGGGGCTCTGCGACCTGCCGTCGGTGCCCGGCGAACCGCCGTCGCCACCCGGACCGACGGACCCCTCCTGGGCGAGCAGTCCGAGCCGGACGCCGTCGACCGCCGAGCGGGTGCCCCGGTCCAGCGCCACGGTGCCCGCCAGCGCCCGCAGCAGCGTCGACTTGCCGGCGCCGTTCGGCCCGGTGACCAACAACCGGCCCGATGCCGGCACGGCGATCCGTGTCCCGGGCAGGTCCAGCCAGGGCCGGTCGGCCGGCCCGACGCGCGGGTTGCGCACCTCGACGAGCGCGCGCCCGGGGTCCCAGCCGGGCGCCATGGCGGGCAGGTCCGGAAACCGCAGTTCGAGCGGCGGCACGGGCACTTCGACCGCCGCGGCCTCCAATCGCTGGATCGCCCGGTCCGCCGCCTTCACGTGCGTGCGGGCGCGGGTGGCGCGGCGGTGCTTCTCGGAGCCCCGCAGCGGCCGCCATTCGTCGGACAGCCCCTCATAGGAGGCGTCGAGCTGCGCCGCCAGCGCGACGGCGCGCTTGCGCTCGGCCCGGTATCGCGCCCGCCACCGATGCATGGCCTGGTTCTTCGCGAATCGGTAGGCGAGGTAGCCGGGTTGGCCGTAGAGGACCGGGCGCCCGTCCAGGCCCGGGTCCAGATCGAGAATCGCCGTCGCCACGTCGTCGAGCAATTGACGATCGTGCGTCACGACGACGACGGCGCCCCGCCACGTCATCAGCTCAGTCGTGAGGAAGTCGATGCCGCCGGCATCGAGGTGGTTGGTCGGCTCGTCGAGGAGTATCAGGTCCGGGCGTTCGGCGAGCCGACAGGCGAGCCGCACCCGGTACCGCTCGCCCACCGAGAGTTCGGCGAGTGGCCGGGCCGCGTCCCGGCAGGCGCCGAGCCGGCTCAGCGCGACGTCGACCCGCCGGTCGGCGTCCCACGCCGCCACATGCTCCGCGCGGGCGAGCAACGCGGCCAACTCGTTGAGGTTGCCGGCGTCGTGATCGAAGGCGCGGGCGGCGGCGTCGAGCCGGGCCGCAACTTCCCGAAGGCCGCGCAGGGACGCCGCGATCAGGTCGCCGACCGTCTGCTTGGGTCCGACCGGCAATTCCTGCTCCACCAGCGCCAACGTGCCGGCCCGCCGCACCTGCCCCGCGGCAGGGCGCAGCGCGCCCGCGAGGACGCCCAATAGGGTCGACTTCCCCGACCCGTTCTCGCCCACGACGCCGAGCCGGGCGCCGTCGGATACCCGCACCGTCACGCCCGCGAACACCGGCCGGCCGGGGTAGGCGAAGGCGATCTCGTCCGCCACCAGGTGGATCGGGCCGACGGGCGTCGGCGGCTCGGCCGTCGGTTCGGGTCCCCCGGGTGCCGTGCGGCTCCCGGACGGCTCGGTGTGCATGCCAACCACCCTAGATGAGTGATTCCGAATTGCTACGGCGTCGCGCTGGTAGAACAGGACCATGAGCCACGTCCTGCGCCCACCCGTCAAGGCGCGTCCCGGAGACCGGGTCGCGGTGCTCTCGCCGTCGTTCGCGGCCGCGGGCGCGTACCCGGCCGTGCACGACCAGGCGATGCGGCGCCTGCGCGAGGTCACGGGCCTGATCCCGGTGGAGTACCCCACGACAAGGCGTGTCGGGGCAAGCCCGGCCGACCGGGCGGCCGACCTCAACGCCGCCTTCGCGGACCCGGACATCCGGGCGGTGCTCGCCGTCGTCGGCGGTGAGGACGAGCTGACGGTGATCCCCCATCTCGACCCGGCCGCGCTCCTCGCCGGCGACCCGAAGCCGTTCTGCGGCTACAGCGACAACACGAACCTGCTGCACTGGCTGTGGTCCCACGGGGTCGCCGGGTACTACGGCGGCAGCACGCAGGTGCACCTCGGCCCCGGGCCGGGGGTCGACGCCGTCCACGCCGCCTCGCTGCGCGCGGCGCTGCTCGACGGCGGCGAACTGGAACTCACCGACCCGGGCGAATCCGAGGACGAGGGGCTCGACTGGGCCGATCCCCGCGCCCTGGCCGAGACCGGCCTGCGCGAGCCCACCGAGCCGTGGACCTGGGCCGGGCCGGCCGCGCGGGTTGCCGGTCCCACCTGGGGCGGTTGCCTGGAGGTCGTGGACCTGATTCTGGTCGCCGACCGGTTCCCCTTCCGGCCCGATGTCCTCGACGGCGCGATCCTGCTGCTGGAGACCAGCGAGTTGGCGCTGCCTGCCGCGTGGGTGCGGCTGGTCCTGCGCGCCCTCGGCGAGCGCGGGCTGCTGGAACCGCTTGCCGGCGTGCTCGTCGCCCGGCCTCCGGTGTCATCCCGGGAGCATCGGCCCGACGACGCCGCCCGCGCCGCCCTGCGGGCCGAGCAACGCGACGGCGTCGTCGCCGAGATTGCCCGCTACAACCCGGGGGCCGTCGTCTGCGTCGGGGTGCCCTTCGGCCACACCCGGCCGCAGTGGATCGTGCCCTACGGGGGGCAGGTGACTCTCGACGGCGCGCGGCGGCGAGTCTTCGCCGACTACGGGCCGGGCCGGACGGCGTCGACGAGGAAGGGGGCCAGCGCCCGGAACGCCTGACCGCGGTGGCTGATGGCGTTCTTCTCGGCCGGCGCCATCTCGGCGGTGGACCGGCTCTCGCCGTCGGGGCAGAAGATCGGGTCGTAACCGAACCCGCCGCTCCCCCGCGGCGCGGTCAGCAGCGAACCGACCATTTCGCCGACCCGGACCACCTCGGCCGCGCCCGGCACCACCAGCGCCGCGCAGCAGACGAATCGCGCGCCACGATGCGGCGCGGGTACCTCGGCGAGTTGCCCCAGCAGGAGATCCAGGTTCGCCTGGTCATCGCCGTGCCGGCCGGCCCACCGGGCCGAGAAGATCCCGGGCGCGGCGCCCATGACGTCCACGACGAGCCCGGAGTCGTCCCCGACCGCCGGCAGCCCCGTCGCGGCGGCCAGCGCCCGCGCCTTGATCAGGGCATTTTGTTCGAAGGTCACGCCGTCCTCGACTGGCTCGAGCGCGCCGACGTCGGCCGCCGTCAGCACCATCCCGGGTGCGAGCGCGAGCCCTTGCTCGGCGAGCGCCGCACCGAGGATCTCGTTCAGCTCGAACAGCTTGCCCCGCGAATGCGTGGCCAGCACCAGCCGCGCGCCCGCCGGCCGATCCGCGGCGCCCGGCCCCTGCGGACCCCCGCTCACGCGTCCGCCGCCAAGGCGGCCCGCTGGATCTCGGCGAGTTGAGCCGTCCCGCCCAGCGCGAGGTCGAGCAGCGCGTCCAGTTCCGCCCGGTCGAACGGCGCGTGCTCGGCGGTGCCCTGCACCTCGACGAACGTCCCGGAGCCGGTCACCACCACATTCATGTCCGTCTCGGCCCGCACATCCTCCGCGTACGGCAGGTCGAGGAGCGGCGCTCCCGCCACGATCCCGACGCTCACCGCCGCGACCGAATCCCGCAACGGCTGCCGGCCGGCCTTGATCAGGCCCTTCCCCCGGGCCCACGTCACGGCGTCGGCCAGGGCCACGTAGGCGCCGGTGATCGCGGCCGTCCGGGTGCCGCCGTCGGCCTGCAGGACGTCGCAGTCCAGCACCACCGTGTTCTCGCCCAGCGCCGCGACGTCGACCACGGCCCGCAGCGAGCGCCCGATCAACCGCGAGATCTCGTGCGTGCGGCCGCCCACCCGGCCGCGGACCGACTCGCGATCGCTGCGGGTGGTGGTGGCGCGCGGGAGCATCGCGTACTCGGCCGTTACCCAGCCCTCGCCCGAGCCCTTGCGCC
This sequence comes from Cellulomonadaceae bacterium, assembly GCA_031552185.1. Classification (GTDB taxonomy): domain Bacteria; phylum Actinomycetota; class Actinomycetes; order Actinomycetales; family Cellulomonadaceae; genus JAVBMU01. Next base: position 52,761 of record JAVBMU010000007.1, on the reverse strand, counting down.
AGCGCGGCACGCCCTCGGTGAACGACGCCGCGCACAGCACGCGGGTGCCGCCGAACTCGACCAGAACCGAGCCTTCGGCGTGGTCGAGCCAGTTGCGGGTGATCGTGACCGGGCGGAGTTCGTCGTTGCGCCGGCCGTCGGCCCGCGCGGCGGCGCGCGCGGCGGCGCGCGCAGGTGCGGTGGGGGGAAGGGTGGTCATGCGTCCACCCTAGTGTCGTCCGGGCGGTCAGCCTCGGTCGAGGTTGCTGGGCGAGTTCGGAGTCAGGCGACTCCAGAGCGTCAAGGATGTCCCGGCCGATCGACCGGTACGGGCGCACCACCATTGAAAGCGGTGACGGTCCTCGTCGCCGACCTCACTGCGGCATCAGCACCGCCAGCTCGCGAATGAGGACGAACGAGTCCCCCGCGAGGCTCTCGCCCTCGCGGCGAAACAAGGTACCGGCCGCCAATTCGTGGTCCTCGCCGTCGACCTTGATCTCGACCGTGCGCCCGGCCGGCGTCTCCATCACGAACGTCGACAACAGCGTCACATGATCGCGGGCCAGGTCCGGCAACAGGTCCGACGCCGCGACCAGGGGCGTCAGGTCGCAGCCCTCGCCCGCGAGCTGGTCCAGCACCCGACGGCCGACGCCGGGGTCCGACTCGCCCGCGGACATCACCCGGGTCCAGCCGTCGTGCACCAGCCGGTAACTGCGCCCGTCCGGCCGCTCGATCGTCCGGTCCGCCACGGTGCCGGATTCGCTGCTCGGCGGCAGCCCGCAGGCGATCTGGGCGAGCGGCCGGAACGTGCAGCACCAGTTGCAGGCGCCCACCACCACGGCCTCGGCCTCGCTCGAGCCGTACCCGGACGCCGACGCAAACATCGCCTCCGGGCCGAAGGGACCGCCCCACACCCGGAAAAACACCGACGACATGTAACTCGACGCGCCGAATTCCGAAAGCTGGTGCAGCGACACGTGCAGGTGCACTGAGTCGGTGTCTCCCGGGCGGCGCAGCCCAGTGTCGACGACCTGACCGTCCACCCGGGCGCCGCCGGGGAAATGCCCCGCCACGCATTCGACCACCTGGTCGGCCCAGTTGACGCCCCGGCGGTCGTTCGTGCCGCCGATGCCATACTTCGACGTCGCGCTGCGCGGCCCGGCCGGCCCGGCCCCGGCGGGTCCGCCCGCCGGACCTGTGGCCGGCACCGATCGTCGCCTGGAGAAGAAGCCCATGGGGAGCGAGCCTAGCGCCCGCCGGCCCTCAGATCTCGTGCACCATCCCCGGCGCGGCCAATGCGATCGGCCCCGGGTATTCCGCGCCGGCCTCGGCGAGCGCGGCCGCGGGATCGTTCCACGCCGGCAGGTGCGTCAGCACCAGTTCCCGCGCCCGCGCGCCCGCCGCCAGCGCGCCCGCGCGCCGGCCGGTGAGGTGAATCCCCCGCGCCACGGCGTCGTCGCGCCCCTCCTGGAACGCGGCCTCGGCGAGGAGGAGGTCGGCGTCGGCGGCCAGGCCCAGCAACGCGTCACACATGTCGGTGTCCCCGGTGTAGGCGAGCACCGCCCGCTCACCGGGCCGGACCGACGACGGCCCGGTGACCCGCAGTCCGTAAGCCTCGACGGGATGGAAGACGGCGAACGGTTCGATCTCCACCGGCCCGATCCGCACCGCGGTCCCCGGCCGCCACGTGCCGAACGCAAAGTGCTCCTCAAACGGGGCACCACCGGTGGCGCCGCCCGCACCACCGCCATCGGCGCCGCCCGCACCACCGCCATTCCCGGGCTCGGCCCCATACGCCGCCGCGAGCCGCTCGGGTGTGTCCGACGGCCCCCACAGCGGCAGCCGCTCGGCGCCGGCCCGCGCCGGCCCGTCGGGGTGGTACCGCAGATAGACGTACAGCCCACAGAGGTCCACAAAGTGGTCCGGATGCAGGTGGGAGAGGCACACGGCGTCGAGCGACCGCGGGTCCACCGCCCGCTGCAGCCCGCCGAGCGACCCGTTGCCCAGGTCAAGCACGACGTTCCAGTCACGCCCGTCGGGCGAAACCGCCGCGGGCACCTGGAGAAGGTAGGAGGAGGCCGGGGAGTCAGGGCCGGCGAACGACCCGGCACAGCCGATCACGGTCAGGCGCATCAGGCTCCTTCGACGTGTTCGACCTCCGGCCCGAGGAATCGTCGGGCGAGGTCGTGGAACTGTTGGGGGCTACCCGTCGCGACGAACCGGTGCCGGGGCGCGGCGTCGACGTCGCGCTGCAGGTTGTGTTCGACGAGGGTGCGGTAGACGTCCTTGGCGGTCTCCTCCGCGGAGGAGACCAGGGTGACGTCCTCGCCCATCACATAGGAAATGGGACCGGTGAGCAGCGGGTAGTGCGTGCAGCCGAGCACCAGGGTGTCTACGCCCGCCGCGCGGACGGGATCGAGGTATTCGTGCGCGACGTCGAGCACTTCCGGCCCGGTGGTGATGCCGGCCTCGACCAGGCGGACGAATTCCGGGCAGGCGTGCGAGGTGGTGATGAGGCCGGGCGCAGCGCCGAGCGCGTCCTCGTAGGCGCGCGAGGCGATGGTGGCCTTGGTGCCGATGACGCCGATCCGCCCGTTCTTGGTCGTCGCGGCGGCGTGCCGCGCGGCCGGGTGGATGACCTCGACCACCGGCAGGCCGTGCCGGCCGGTGTACCGCTCGCGGGCGTCGTGCAACACCGCGGCCGACGCCGAGTTGCAGGCGATGACGAGCATCTTGACGCCGTCGTCGACCAGTTGGTCCATGATGGCGAGCGCCATCGCCCGCACCGCCGCCAGCGGTTTGGGCCCGTAGGGGCCGTTCGCGGTGTCGCCGATGTACAGCAGCGACTCGTTCGGGAGCTGATCGAGGATGGCGCGCGCCACGGTCAGGCCGCCCACACCCGAGTCGAATATCCCGATCGGAGAGTCATTCACGGCGTCGAGCCTAATGCGGGGCCGGCCGGGGCGGTGCGGTTGCGCGGCAGGGCGGCCGTGTGAGATTTACCCCTCCCGCGGGCGGTGTGAGATTCGTCCCTCCCGCCGGCGCGGGCTATCCCGGCCGGTCGGTGCGGGCGCGCAGGTCGCTCAGCATGCCTTCGACCAGCGACTCCTGCAGCAGTCCTGCCATGATGAAAACGGCGACGAGGAACCTCCGGCGATTCAGATCGTCATCGTCGACGCCGTCCGGTTCCGCGGCCAGGTCGAGGTCCCGGTACAGCGCCTCCACTTGGGCATCCGTGCGCAGGTCGAGACGCTCGGCGAGGACCAGGCGCAGGTCAGTGAACGCCCCGGCGACGGCGTCGGCCTGCTCGCGGCGGACCATCAGCGCCGCGGGGATGCCCTCGGGCGCGACGCGCAGTAGCGCCGCGAGCCCCACCAGCCGCACCGACTTCGACGTCGCGAGGTCGCCCTGGGTCAACCGCCGAAACTCCCGGGCCACGGCCGCGTCCTGACCGGCGCTCGGCAGCAGCCGCAGGACGGCCGCGTCCCGCGGCGCGGGGACCTCCTCGCCGGCCGCGCCCGTGGGCCAGGCGGGCAGCGCGTCCGAGCCGGCACCCCGAGCGGGGGCCACGGCCTGCAACATCCCGGCCACCTGATCGCAGACCTGCGCCAACGCCTCCCGCTCCTCGGGTTCGAGCACCGCACGGTATCCGCCCCGCGCGGCGACGAACGGTCTCACGACGCCTCGCCGCGCTGCATCGTGGCCCACAGCCCGTACGAGTGCATCGCTTGCACGTCCACCTCGATCCGTTCCCGGTCGCCGTGGGAAACGACCGCGCGCCCCTCGTGATGCACCTGCAGCATGAGTTGCTCGGCCTTGGGCCGGGCGTAGCCGAAGTATGACTCGAAGACGTACGTCACGTAGGACATGAGATTGACCGGGTCGTTCCAGACCACCGCGATCCACGGCCGCGCCGGCGTGACGTCCGCCTGCTCCTCGGACCGGGTCGCCTGGTCGGGCTCCGCCACGGACGCCCTGACCGCGGAGTCCGGGCCGGCGGGGACCAAGGCGGCGGAGACCGGCCCGGCCGGGACCGTGACAGCGCCGGCTGGCACGACGACGTCGGGCCCCCCGCCGAAGGATGGAACGGTCACATCATCGATTCTAGACACGCCCCACCCCCCCACCGGCCGCGCCGCGGACGCGACGGGCGGGCGCCCACCCGGCCGGCCTACCGTGGGCGCATGACGCACAGCACCGCACCTTGGGCTCCGCTGCGGCCGACGTCGCTGATGACGGACCGATACGAACTCACCATGCTCCAGGCGGCGCTCGCCGACGGCACCGCCCACCGGCGGTGCGTGTTCGAGGTTTTCACCCGCCACCTGCCGCACGGACGCCGGTACGGCGTGCTGGCCGGCACCGGCCGGTTCCTGGAGGCGCTGCCCGCGTTCCGGTTCGCCGACGCCGAACTCGCGTGGCTCGACCGCGAGCGCATTGTCGACCGGCCCACGATCGACTACCTGGCCGACTACCGCTTCACCGGCACCGTGACCGGCTACGCCGAGGGCGAGATGTTCTTCCCGCACTCCCCCGTGCTCATGGTCGAGGGCAGCTTTGCCGAGGCCGTCGTCCTCGAGACGCTGATCCTGTCGATCCTGAACTTCGATTCCGCCATCGCCTCCGCCGCCTCCCGGATGACCAGCGCCGCGGCCGACCGGCCCTGTCTGGAGATGGGCGCCCGCCGGGCGCACGAGCACGCCGCCGTCGCGGCGGCCCGGGCCACCGCGATCGCCGGTTTCGCGGGGACCTCGAACCTGGAGGCGGGACGCCGCTACGGCTTGGCGACGATCGGTACCGCCGCCCACGCCTTCACCCTGTTGCACGACGACGAGGAGGCCGCCTTCACGTCCCAGGTCGCCGCCCTCGGCGCGGCGACGACGCTCCTGGTGGACACGTATGACGTGCGGCGCGGCGTCGAGACAGCGGTCAAAGTGGCGGGCCCCGACCTGGGCGCGGTGCGGCTGGACTCCGGCGACCTCGGCGTCCTGGCCGTGGAGGTGCGCCGCCAGCTCGACGAGCTCGGCGCGCACGGGACGAAGATCGTGGTGACCTCGGACCTCGATGAGCACGCCATCGCGGCGCTGGCCGCCGCGCCGGTGGACTCGTACGGCGTCGGCACGTCGGTTGTCACCGGCTCGGGCGCGCCGACCTGTGGCATGGTCTACAAGCTCGTCGCCCGCGAGAGCGCCGACGGCGTGCTGCGCTCCGTCGCCAAGGCGTCGACGGCCAAGACCAGCGTCGGCGGCCGCAAGGCGGCCGCGCGGCGACTCGACGACCGCGGCCGGGCCGAGGAGGAGGTCGTCGCCGCCGGCTCCAACCAGGCGCTCGCCGACTGGTGCCCGAGCCCGGACTGCCGCCCGCTGCAGGTCCCGTTGGTGACCGACGGCGTCGTCGACGAGCGCTGGGTCGGCGTGGCCGGCGTTCGGGCGGCGCGCCACCGGCACGCCGAGTCCCGGGCCGAGCTGCCGCGCGGGGCGCGGCGGCTCTCGGTGGGCGACCCGGCGATTCCGACCGTGCAGGTGACGCTGGACTGAGGCGCGAGGGCCTCGCCGCCGAGGGCCCGGTGCGCCCGGCGCCGTCGGAGAATGCTTCGGCGGCGCACCCCGCCTATCGGCCGGCGAACCAGCCGCGCACGGTGCGGACCCGGGCGTCGAGCTGGGCGACAGAGGCGAGCGGCACCTCCGGGCCGCCGCAGCGGCGACGCAGTTCGTTGTGCACCGAGCCGTGCGGCTGCCCGCTGCGCCGGGCCCACGCGGAAACCAGAGCGGACAGTTCCTTGCGCAGTTCGGCGGCGCGCCGGTGGTCGGTGACGCCGCCGACGCCGTTCGCGTCCGCCCCACTGCGGCCGGCCCGCTTGCGGGCCTTGAGCTGGTCGGCCTGCCGCTGGGCCAGCAGCGCGGAGACCTGGTCGGGGTCCAGCAACCCGGGCAGCCCGAGAAAGTCCAGTTCCTCGTCGGAGCCGACGTCGGCGCCGGTGCCGAACTCGCCGCCGTCGAACAGGACCCGATCGAAGGAGGCCTGTGCCTCCAGGGCCTCGAACTGCCCCTGCAGCAGCTCGCCGGAGGCCTTGTCCTCCCGGTTTGCCGCCGCGAGCAGCCCGGCCTCGGGGTCATAGTCGACGCCCTGCTCCTCGGCGGTCAGCGGCCGGTCGAGCGCGTGGTCGCGCTCGGCCTCCAGCGAGCCCGCCAACTCCAGCAGGCGCGGCACGGAGGGCAGGAAGACCGATGCGGTTTCGCCGCGCCGCCGGGCGCGGACGAACCGCCCCACCGCCTGGGCGAAGAACAACGGCGTCGCCGTCGAGGTGGCATACACGCCGACGGCGAGCCGCGGCACGTCCACCCCCTCCGACACCATCCGCACGGCGACCATCCAGCGGTCGTCGGAATCGGTGAAGGACTCGATGCGCCCGGAGGAGCCCTCGTCGTCGGACAGCACGACGACGGGCCGCTCGCCCGTGATCCGGGCGAGGATGCCTGCGTAGGCCCGGGCGTCGGTCTGATCGGTGGCGATCACCAATCCGCCGGCGTCGGGGACGGTCCGCCGGACCTCGGTCAGCCGCCGGTCGGCGGCGGCGAGGACGGCGCCGATCCACTCGCCCGTGGGGTCCAGCGCGGTCCGCCAGGCCTGCGCGGTGACATCCTTGGTCAGGGGCTCGCCGAGCCGGGCGCCGACCTCTTCCCCCGCCCGGGTGCGCCACCGCATGTTCCCGCTGTACGCCATGAAGATGACCGGGCGCACCACGTGGTCGCGCAGCGCGTCGGCGTACCCATAGGTGAAGTCGGCCTTGGAGCGCCGCACGCCGTCCCGGTCCGCCGCATAGGTGACGAACGGGATGGCGGCGGTGTCCGAGCGGAACGGGGTGCCCGTGAGGGCGAGCCGGCGGGCGGCGTCGTCGAAAGCCTCCCGGACGGCGTCGCCCCAGGACAGGGCGTCGCCGCCGTGGTGCACCTCGTCCAGGATGACGAGGGTGCGGGCCGCCTCGGTCCGCGCCCGGTGCAGCGCCGGATTGGCCGCGACCTGGGCGTAGGTGACGGCGACGCCGTCGTAGGCCGCGCCGTGCCGACCCTGGGCGTTGCGGAAATTCGGGTCCAGCCGCACGCCCACGCGGGCGGCGGCGTCGGCCCACTGGTGCTTGAGATGCTCCGTCGGCGCGACGACGGTCACCCGCCGCACGACGCCGCGCTGCAACAGTTCGGTAGCGATCCGCAGGGCGAAGGTCGTCTTGCCCGCCCCCGGCGTCGCGACGGCGAGGAAATCCCGCGGATCCGCGGCCCGGTACCGGGCCAGGGCGTCGGCCTGCCACGCCCGCAGCTTCGCGCCCGCCCCCCACGGCGCCCGCCCCGGGAAGGCCGGGGGCAGGTGCGACGCCGCCGCGGCGGACGGCGTCGAGGGCGGGGCGGTGCGGGCGGCGGTGGAGTCCGGGCTCACCTACCGGAGCCCGAGCCGCCGCCGGCCGGCCCGCCGGAACCGCCGCCGTCGTCCCCGTTGCCGGGGCCGAACCGGCCGTCGAAGATCGCCTTGCACGCGGGGCAGACGGGGAACTTGCTCGGGTCGCGGCCGGGGACCCACACCTTGCCGCAGAGCGCGATAACGGGCTTGCCGGACAACGCCGACTGCATGATCTTTTCCTTGCGCACGTAGTGCGCAAACCGCTCGTGATCGCCCGGTTGGACCTGTTCGCGGACCTCGGTGCGTTCCAGGATGCCGGTCGAGGTGCCGCCGGCGGGGTCGCGCGGGTCGTCGGGGCCGGCCGGTGGGAGTGGAGAGGTCTCGCTCATGGGGCGAGTCTACGGTGGCCCGGTGAACACGAACCGCGCGGGCGGTCCCGGCGGGTCGCGGGCCGGTCGGCGCGGGCTGTGGGGGCTCGCGATCCCGGCCCTGCTGTACTGCGCCGCACCGATCGTCGCCAACCGGATTGAGCCGAGGATTCTCGGCGTACCGTTCTTGGCTGCGTACGTGATTCTGGTCACGATCGTCAGTCCGATCGTGATCTGGTTCGTCGCGCGCCGGGACCCGCTCTTCCGGGCCGACGCGCCCGAGCCGATCCCGGCCGACGACGCCGCGGCGGCGGCCGGGACGGCGGCCGCCGGGACGGCGGCGGCCGGGACGGCGGCGGCCGGGACGGCGGCGGCCGGGACGGACGACGGAACGAACGGGGGCGGCTCGTGAGCGGCAACGCCGCCGTGGCCACCGGGATCTTCGCCGTCGCCATGGTGGTCACGCTGGCGGTCGGGCTGGCCTCGGCCCGGGGCCGCAAGAAGGGCCTGACGGAATGGTCGGTCTCCGGGCGGGGACTCGGCGTCGTGCTGATCTGGCTGCTGATGGCCGGCGAGACGTACACCAGCTTCTCTTTTCTCGGCGCGGCCGGCTGGTCGTTCTCCCGCGGCGTGCCGATCCTCTACCTGGTCGCGTACCTGACCGTCGGGCTGTGCGTGGCGTACGTCGTCGCGCCGTTGTTCTGGACCTACGCCCGCCGGCACAACCTGGTCTCGGTGGCCGACATCGCCGAACAGCGATTCGGATCCCGTTCGCTGGCGATCGGGGTGGCCCTGGTCGCCACGGTGTTCCTGATCCCGTATGTGCAGTTGCAGATTCAGGGGTTGGGCAAGGTGGTCGAGGCGATGACCTACGGCGCGGTGGACGCGAAGGTCGCGGCGGTGATCGCGTTCGTCGTGGCGCAGGTCTTCGTCGTGGTCTCGGGGCTGCGCGGGTCCACCTGGGTGGCGGCGGTCAAGGACGTCCTCGTGGTGGCCGTGATCGTCTACCTGATCGTGTACCTGCCGCTGCACTATGTCGGCGGGCTCGGTCCATTGTTCGACCGGCTCGTGATCGACAACCGCGAGTGGCTGCTGTTCCCCGGGCACACCCAGCCGGGCCTGGGTGCGGCCTGGTTCATCTCGACCGTGCTGCTCAACGCCGTGACCATCGTGGTGTACCCGAACAATGTCGCCGCCTACATGGCGGCCCGCGGCCCGAACGTCCTGCGGCACAACTCGATCCTGCTGCCGTGGTACCAGCTCCTGCTGTTCGTCCCGATGGCGATCGGCCTGACCGCGCTGGTGGCGATCCCCACCCTCGCGGACCCGGACATGGCGCTGCTCACCCTGGTCACGGATTCGCTGCCCGCGTGGCTGGCCGGCGTGGTCGGGGTCGCGGCGGCCTTGTCCGCGCTGGTGCCGACATCGGTGTTCATGCTGGCGATCGGGACGCTGTGGGGGCGCACGATCCTCGGCGGCGGGGTCCGCGCCGCCCGTGGCGGGGACGTCCTGACCGACCTGCGCCAACTGCGCTGGGCGCAGGTCGTCTGCGTCGGCGCCGGACTGTTCGCGCTGGCCGGCGCGCTGTGGGCGCCGGCGCTCTTGGTGCGGCTGTCGGTGCTGTCCTACGAGGGCTTCGCCCAGCTGGTGCCCGTCGTCGTGCTCGGCCTGTTGTGGCCCCGCATGAGCCGGGCCGGCGCCTGGGCCGGCATGGTGGCCGGCGTCGCCGTCGTCGTCGCGCTGAACGCGACCGGCAACGATCCGCTGCTGGGCATCAACGCGGGGCTGTTCGGGCTGGCCGCGAACCTGGCGGTCAACGCGGCGGTGAGTTCGTCCGGGGCGCGCCGGCCGGCGCCGCCGAGCGGCGCGACGCCGAACCGTCCGCCGCCCGGCCCGGGATCCGTCGCGGAGCTCTCGTCGAACCCGTGAGTTCCCGGGCGCGGCCGGCGGGGCGGTGGCGCCGACCGGCCGGCCGGTGGCAGCGCGGACCCGCCGGCCGGCGGCAGCGCGGCCGGGGTCAGATGTGTTGCCAGGCCGGCTTCAGGGCGTAGCTCTGCCGGTAGTAGTCGCCGAGCTGGAGGCGGCCGGCGGCGTCGTCGTCGATGAGCAGCGTGGCGTGCGGGTGCATCTGCATGATTGTCGCGGGCCACAGCGAGGACACCGGGCCCTCCGCGAGCTGGTGCACCGCCTCCGCCTTCTGCCGACCCGTGGCGACGAGCACCAGGTGGCGGGCCGCCATGATCGTCGCCAGGCCCTGGGTGAGGCAGTGCTCGGGCACCTGGTCGATGTCGTCGTCGAAGAACCGCGCATTGTCCGCCCGCGTCTGCCTGGTGAGCGTCTTGACCCGGGTGCGGGAGGCGAGCGAGGACCCGGGCTCGTTGAAGGCGATGTGGCCGTCGGTGCCGATGCCGAGGATTTGCAGATCGACGCCCCCGGCGGCCGCGATGGCCGCCTCATACCGCGCACAGGCCGCCTCCAGGTCGTCGGCCAGGCCGTCGGGGCCCTGCACCGCGCCCGGAGCGAAGTCGACCCGGGAGGCGATCTCCTTCTCGATGACGTTCCGGTACCGCTCCGGGTGGTCCGGGGCGATCCCGACGTACTCGTCGAGCATGAACGCCCGGGCGCGGGCGAAGCTCAGCCCCTCCTCGCGGTGCCGGCGCGCGAGTTCGTCGTAGATCGCGAGCGGGCTGGAGCCCGTGGCCAGGCCGATCACGGCGTCGGGCTTCGCCCGCAGGAGCCGGTCGATCGCATCCGCCGCGAGCGCCGCGAGGGTCGGGGCATCGGCGATGATGACTTCCATCAACTTACCTTTCGACGGCTGGCGAGCGCGGCCCCGACCGCCGCGACGGGCACGCCCGCGGGGGCGAGGGACACGCGGTCGGCGAGCCGCAGCGACGCCAGGAACTGAGACGTACGAGCCTGATGCTCCAGGGATTCTCGCACGGCGTCGAGCAGGTCCACCCCGAGCCGCGAGATCCCTCCGCCGAGCACAATACGCGGCACATCGACCGTCAGGCCGAGGATCCGCACGGCGGCCGCGACGGCGTCCACCATCTGCGCCTTGATCCGGACCGCCCGCTCGTCCCCCGCCGCAGCGGCCGCGAACAGCCGGGCGGGCGCGGGAAGACCCGGCTCGCCGGGCCAGCGGCCGGCAATCGCCCACCCCGACGCGTACGCCTCAATACACCCGCGCTGCCCGCAGCCGCAGACCGGCCCGTTCGGATCCATCGGCAGGTGGCCGATCTCCCCCGCCGCGCCGCGCGCGCCGCGATACAGCCGTCCGGCCAACACGATCCCGGCGGCGACGCCCGTGCCCAGGGCCAGAAACGCCAGGTCCCGCCCGTCCGGCCCGAGCGCGTGCGAGGCGCCCACCGCCGCCACGTTCAGGTCGTTGTCCACGGTGACCGGCACCCCGCCCAGCGCCGCCCCGAGCCGGGCGGCCAGCGGGAACGGCCGTCCGTCGATGCCGACATTGACCGCGTGCATCACCGAGCCGGCCACCGGGTCGACCAACCCCGGCACACCGACGCCGACGCCGTCGACCGCAATCCGGCCGGCACCGGCCGGCCCGATCAGCCGGTCCACCGCCTCCGCCGTCGACCGGATCACGCCGGCCGGCCCGGGAACGGTCACCAGCCGGACCGAATCCAGCACCCGGCCGGTTGCGTCGAGCAACACGCCGTGGATCTTGGTGCCACCGACGTCGAGGCCGACCGTCGGTCCGAAAGCCACCACCTCAGCCCTTCACGGCGCCGGCAACCAGGCCGCCGGTCATCCGCCGCTGCACGAACAGGAAGAAGACGATCACCGGGATGCTCATCAGCACCGACCCGGCCATCAATCCTGACCAGTTCGTGGCCCGGGTCGCCTGCTGGAAGAACCGCAGCCACACGGGCAGCGTCACGTTCTCCGGTTTGGTCATCACGACGAGCGCCAGGACGAATTCGTTCCAGGCCTGAATGAAGGCGAAGACGCCGGTGGCGACCAGCCCGGGCGCCAGCAGCGGGAAGGTAATCTTCCGGAACGCCCGGCCGCGCGAGCAGCCGTCGATCATCGCCGCCTCCTCGAGTTCCACCGGGACGCCGTTGACGAACCCGCGCAGCGTCCAGATCGTGAAGGGCAGCACGGCCGCGGTGTAAGCGAGGCCCAGGCCGACGATCGAATTCGTCAGGTACCACGAGTCGAGGATCTTGTACACGGAGACGAACATCGCCTCGGCCGGGATCATCTGGATGATCAGGATCGCGATGATGAAGGTCCGCCGGCCGCGGAAGCGGAAGCGGGTCGCCGCCAGCGCCGCGGCGAATCCGACGAACAGGGCCACGATCAGCGTCAGCAGGGTGACCAGCATGGAATTGCGCAGGCCGACACCGAACACCGCTGGGTTGGGATCATTGATCGCCGACGAATACGCGCGCAGGGTGAAGTCGTCCGGGAAGAAGTGCGGCGTATAGCTCAGCACGTTCGACGACGGCTGGAAGGATGTGTTCACCATCCAGTACACCGGGAAGACGAACGCGCAGAACACCAGGACCGCGACCACGGACCAGGCCGCGTTCGTGCCCCGTCCGCCGCGGCGGCGCGCCCGACGGGGGGCCTCGGTGCGGGCGACGGGCCGGGTGGGGACCGTGACGGCCGCGCTCACAGCACCTCCTCCTGGACGGTCCGGTTGACGTAGTACAGCGAAATCGTCATCAAAATGAGCACCATAATCACGCCGATCGCGCTCGCCCGGCCGTAATTCGCCTCGCTGAACGCCTGCTGGAAGATGTAGGTGCCGAGGGTGTTGGTTTCCGACGCCACCCCGCCGATGCCCTGCAGCGCATAGATCTGGGTGAACACGCGCAGGTCCCAGATCACGGACAGCACAATCAGCACGGTGAGGATCGAGCGCACGAACGGAACCTGGATCAGTCGGAACCGCTGCAGCGGACCGGCGCCGTCCAGCTCGGCCGCCTCCAGCACCTCGCCGGGGATCTGACCGAGCCCGGCGTACATGGTGAAGGCGACGAACGGAATCGCGCCCCAGACGATGATGATGCAGGCGACCCCGAAGAAGGACACCGGCGAGATCAGCCACGAGTGGCCCTGCCAGGAATGACCCGTGAGCTGCCCGGCCAGGTAATTGACCACGCCGAACTGATGGTCGAAGATCCACCCCCACACGATCGTCGCCGTCAGCGCGGGCATCCCCCAGGCCAGCAGCATGCCGACCGAGACCAGCCCGCGGAAGAACGGGCTCAGCCGCATCATCAACAGCGCGATGAGGGTGCCCAGCCCGAGGGTCAGGCCGACGCATACGAACATCAGGGCGAAACTCCGGCCCAGCACCAGCCAGAATTCGCTGTCCCCGAGAATCTCGACGTAATTGTCCAGGCCGACAAACCGCGCCGGCTGCCCGAACAACTGCGGCTTGCCGTACTCCTGCGCAGACAAGTAGATCAGCCGGACCAGCGGGTAACCGACCATGACGCCGAGGATGGCGAAGGTCGGGATCAGCAGCGCCCACGGGAGGCCGGACCCCCGCGCGCGGCGGCGCGGCGGCTCGGTCGGCGCCTCGGTGGGGGTCGACGTCCTGGCGGTGGCGAGGGCGCTCATGTCGATGGTTCTCCGGTCTCGAGGTGTGGGCGCCGCGCCGCCCGCGCGGATTGCCGGGCGCCGGCGGCGCCCACACCGGGGCTCAGCTGTTGAGCGTGTCCTCGATCTGCTGGTCGAGGTTCTTCGCGATCGCGGTGACGTCGCCGCCCTGGGCGAGCTTCGTGAAGGCGTCCTTGAGGTAGTTCTTCGTCTCGACGTCGGACCACTTCGGCGAGGCCGGGGTCAGAATCGCCGACGCCGCGGCCTTGGCGCCTTCCTGCGTCGCCTTGTCCTGCGGGAGCTTGGCGTCCTGCGAGACGAGCGCCGGCAGCATGCCCTTCTCGGCGATCATGCCCTGGTACTCCGGGGACAGGATGATCTTCAGCGCTTGGTAGGCCAGGTCCGGATTCTTCGACTTCATCGGGATGCCCAGGTTCGAGCCGCCCGCGAACGTCGGCGCAACGGAGCCCGCGGTCAGGCCCGGCAGCGCAAACGCCGTGAGGTCCTTGCCGAAGGTGTCCGGGCAACCGGGCGCCTCGGCGTCGGCCGGCGCGGCGATGGCGCCGCCCAGCCAGGTCGGGCCGGCGAGGTAGCCGATCTTGCCCTGGCAGAAGACGGCGGTGCCCTTGGCCTCGTCACCGTCGGCCGGGGCTACGGTCTGGCTGTTGGCCTTGGTCATCACCTGCTGGGCCATGGTCAGACCCTTGATGCCGCCCGGGCTCGAGAAGCCGGCGGTCCACTTGCCGTCGTCGCCCTGTTCGGCGATGAAGCCGTCGTTCGCCCAGACGTAGGGCAGGACGTTGTACCAGTCCTTGCCCGGCAAGTAGATACCGGAGAAGGCGTCCTTCTTGTTCTTCTCGCCGGTCGCGACGTAGTCGGCGAGCGTGGCGGGCACCGCGTCCTTGACCGTGCCCGGCGCGTAGAAGACCACGCGGGCGCCGGAGTAGTACGGCGGCGCAAAGAACTTGCCCTCGTAGGTGCCGATGCCGACGAAGCCGGGCAGCAAGTCATCGCCGCCGAGTTCGGCCTTCTTGTCCGTCAGATCCATCAGCGCGCCGGCGGCCGTGAAGCCGGGCGTGTCCGTGTTGCCCATCTCGACGACGTCGGGGGCATCGTTGCCGGACAGTGTCGACAGGTACTTGTCCTTGTACGTGGCCCACTGCTGTTCCTCGATGACCAGCTTGTTGCCGGGGTTCTGGTCCTCGAAGGTCTTGATCAGGTACTCGTTGGCCGCGCCCTGAGCGTTCTTGTCGGGCTGGATCAACCACACCCGGATGGTCTTGCCGGTTTCCGGGGCCTTGGTGGACGACGCATCGTTGTCCGACCCGGAGCCGCCGCCGCACGCGGACAGCGCGAGCGCCACGGTGAGTGCCCCCGCCGCGGAGGCGAAGGCGAGACGGTTCTTCTTCACGAGTTCTCCCTTGTGGGGTTCGCGGCGGCGGCCTCGGGCCGCCACCAGGGGTGGGGAAGGTGCTGCTCAGCGGGAGCCTCAGCGGGAGCCGCCATGGGCGGGGGTCCTGGTCACGACACCCCCAGTTGCCCGGAGAGGACGAGGACGGCCGCGCCTGCCAGCACGACGTCTTCATCCAAGGTGGCCATCCGCAACGCAAGGCCGGCGCCGATCACCGGCATGGTCCGTTCGCGGATGGTGTCGAGCGCCGCCTCGCACAGCGCGCCGTCGAGGAGGTCGGCCGGTCCGGCGACGACGATCTCGGCGAGGTTGAGGGCGCTGACGACAGGGGCGAGGGCGATGCCCAGCACCCTGCCCACCGACGCCAGGTGGGCGTCGGAATCCTGCCGGTCCAACCCGTCGATCGCCCGCCGCAGGGCGGGCACGGACAGGACGGTTTCGAGGCAACCGGTCCGGCCGCAGGCGCAACGTCGACCGTGGTCGACGACGGTGACGTGGCCCAGTTCGCCGGCGGCGTCGCCGTGGCCGCGGACCCGGGCGCCGTCGAGCACGATGCCCGCGCCCACCCCCTCCCCCACGGTCAGCACCAGCACCGCCGTATCCGAGGCGGCGCCGAACGTAAACTCGCCCAGGGCGGCGATGTTCGCGTCGTTGGCAACGTGGACCGGCAGGCCGAGCCGGCCGGTCAGGTGAGCGGCGAGCGGGACGTTGTACCAGCGGCGGTTCGGGGCTTCGAGCACCGTGCCGGCCGCGTCGACGATGCCCGGCGAGCCGACGCCGACGCCGACCACCGGCGCGGACGCCGCGGCGAGGAGCGAGCGGGTGAACCGAAGCAACAGCTCGATCAGTTCGTCGCCGGCGCGGCCGTCGACGGCGCACTGGCGCCGCTCGACAATGTCCCCGGCCAGGGTCAACACCGCGCCGCGCAGGACCGCGTCGTCGGTCAGGTCGACGGAGACGATCTGATGGGCGGTGGTCCGCATCCCGACGAGGATCGCCGGCTTGCCGACCCGTTGGCCGGGGCGTACCCCGAGTTCCTCGACGAGTCCCTCCTCGATCAGATCCGCGACCAGGTCGGAGATCGTCACGCGGGTCAGACCGGTAGCGCGGGCGAGGTCGGCCCGCGAGGTGGGGCCGCCGTGGAAGAGGTGCTGCAGGACGAGCGATCGGTTGTGCGCCCGGGCGTGTTCGGGCAGCACCTTCGCGGTCGGGCGCAAGCCCGAGCTGAGCCTCCGTGCGGGGGCGACACTGCCGGTGACTGCCGTCGTCATGTTTGTTAGTAGAGCTCCTTTACATACAACCGGCAAACGGTGGCGGGCGCCGTAACCGAACCGCTAGCGCGCTTCCGGGCACCTCAGCGCCGCTTCGGGGCGCCGCTTCGGGGGACCGTTTTAGGGGCGCCGCTTCGGCGACCGTTTTGGCGACCCTGTGCGTCGCATGGCGAGTCTTGCGCCGTGGCCGATACCGATCGGGTGACGAGTACCCAACGAGTCGGTCACGGTTCGAGTGAGTGGCCCGCAGGCCGCCGGCGGCGCCCTAGTCTCGGCATATGCGCACCCGACTCGCTTCCATCGCCGGCAGCGTTCTTCTCCTCGGCTTGCTCGCGGGTTGCACCGGCGGCGGGGGCGGCCACGACGACTCCGCGGCGGCGCCGGCCGCCGGCGCCGAGGCCGGCGCCGACTATTCGGCGCAGAGCCGCACCGCCGAGGATGCCTCGGACGGCGCCGCCCAGGATCAGGATCGGGACCGGGAAGTCATCACCACCGGGTCGGCGACCTTGCGGGTCGGCGACGTCCCGAAGGCCGTGAAGCAAGTCATTGCCCTGGTCGACGCCGCCGGCGGGCGGATTGACGCCCGCCACGAAACGGCCGCCGACGACGACATCGCCCCCGGCGCCGAACTCACCCTGCGGCTGCCCGCCACCAAGACGACCGACGCCGTAGAAGCCCTCGGGCGATTGGGCAAGCTCGCCGACCTGAGCATCCAGACCGAGGACGTCACCGGCACCGCCCAGGACCTCGACGCGCGGATCAACGCGCTGCAGACCTCCGTCACGCGGCTGCAGGCGCTCCTCGCCAAGGCCGGTTCGACCGCCGACCTGCTCGCCGTCGAGAAGGAACTCGCCGAGCGGCAGGGCGAATTGGAGAGCATGGAGGCCGAGCGCGCCCGGCTCAGCGACCAGGTCGGCATGTCAACGCTCCAACTGAGCGTGGTCGAACGGCCCTCGACCGGCGAGCGCATCGCCCCCGGCGGTTTCCTCGGCGGGCTGCGCTCGGGCTGGAACGCCTTCCTCGCCACCCTGAACGCGATCGTCGTCGCCTTCGGCGCGCTGCTGCCCTGGCTGGTCGTCGGGGCCGGCGGGTGGTTCCTGGTGCGGTGGTTGCTGCGCCGCAGGCGGGACGCCGCGGCGGCCCCGCCGGCGGGTGGGCCGGTCGGCGGGCCGGGGCCGGGCGGCGGCCCGGGCGTCGGCGCAGGACCGGGGGCGGGGCCGGGGGCGGCGGCCGGCCAGGTCGGCACCGACCGCCGCGTCGAGCCGAGTGCCGTCGGTGCGGGCGGTGCGGGCGGTGCGGGCGGCAGCGCCGAACGGGTTGGCGCGGACGCGTCGCGCCCCTGACCCGCGCCAACGGCATTCGCTCCGCGCCCGCAACCGACTCGCAGCACGGCCTGGCACCCATACAGTTGGCGTCTTCGCCACCGACGTGGCGGAGATCGAGCCGCCGAATTCGCCGAGTCAGTACCGCACGCGCCGAGTCAGTACCGAAGCCATCGACGCACGTCGAAAAGCGGACAAAAACACGGCGTCAGGTACTGACTCGCGGCGCGAGGTACTGACTCGCGAACCCTTGACTCCGGGGGAAACCGACGACGAGCGGAACGCACGCGTCCAGGCCAGGCCCGCGTCGGGGCAGCACAACGGCCCGCGACGGCAAGGCCGTCGCGGGCCGTTGTGAGAGTGGAGGTGCGGGGAATCGAACCCCGGTCCGGTGACGCAAATCCAGGTCTTCTACGGGTGTAGTCCGCTGCTGTTTTTCTCGGCCCCGGCGCTCACACGGACAAGACGCCGACGGGCTCAGTCACCTAAGTGTCCCTACGCCGCCGATGACGAACGGAGTAGGCAGTGGCTCTCTGGATGACGCCAGGAACCGGGTCGAGAGCAACCCCGGGCTGACGGACTTCACAGCTCGCTCAGGCGGCGAGGGCGAAGTCGGTGCTCTGTGTATCGGCACCTATTGGTTTGCAGGCATCGTTTACGAGACGAACCTGCGTCCTCGACCCGCTTCTCCTCGAAGCACGACCACCGTCGAAACCGATCACCCCCTGTGGAATTGTCAAGCTCGGCGGGTCGACCCGCAGACCGAATCGTCAAGCAGACCGAATCGACCAGCATTCGAACCAGCAGCTGCTGGACCCGAGCGCCGAGCAGATCAGATCCTACCTGAGGAACGGGCGCGGTTCGGCATCTATTCCCTGGCGCCCGCCGACTCCTCCGCCCGGCCTCCCGGGCGCCCGCTGCGGCCAAGCGCATCATCGGTCGACGCGGCCCCGCATCGCCCGCTGGGCCTCGCGTTGGTCCTGCCGCTCGCGCAGCGCCTGCCGCTTGTCGTACTCCCGCTTGCCGCGCGCGACGGCGAGTTCCACCTTGGCCCGCCCGTCCAGGAAGTAGAGCGACAGCGGGACGACCGTGAGGCCCTTCTCTTGAACCTTTGCGGTCAGGCGCAAAATCTCCGCGCGATGCAGCAGCAGCTTGCGCTTGCGCCGCGGGGTGTGGTTGTTCCAGGTGCCCTCGGTGTACTCGGGGATGTGCACGTTCTCCAGCCACGCCTCGCCACCGGAGATGCTCGCGAACCCGTCGGCGAGCGACGCCCGCCCGGCCCGCAGCGCCTTGACCTCGGTGCCGGTCAGCACGATGCCGGCCTCCAGTACGTCCTCGATCAGGTAGTCGTGCCGGGCCTTTCGGTTGGACGCGACCAGGCGTCGGCCACCCTCGCGTGCCATGTCCGTCCTCCGATCGTCGCGTCTGCGCAGCCCAGGGTACGCGACGGCGGCCGAACGCCGAAGGCGTTTTCGGCGGCCCGGGCAGATGATCTCGCGGGCGGGTCAGGAGCGCAGAGTCGTCGCCGGGTCAATCCTCGCAGCGCGAAGCGCCGGGTAAACCGAGGCGGCAATGCCAACAAGCACGCCCGCACCCGCACCCACGAGTAGCGTCGACCGCGCCAACACTGGCTGCCAGCCGTTGAGCATGGCGAGAACGATGAGCGCTGCCTCTCCCGCCACCGTGCCGACCAGCGATCCGAGCGCTCCGATGGCCGACCCCTCGAACAGGAACTGAGCGACGACATGGCGCCGACTCGCGCCGAGCGCGCGCCGCAAGCCGATCTCGCCCGAACGTTGCGCTACCGACATGAGCATCGCGCCGCGGTCGCCATGTCGTGAGTCACCATGACAAGCGCAAGACCCTCGGCAACAATCGCACCGAAAAGGCTGATCACGTCCGACGCGGATGCGTCGTCAAGACTACCGGTAGGCTCATCGGCAAACAAGACGGCCGGCCGACGAACCAGCGCCCGAGCGACTGCAGCACGCTGTTTCTCGCCGCCGGACAGAGTCGTCACCGGGGCATTCCGCCGATGAGTCAGTCCCACCCGCTCAAGAAGCATGTCGATCTCCGTCGCCCTTTCGCGCCTGGGCCGGCGGCAATAAGCCAATCCCATCGCTATGTTCTCCGCAACCGTCAGATAGGGCACCAGGTGAAATGCCTGAAAAACGAAACCGAACATGCTCGCCCGCAATGCGTCGACTTCCTTGTAGGTCAAACCTTGGGCGTCCCGTCCATTGATAAGGTACCGTCCCGACGTCAGCGATTCCAGCAGCCCCAGGACGTTCAGCAAGGTTGACTTGCCCGATCCGGATCGCCCGGTAATGGCCAGGGACGTACCCGCATGAACGCAGAGATCAACCCCGGCGATCGCTCGCACCGCGGCATCACCGGTGCCAAACGTGCGCTGGGCGTCACGCAACTCGAGGAGCGGCGGTTCAGCGGTCACCAATGATCACCTCGTCGCCGACCGCCAAGTGCCCGTCCAGGACCTTGAGCGCCGCATAGCCCCCCGCGGCGGCAACCACAGCGACTCGCACGCGACTCACCGCTGGCGACGCCGTCGAGTCGGGAACCGATACCTTGACATACATGGCGGAATCCGTGTCCCCGAAAACCGCTGCTATTGGAACGACGAGTTCATGTGACTTCGCTCCTCCGACGGCGACAGAGAATTGCCCCTCCTCGCCATAGAACGCGGCCGGAATCGAACCGCTGAGCTTCAGGGTCACAACGTACGTGGGCTGGCCGCTCTCGTCCTGGGTCGCCCGGTCCGGTAATGCTGGAAGCTGGAGTTCTTCGGTCCAGTCGTCTCTCCTGATAGTGATAACCGCTCCCTGCGGGATCGCTGCCCGCTGAACCGCACTGAAGGCGACGACGAATCTGTCTCCGGCAAGGGCGAGTCGCGCTGCGGGTTGAGTGTCAACGGCAGACCCCGGCGCCGGAATGAAAATTGCACGGGCAGTTGTCGGCACAAAAATCAGTTCGCCTCTGGGCGCAACCACAACCCCCGGTCCAGCCTTCGAATCGTCCTCGACGGTCGATTTTGCGGTGGGTGATCCCTCGGTGGTGGGCTCACCTGCGGACCTGCCCTCGTCCGCGGCATCACCGTCGCGATGCATCACAAAGACGGTTTGGAGCTCCGTCACGACCGCCGTAGCAGCGGACGAACTGGAGGCCGTGCGGGCCTCGTCCGTTTCCGGTGCGGAACTCGGACTCGCCGCCGCGGCCGTCAATGCGATGCTGGCCGACGTGACCGATCGGTAGCCTACGGAGCGGTAAAGCTTCTCGACGGCGTAACCTGTGCCTGCGCCGCACTTCCCGTCGATGCGGACCGCCATTCCACAATCCCGCAGCGCCTCCTGGAGCTGGCGGACATCTCGACCTTCGTCGCCGATTGTGAGATCCCGATATGCCGGCAGTCCGCCGCGCAAGAGAATGATCGGGCGACCGCTGACCTCAACCACCACCGTGCACCAACGCAACGGTTGACCCACCTGTGTCGGCACGTCGGTGATCACGGTACCCATCCCTGCCGGAGCCGAGACCTGCACGTTGACCTCGCCGCCTCCGGAGAAAGTACCGGATCCTGTGTAAGTGGTGGTGAGCGCCCGCTTCTGAACGGGCGCCGTTAGCGTTGTGCGGGAGACCTCTACAGTGACGCGCTCGTCCGGCGAGTGCAGAAGGAATCCACCTCCTGCGCCTCCCCCGATCAGAACGAGGGCGCATGCCGCAAGAAGAACGGCGCGCCGTCCCCGCATGTCAGTTGGCCGCCTTTGCCCTGGACGCGGATTCCGCTTGTAGCTTCAGCCACTCGGTAACAATGCCGGGGTGCTTATCCAGTTCCCGCTGAGTCAATTCAGCACGCACTTTCGACCAGATCCGAAGCAGGCCGGATGAATGCTGACAAGTCGCCGATGCCACAGCGACCGAGATCTCTTCCGCGGTCGCCCGGTCAGTGATGAAGCGCTCGTCGTTGTTCGCATCCATCGGCTTCGCGTAGTCGAAGCCAGCCTTCGCCATGCAAACGCTCCACTTTGCGTTCGCAGCTTTGACCCGAGGCTCACTGTCGGCTTTGGTGCTTGCCGTGAGAAGCAACTCCGTGGCAATTGTGAAGAGTCGCTCCTGGCGCGCCCAACCAGGCGTCACCGCATCCATCGCTTTGCCCCAACAAGACCCAGGGTCATAGTTCCCGATCGAAATACCGTCGACGTCGACGACGGTTTTCTTGTCGCTGTCCCCGATGAGAGCCTCTTCGTATCCCTCGGGTCGAGTGCCGCTGTCCGGGCGGCCCTGCACAGCTTCGTTCCAACTGGCGGGGCGGAATCCAAGTTCGGCCGCCGTGGCGGGATCCGTAACGGAGTAGGTGTACTGTGCATCCACTGCGGTCCGATGCTTTCGCAGGCCGTCTCCGCTGTGGTACGTGTATCCAGCGGCCGACATGCAAACCTTGATGCGTCCTTCCAGGGATGCCGTGATCAACGACTGTTCCGCATCATCGGGAAACATGATAGAATCGACTGGGTTCGCGTAGGCACCTTCAATGAGCGAGGATTCGGTCAGCTTCGTCGTTGCAGGCAGAGTTTGCGGCCCGGGGCTCGCCCCGCAGCCCGCAAGCAGCGCTGCCGCGAAGATGAGCGGCAAAGCGGCTGCGAGTGCGCGAACGACGGTGACGGTGCCGCGAGTCATTCGGATTCCTCTCGTTGTGCGGACCAGGATTTTCCCGATCGCTTCTTCATCCGGTACGCCCTGCCCGGATCACGCCCGGCGAATGTGAACTCGGTCACTTCTCCCAGGTCGCGCCCAGGTACGTAACCTGCCAGCCGATCCAGGGCGCGCGCGGCACCTGGTCGGTCACGACACCGGCATAGCCGAACATGACGGCCTCGCGCCCAAGAAGCGAGCCAGTTGTGGTATCGATAATCCAGATCTCGAGGGCAAGAGTGTCTGCGTCCCAGATCGAGAAGGCTCGACCGGGTCGACCGGCACGGTCGAGCGTCGCGCCCAGATCCCGTACAGCTTCGCGTTTGGAAAGAACGGTCCACAGTGCGGCACGTACATCAGAGTCCACGACTCGGGTGTCAAAAATGTCGGCGATCCTGGACGCCAGAGCGAGCGTTTGGGTTGCCGTGTCCGCGCCGCCCTCGGCGGGAGTTCCGCGCAACAAGATGTCGGCTAGGCGTGAAGGGTCGTGGGGCAGGTTCCTCGGCAGGTTGAATACGTCATGCGACACGGTGTCGGTGACGGTCTCGCCGGATTCCCCCCGTTCCACCTGGCGCCCGTTCTCGTCGAACTGCGGCGCGGTCGGCGTCTCGCGGAGTCGACGACGCCCGTCCGCGCCCAACCACGAGTCCCTGTGCGTCGGTCGAATTTTGACTGCGACCCGGTCCGTGACCTCAGTCTCCAATCGCCACTCGTCGGTCCGGACGTGTTGCGTTTCCGACCCGGGGGGTCGTGGGTCGTCGTGCGATGCTCGGGCGGCGGCGGCAATGCCCAACAGTTGCAGTTTCGCCGGCACACCCGAATCCGGTCCGAGGGCTCTCGGATCAACCCGAGAGAACGAAAGCACCGGCGGCACGGCGGATGCCGGGGCGGGTCGATAGGCGGCGATGCCTACCACCACTGCGAGAAGCGCGATGCATGCAGCAATGCCAATTACGCCGTACACATGCCTTGTTCGCTGCGTCGGACGAGGTCGGATTGGGGGGTCTGCTACAGCCGCCGGTGAACCGTGACCTGAGGTCACGCGCGCGAGCGTCGCCTCAATCCAATGCGGATCGGGCGGCGGGCTGCATTTCATACTTGCCGGAGCCGCTACAGGCTGAAGGCCAAGTCCGGCAGCCATCGTCCGCAAGGCATGAACATCTTCCTGTATGGACGTCATTGCACCCTCTTCGCGGTTTGGACGGCTTCGACGCCTCGAGATAGCTGCTCAAGACGACGACGGGCGCGGGATAGACGGGTAGTCATTGCAGTCATGCTGCAGCCCAAAACGGCAGCGGCGTCGGCCGGGCTCAGACCGTACACGCCAACCAGAACAAGAACTTCTCGATCCTCAGGCCTCAAATTGTTGAAGATATCCCGAGCGTGAACTGATGCGACAACAACGTCGGCGGCGTCGCCGCTGGTGGAGCGTCCTGCGGCGTCGGCGACCCGACGCCGCAGGACGCTGTCTCGACCCATCCGCGACGTGATGTGAAACACCTTGTGACGAGCGACTACGAAAACCCAGGCCCGGATCTCGCTTTCGCCATCCGGCAGATGATCTCTCCGTTGCCACGCGACAGTGAACGTCTCCGCGACCACATCATCGGCGGCGTCCGGTCCGACCGAACGCGCCGCCCATCGGCGCACCTCAGGGGCGAGAGCAATGAACAGTGAACGGAACGCCTCGGCGTCGATACCTGCACCAGCCCTTCCGTCGTCATCGCGCCATTCTTCCCTCCCAACCCTTCGTCCAAGGGAAGCACCCGGAATCACAAGGCCCTGCTGTGAGACTGATCACACGTGTCGCCGGGATAGGCTCTCATGCGTCAGTAGCGGTCGACGTGCGATTTGCAGCGCGTCCAGTTGTTCTCGGACCAGTTCCGGAAACCTCGCTCGGACAGCGTGTAGTGGGTGATGAGGTTACCCGTGCCCTTCAGCCCGGTCCAGAACGAGATGGGAAGTTTGTTGTAGTTGTAGTGGACCGACGCGGTGGCGTGGACATGGTCCGCAGCTTGCCTGTACACGTACTTCCGGTGCGCCTGGCCGGCGACGCCTTGGACCGCTGCCGCCGAGCACGTCGGCGGCTTCAGACCTCGACTACACCCTCATCTGCATTGAGCCATTCGGCTTCCTTTCGATTGGCGGACGGGGGGTGACCTGCGCGGGGCCGGTATCACTCATTTAGGAGCGCAAGGTCGTCGCCGGGTCGATTCCCGCGGCGCGGGCGGCGGGGTAAGCGGAGGCGATCACGCCAATCGCGACGCCGGCGAAGGGAGCGACCGCAAGCAGACCTCGGTCGAGTACCGGTAGCCAGCCGTTCATCGTTGCCAGGAGAAGCAGGGCAGTCTCGCCCGCGACCGTCCCGACGATCGCCCCCAGGGCACCGATCGCGGCCCCTTCCAGGAGGAACTGGACCACAATGTGGCGGCGACCAGCGCCCAACGAGCGCCGCAGCCCGATCTCGCCCGAACGCTGGGCGACGGACATCAGCATGGAATTCATGATGCCGATCGCCCCAATGGCCAAGGAGAGAGACGCGGCGCCGTAAGCAAGGGTGTCGAGCGATGACTGGACATTGCCTCGTAGCGCCGTCGGCTCAGGCGGGACCAGGACGCCGAGCCGGCTCGGCTGATCCGGCCGGAGGGCGACCGGAAGGGCGTTGGCTACATGGCTTGCCGTGCCGAGTTG
This sequence comes from Cellulomonadaceae bacterium, assembly GCA_031552185.1. Taxonomy (GTDB): domain Bacteria; phylum Actinomycetota; class Actinomycetes; order Actinomycetales; family Cellulomonadaceae; genus JAVBMU01. The sequence goes on along the minus strand of JAVBMU010000007.1, from coordinate 28,043 downwards.
AACCCGTACGACGGCTGACATCTGGCTCGGCGGCGGACGCACATTTCCGGACGCAACGGGCGCGGTCGGGGGGACGATAACGGCGCCGTCGAGTTCAGTGGCACTGCCAGGATCGTCCAATACGCCAATGACGAGAACAGACACGGACCCGAGGCGAATCGCCGCGCCGGAACGATCATCCGGGAAGTGCAGTGCTCTTGCTGCGCCTGCGCCGAGTACGGCCACCGGCTGCTCGAGTTCTGTGACAGTCAGGTCAGGAATGCGGCCGGACGCCAAAGTGGCACCCGACGCGTCGAACACACCTGGATCGGCGACCAGGACCGGCAGCTGGATGGGTTCGGTCGCAGCGGACGTCCGAACCTGCGCGGGTCCGCCCTCCCAGAGGCGTCCACCAGCGACCACGCCGCCGATGCGACCGATCCGCGCCCCGAAGTCATCGGGCATCGCGACGTCGGTCGCGATATCCGCTTTGACATCGCGCACGCGCAGCAGAGTCGCGGCCAGTTCGTCAAACGTCTGGTTGATCTGTGAACCGACGGTCTGCGACCAGCCGACCGTCACCAGGAAGACGGCGATACCCAGGGCAACTCCAACCGCGGTGATCATCGACCTGCCGGGGCGGCGGACGATGGCTGCGGTGGCATGTCGAGCGACAAGCCCCCAATCGGCTCGCGGCGGCGGACCCGTGTTCATGCCTCAACCCGCTCATTCGGCTGGATCCGACCGTCTCGGATGTGAACCTGTCGTTGGGCGCGGGCGGCTGTCGCGCGATCATGTGTCACCATCACCAGAGCAATTCCCTCCGACACGATCGCGTCGAGCAGTTCGATCACGCCTGCGGCCGACGCGTCGTCGAGGTTGCCGGTCGGCTCGTCCGCAAGCAGGACGACCGGCTGTCGGACCAGCGCCCGAGCGACTGCGGTGCGTTGCCGCTCCCCGCCGGAGAGCGTCGCAACCGAGGCATCCCGCCGGTGGCCGAGCCCGACCTGCTCGAGCAGGGTGGCAACTCGACGGGCACGTTCACGCCCGGGCCGCCTGCGATAGGTCATTCCCATCTCGACGTTCTCGGCAACTGTCAGGTAGGGAACCAAGTGAAATGCCTGGAAGACGAATCCGAACATCCCCGCCCGCAAGGCATTGAGGTCACGGGGCGCAAGCGAGCTGGTGTCCTGCCCGCCGACAAAGTATTGCCCCGCCGTGAGCACCTCGACGAGGCCGATCACGTTGAGGAGAGTCGACTTGCCTGATCCCGAGCGTCCGGTGACCGCCAGCGACGTACCCGCGCCTATCTTGAGGCTGACACCAGCCAGAGCGTGCACCGCAGCGTCTGCCCGCCCGAAGGTGCGAGCGGCGTCGCGAAGCTCCAGCAGGGGCTGCTCACTTGTCACCGACGACCACCTCGTCCCCCTTCGCAAGACGTCCCTTCACGACGTTGATGGACACGTAGCCATTCGCCGAGGCGGCCACCGTGACGGTCACTCGCGCCTGCGTCGGCGGGGTGCCGGGGGAGAGACGCTGCACAAACGAGGTTCCGTTGCTGTCCTCGTAGACCGCCGACACCGGGACGACCAACTCGTAGGGCTCCGCTCGGCCGACCTTGACCACAAACTGCCCCTCCTCGTCGAGAAATGCCGGCGGAACAGTGGCAGGCGCCAACACAACCGGATACGTCGGGATGCCGCTTTCATCGATCACCGGCCTGTCAGGCAGCGCAGTTAACTTGGTGTCCTCCTTCCAGTCCCCCTTGCTCACCGTGACCAGAGCCCCCGGCTTGATCGCAGCTCGCTGGGCGGCCGAGAGCGACACGCTGAAGCGGGCCCGGGTACCCGCAAGCCGAGCCACCGGTTGGGCTCCCACCGTCGTTCCGGGCGCGCCGACTGCGACCGCCCGCACCGGTTCAGGAGCGAAAACAAGTTCCGCGCGGGGAACGATGATTGTCTTCACGGCGTCCGCCGCGGAAGCCGGAGCGGACTCGGCGTCGTTGGGCGTGGGAGTCGGCCCCGGCGTACCGGCCCTTCCTTCCCCTCCGGAGACCGGCCGCGCCGTGAGGGAGGCATCAGCGATCTCGGCGCTCGCCTCCTGCCCCGAGCCGGTGTCGGTGACTGCGCCGGATTCCGTCGCTTTCTCCGGTGCGGCGACCCCGCTGAGCCCCTCCGCGGCCGAGCTGACGGGGCGGTATCCGGCCGCACGATAGAGTTCCTTCACCGCGCGGGCTGTGCTCGCCCCGAAGTCTCCGTCGACGCCGACCCGGATTCCGCAGTCCCGAAGCGCCTCCTGCAACCTCCGTACATCGACGCCGACGTCGCCCACCGAAAGGTCCCGGTAGGCGGGGAGGCCACCGCGCAGAAGGATGATGGGCCGACCACTCACCTCGACAACGGGTCGACACCACGGCACCTGCTGCCCCGCCGCGACGGGCGACGCCGTCACGAGGCCATCCATGCCATTCGGCGCGGCCGCGCGTACGGCAATCTCACTGGCCGCCGTGAAGACGCCCGTGCCGGCATATTCCGTGATCAGCGACCGGGACTCCACCGGTGCGGAAAGCAGCGTTCGCGGAACCTCGACCGCCAACCGTTCTTTCGGTGAATGAAGGAGATAACCGCCCCCGACGCCGGCTGCAACCAGAAGCAGTCCCGTGACGGCGAGCGTGATCGGGCGCCATCCCGCTCGGTCGCGCGCCATCTCAGCCAGCTTCCGCGCGGGAAGCAGCCTCACGCTGTAGGCCAAGCCATTCGGCGACGATGCCGGGATGCTTGTCGAGCGCTACCTGCGTGAGTCGCGCGCGCACCTCCGACCAGGTCCGCAACAACCCGGACTCCTGCTGACACGTGGCCGAGGCAACCGCCACCTTGATCTCGTCCGACGTCGGCAAGTTGGTGTCGAAGTCATCTGCCGCATCCATCGGTGAGGCGTACGAATAGCCGGCCTTTTCCATGCAGGAACCCCACGTCCGGGAAGCCGCTTGCACCTTCTCGTGGCCCGGCACCTCATCGCTCACATCGAGCAGGATCTCTGCCGACACGTCGTAGATACGTTCCTGCTGCGCCCACTTCGGCGTCACTGCGTCCTTGGCCTTCCCGAGGCACGAGTCGGGGTCATAGGAGGCGATCACCGTACCGGCCTTGTCGGTGACCTTCTTCTTGTCCGTCTCCCCAAGAAGTGCGGCCTCATAGCCCTCCGGCGACGTGGACTTGCCGCGCGCCTCGGCATCCTGTTCATCCCGGACCCAGCTAGCCGGATGGAAGCCGTATTCCGCCGCCACGTCGGGATCGGTGACAGTGAAGGTGTACTGCGCATCTTCGGCTCCCCGACGCCGGGGGATGCCGTCTCCGGGGTTGTAGTCGAATCCGCGGTCCTGCATGCATATCGATACCTGTTGCTCGAGCGCCGCCGTGATGAGGGACTGCTGCGTCGGATTCGGAAACATGATGGGATCCAGCGGGTTGGCGTACGCACCGGCGATGAGCGATGACTCCTCCAGCATCAGCGAGGTCGCCCCGGAGGGCGAGTCCCCGCCGGCCCGGCAAGCCGCCAAACCCGCAACGCACAAGACCGGAATAACGACGGTCACGAGTGTGCGGAATCGCACGGGACACCTCCTCGGTCGGGGCGCGGACGCGCCCAGTCGACTTCTCATCCCGAGGATCGAGCGACCATCACCCCCGGGTGATGTGGGCTTCGTCACTTCATCGAACCCATTCCCTCGTGAGGTAGGTGACCAGCAGACGAGGCCTGACTACCGCAGCCCCCGAGTGTCAACCAAACTCGGGGCAGACCCCAATCTCTCGAAGCGAAATGGCAATGACACCAGAACAATTTGCACATGCCGAACCTCCCGCTGAACACCATTCTGCACAAACTGAATTCAGCGAGTTTTTTGCCGGAACTTGGGCGAAACTCGAAGCTTTTATTGCCCGCCGGTCCGATCCCGACACTGCCCAAGACATCGCTGCCGACGTGTTCCTCATCACATGGCACCGCTGGGCGACGCTCCCGACGGACGCCTCGGATCGCCGAGCGTGGCTCTACGGGGTCGCGAAGCGCAAGCTTTCGCACAACCACGAGAGGACAAGGCGAAGGCGGCGACTCGAACACCGACTCCGCGCCGAATTCGGTCCGCCCGCGCAGGTCCCGGACCCGGCGCAGCTGGGTAGGCCGGCGGTCCTTGAAGTGCTCCCGCCGGCGCAGAGGTCGGTCGTGGAACTTGTCGTCCTCGTGGGATTCACGACAGCGGAGGCGGGTGAGTTGCTCGGCTGTCCCCGAAGTACTGTGACGACCCGACTCAGCCGAGCCCTGACGAGGCTCCGGACCGTTTGGGCGACCACCGATACTGCCTGACCCGGCGGCCTCAGAGCATCGACATCGGGTTCACGGTGTTGCCATTGACGTAGACCTCGAAGTGCAGGTGGCACGCCGTCGAGACACCGGTGTTCCCGGAGTAGCCGACCACCTGACCCCGGGAGACGTGCTGCCCCGGGCGCACGACCCACTGGCTGAGGTGGAGGTAGCCCGTCATCACGCTTCGACCGCCGGAGAAGCCGTGATTGACGACCACCTGCTTCGCCCCGTTGCCGAGGGTCCGGGCGGACAGGACTGTGCCGGGCGCCGAGGACAGCACGGGCGTCCCGCAGCGCGCTCGGAAATCAGTCCCGGCGTGCAACCGCCAGATGTGCAGCACCGGGTGGAATCGCATCCCGTAGGACGACGTCACGACGACGTTCCGCGTCGGGTAGGACAGGAACGTCGCCTTCGACGTGCCGGCGCGCGCGCCGGAACCCGCGCCGGAACCCGCGCCAGAGCCCGCCCGGGCGCCCGATCCACCACTGCCGGAGTTCTTGCTCCCTTGCGCCTTCTCCTTCTTGGCTCGCTCGGCCGCGAGGCGCGCATCGCGCGCCCGCTGCTCGGCAATGACCCGCTTGAGTTCTGCTTCCAGGTTCCGGCGCTCGACCTCGCCCTGCTCGAGTTCCGCCTGGGCCTGCGCCTTGCGGGCCTCGATGGTCCGTTTCTTGGCCGCTTGGGTGGTGATGAGCGCGGCCACTTCGGCCTTGCGGTCCGCGGCCGCCTTGCGAGCCGCCCGGGCCTCGACGAGGTTCTGGTCGGCCTCCGCCTTGAGCTCGGCCACGAGCGAGCGCACCGCGGCGAGCCGGGCCTGCTGGTTGCGGGCGTTGGCCTCCGCCCGCTCGAGGTCGGCGAGGGACCTCGCCTGGCTGCGGGCCGCTGTAGAGGAGATCGCGTAGTCGTCGATGAACTCCTCGGTGCTGCGCGCGCCGGTGACCACCGCGAGCCCGCTGAGGTCGCCGTCGCCGCGGTAGGCCTGCCGGGCCATCCGCACCAGGCTGCGCCGGGCGGCGTCGGCCTGCCCGGAACTGGCGGCGACCTGCTTGGCGATCGTCGCCTCCTCGCCCCGGGCGTCCTCGAGCCGGCCGGCGAGCAGGGTCGCCGCGCGCTGGGTGCGCTCGACGTCGGCCTCCGCGGCCGCCAGTTCCGCCTGGGCGACGGGCAACTCGGCCTCGATCCGCTGCAGGTCGAGCACCGCCTGGGACAGGGCGGCGTCGGTGTCCTCGAGGTCCGCCTTGAGCTTGTCCTGACCGGCGAGGATGGAGCGCCGCTTCGCTTCGGCGGCGGCGCGCCGGTCATCGATGTCGTCGGCGTGGGCGACGGCGGCACCACTCAGCAGGGCCAGCACCAGGGCCACTGCGGCGCCGAGTCGGGACAGTCCGGAGATTCTCATGTCACACCCTCGTGTGTCGGCGCAGGGTTACCACGGATGAGATCGCCGCCAGCCCGACCGCGACGGCAATCAAGATCGGCGCCAGGCGCAGGACGTCCTGGACATCAACGTACGCCACCCACCGCACGGACTCGGCCAACCAGTCCCCGATGACGAGTTTGACGCCCAGCCACAGCCCCGCCACCGCGAGCAACGCTCCGACGACGGCGGCGATCGCCCCCTCCAGCAGGAAGGGCAGTTGAATGAACGTGTTGGAGGCGCCGACCAACCGCATGATCCCCGTCTCGCGCCGCCGGGAGAACGCCGACAAACGGATGGTGGTGGCGATCAGCAGCACCGCCGCCAACAGCATGACCGCGGCGAGCCCGGCGGACAGCAGCGTCGCCCGGTCCATCGCCAGGAACAGCGTGTCGAAGACGTGCCGCTGGTCGTTGACCGACTCCACCCCGGGCCGCCCGGTCAGAACGTCCGCGACGACGTCGTAATCCTTGGGATTGGTGAGCTTGAGCCGGAAGGACGACTGCATGTCGTCCACCGTGAGTTTGGTGCCCAGGTAGTAGCCGTCCGGATACCGCTCGCTGAAGGACTCGAATGCGTCCCGCTTCGATTCGAAATAGACGGTGCGCAGTTGATCGGGGAGTTGGGTCTCCATCACCTGCCGCAGCGCGGCGATCTGCCCCTCAGTGACCTCGCCGCCGGCGCAACCGGCCTTCAAGGAGTCCGCCGGGCACAGAAAGACCGAGACCTCGACCTTGCCGTACCAATCGTCCTTCATCTTGCCGATCTGCATCTGGAGCAAACCGGCAGCGCCGACGAACATCAGCGAGACAAAGGTGACCAGGATGACCGAGACGACCATAGTCAGGTTGCGCCGCAATCCCTTGGCGACCTCGGTGATGATGAACCTCATGGCTCCGTCCCCCCGGTGCGGCTGGCGGCGTATTCGCCGCGCGCCTGGTCCCGGACGAGGACACCGGTGTCGAGTTCGACCACGCGCTTGCGCATTTGGTTCACGATGCCGTCGTCGTGCGTCGCCATCACGACGGTGGTGCCGGTCCGGTTGATCCGGTCCAGCAGGCGCATGATGCCGAGCGACGTCGTGGGGTCGACGTTTCCCGTCGGCTCGTCCGCCAGCAGAATCGGCGGCCGGTTCACGAAGGCGCGGGCAATGGCCACGCGCTGCTGCTCACCGCCGGACAGCTCGTGCGGTCGCCGCTTCTCCTTGCCCGCGAGTCCCACCAGCTCGAGCGTCTCCGGAACGGTGAGCGCGATTTGGTGGCGGGGCTTGCCGATCACCTGCAGCGCGAAGGCGACGTTCTCGAACACCGTCTTGTTCGGCAGCAGCCGAAAGTCCTGGAAGACGACGCCGATCCGGCGCCGCAAGTGCGGCACCTTCCAACTCGACAGCGAGGACAGCTCGCGCCCGGCGACGAAGACGCGCCCGCTGGTGGGCCGCTCCTCGCGCAGGATCAGGTGCAGGCAAGTGGACTTGCCGGACCCCGAGGCGCCGACGAGAAAAACGAACTCTCCCCGCTCGATGTCCAGCGACATGTCCCGCACGGCGGGCCGCGCCCCCCGGGCATAGATCTTGGTGACGTTCTCGAATCGGATCACAGGCTGGTAGGTCTCTCGTGGGGGAAAAGACTTCTGCCATCGCAGGCAGAGTAGACAGCACGAGCACCCGAAACCCCGCCGGACACGCCGGGCCACGCCGGATCGGCCGGCGAAGCCGGCGCTCGGCGTCAGTTCCCGCGGCCCGGCGTCAGTTGGCCCGGCGCCAGCGGATCCCGGCCTCGATGAAGCCGTCGATGTCGCCGTCGAAGACGGCCGCGGGGTTCCCGACCTCGTGCTCCGTCCGCAGATCCTTGACCATCTGGTAGGGCTGCAGGACGTAGGAGCGCATCTGGTCGCCCCAGCTTGCCTTGATGTCCCCGGCGAGTTCCTTCTTCTTCGCCCGCTCCTGCTCCTGGCGAAGCAGCAGCAGCCGGGATTGCAGGACCCGCAGCGCGGCGGCCCGGTTCTGGATCTGGGACTTCTCGTTCTGCATCGAGACGACGATGCCGGTGGGCACGTGGGTCATGCGTACGGCCGAATCCGTGGTGTTGACGGACTGCCCACCAGGGCCCGAGGACCGGAAGACGTCGACCTTGATTTCCGACTCGGGGATGTCGATCGAGTCCGTCTGCTCGATGAGCGGAATCACCTCGACCGCCGCAAACGACGTCTGGCGCCGGCCCTGGTTGTCGAACGGCGAGATGCGCACCAGTCGGTGCGTGCCCGCCTCCACGCTGAGGTTCCCGAACGCGTACGGCGCCTTGACTTCGAACGTCGCGGACTTCAGTCCGGCCTCCTCGGCATAGGAGGTGTCCAGAACCTGGGTGGGGTACCCGTGCCGTTCGGCCCAACGGAGGTACATTCGCAGCAACATCTCGGCGAAGTCGGCGGCGTCGACGCCGCCGGCGCCGGACCGGATGGTGACGACGGCCTCGCGCGCGTCGTACTCGCCGGACAGCAGGGTCCGGACCTCCAACTCGCCCAGATCCTTGTGGATGCCGGCCAACTCGACCTCGGCCTCGGCCATGGCCTCCGCGCCGTCGGCGTCGTCCTCCCCGGCCGCCTCGGCCAACTCGACCAGGGCCTCGAGGTCCTCGATCCGCACCGACAGCTTCTGGATCCGGTCCAATTCGGCCTGCGCCGCCGAGAGCGAACTGGTCACCCGCTGCGCCGACTCCGGGTCGTCCCAGAGATTGGGGGCGGAGGCGTCCTCGGACAGTTGGGCGATGCGCGCCCGCAACGCCTCCGGGTCGCTCACGGCGCTAATGGACTCGAGCGTCGAGCGAAGGCTGCGGATCTCCTGCGGAAAGTCGATGATCGCCACGGTCCCCAAGGTTACGCGACCGCCCGGCAGGCGTAGGCGAGGTGCCGCGCGAGGTCAGGGTGTCGGGGTGGTGGGTCCCAGGTGCACGAGGTCTCAGGGGCGTGCCTGGTAGGGGGTGATTACTCGCCGGCGAGTTCCTCGCGGGCTTCCGGGGCGTTCGGCGCCTCGGGCTCGGTGGGTGCCGTCGCGGCCGCCGGCCCTGCCGAGCCCGTCGCGGCAGCCGGCCCCGCCGGGCCCGTCGCGGCACCGGCGAGAGCCGCAGCGCGGCCCTCCTCGCGCGCCCGGGCGAGCTTGGCGTCCATGCGGCGCCGCCGACGCCGTCGCTCGTCGAACACTCCCCAACCGAGCAGGAGCACGAGCGCGAGCAGCAGCGCCTGGGGCCACGGGAACGCCCACACGGACGCCGCGGCGGAGGCCGACCGGACACCGCTGAGCGGCGACGTCGCGGAGGCGACCGCCTTCGGGGTCGCGACGATCTTCGCCGTGACCCTGCCGGTCGGCCAGATCCCATCGATGCTCGTGGTGACGGCGCGGGTCCCGCCCGGCATGACCTCCGGGAGATCCCGGCCGACGTTGCGCCCGCCCACCGACACCACGGTGCCGGCCGCCACCCGGACGTTGCCGGTGTTCACCACGTCGTAACTCACCCGCATGGCACCCGGGGCGAAGGGATTCCAGGAGGGCTCGTACGAGATGTCGACCGACCGGACCGCCACCGTCGCGCGGACCTCGCCGGAGACCCGGAGCATGACCCGGAATCCGACCCGGCTCTCGACGCCGACGTTCCCGCCGCCGGACGAGGTGATCGACGCCGCGATCCCGGCCGGGTGATCGCCCGGAGCAGCGTCCTTGGGCACCTTGATCGTGAAGGGCACGACGACGGTCTGCCCGGCGGCGACGTCGACACTGGGCGCAACGGTGATCCAGGTTCCGGCGTCGACGGACTTCTTGTCGGCGGTCAGCATGTTGAACCGACCCTTGGGCGTCAGGTAGCCGTCGGCCGCACTGAGCCTGAACGTCTGCGGCTTGGATCCGTAGAGGCGGACCGCCAGATGTTGGGTGAAGGTGTCCCCCGGGTCGGCGTCCAGTTCGATCCAGGCTCGACCGGTGGGCCCCTTGGCGGTGGCCGGCTGCACCGACCAGGACACGACATTGTCCTCCTGGGAGGCGGCCTGACCCGGAGCCGCGAGCAACCCCGCGGAAACGACGACAGCGACGGCGGCGAGTGCCGACCGGACTCGGATCACGATGACTCCTGCGGAACGACGGGCGACCGGCCGGCGACGGTGCGGCTGGGGCCAGGACTGCGGGGGCGAACGGGCCGGCGCGAACTCGGCCGGCGAGTGCAGCTGGGCGCGAAGCGGGGGCCGCGCCTTCGCGCGACCCCCGCCCGCCTAGTGTGCTACACCGCCAGGGCTCACTCGAACAGCGAGAGCGTGAGCGTCGAGGTGTAGGTGCCCGCCTGCACCAACGGCGAGGTGTGCAGGAACAGGTTCGCGTTGACCTTGTACACGCCCGGGGCGGTGTCCCCGGAGTCGAACGACGAGACGAGGAGTTCCTGGTCGACGAGGCCGACGTTGTTCGGCGGCGTGACGATGGTCGGGGCGTCCATCGAGGTGACGACCTCCTGACCCTCGGCAACGCCCTCGCCCGGGTCGCTGATCAGGTTCGGCGTCCAGCCGAGGTGGTCGGCCGTGATGTCGGCCTGGCCCGCGGTGCCCTCGAAGTCCGAAGCGGTGCCCAGGACCGACCACCACGTGCCGTCGGGGATGTCGAGCGGGTTGCGGGTGTCGGTCACTGTGACGGTGGGCAACGTGCCCGTGAACTTTCGCATCTCCGCCGTCGTACCGTTCTCCGCGAGCGTCACCGAGTCGGACTCGACCGAGAAGGTCAGGGCGCCCCGGGCCTCGATGTTCACGTTGACGTCGACGCCCTTGGTGTCCTTCTCCTCGGGTTCCGCCGTCGCGGGGCCGGCAAGGGCCACTACCCCGACCAAGAGGGCGGCGAGAGCACCGCCGGCAATCCACTGCTTCCTTGCTCGAGTCTTCATGTATGGCTCCGTCGTTGGAGTTGTGGGACTAGATCACCATAGCGGCGATGTCGCATATGGCGACAGCAACCAGGCGCCGGCCGGAACTGGTCGCGGCCCTGCCGGGACGACGCCGGGGCTCCGGTTCGACCTCCGCCTCGACCTCCGCCTCGCCCATTCTTGACAGCGCAGTCATCCGTGACCAACAGCGCAATCGTTCCAGGATGGGATGGAGGAAGAAACTGGTGGTCTGCTCCTCGATCATGCCATCTGCGAAGCTTGGCGTCACCTGTTCCGGAAGGAGATGATTCTCATTTCCGGCAATTGCGCATTCTTCGGCCGAAAAATCCACCGTTGGACCGGATTGCGGCGGCGGCGCGGCACGGAACGAAGCGCACGGGCGTCGGCCACCGAGCGGAACGAAGCGCCGGCGTCGCCCGGATGCGTGACCCCGACGCATCGGCCAGCCCTATTGAGGCGAGCCGCCAAGTCGGATGCGAGGCGCACGAGGTAGCGGCACAGCGTCGCCGGCCCGGCGTGTCCCGAGCCGTACAACTCTCCTTCGCGCCGTTGGCGTCTACTTCGGCAGTTCGCCACTGACACTGATGGCCGGGTCGAACTCACCGAGTGCCCGGTGCAGCGAGTCAGTACCGGGCGCAGCGAGTCAGTACCGAAAGTGCCGGAAATCGGGCGCCCGACCGCCCCTCGGTACTGACTCGGCGCACCAGGTACTGACTCGGCGCGCAGAGTACTGACTCGCCGCACTCAGTGCCGACTCGGCAACCCATCCACCACCGACGACGCCCGGCTGACGACGGGCGGTGCGGAATCGCTTGTTAGGGGCAGACGCCGGGAAGCCGGGTCTCGGCTGGGGTCGGCGCGGGCTTCGCCGTCGTCGGCTGGGCGGCCGGCGGCGTCGCCGGCTTGGACGCCGGCGGCTTGGCTGCCGGCGGCTTGGTCCCGGTGGAGGTGCCCGTCGCGGTCGAGGCGTCGGCCGGCGGGCTTACCTCGTGTCCGGGCGGCGGCTCGTCCTTGATCATCCGCTGCCAGATCTCGTCCGCCGGGGGCAGCCAGAACACCCGATTCTTGTACCTGCCGGTGCCGTCCCGCACCGGCAACTCGGTGAAGACGATCTCCGACATGTTGATGCTGCGCAGGCTGTAGGCAAGGCCGGCCAGATTCTTCGGATCGGCCAGGGTGTTGTCGGCACTGAGGGACCGCAGCACCGCCTGCACGAGCTGGTACAGCTGCGGGGTGTTGGTGAAGATGTTCTTGGCAAGGATCTCGCGCGAGGCAGAATCGATGAAGGCCTGCTGTCGCTTGATCCGGGTCAGGTCGGAGCCGATCTCGAGGCCCATCCCCCGGCCGTGGCGCGCGCGCAGGAAGTTGATCGAGGTGTTGCCGTCCAGCGTCTGCTTGCCCGCCGGCAGATCGAGTGTCCCGTAGTGCTTGCTCTCCTTCACCGGCTCGGGGAAGCACATGGTCACCCCACCGATGGCATTCACAATTCCGACGACGCCGACCATCCGCACGACGACGTGATTGGTGATCGGCACGCCGGTCAGGCGGTAGACCGTGGTGATGGTGCAGGCGGCGGCCAGCGTCATGTCATCGACGCCACCCGCCCCGATCGAGAACGCCTCGTTGAACATCTCGTTGTACCGGGGTGCCGACTTGCCGCCGCCCGGCAGGTCGCAGGCGGGAATGTCGACAATGGAGTCCCGCGGGATCGACACGATCTCGACCCGGCGCCGGTCGCCCGAAACGTGCATGATCATGGTCGAGTCGGCGCGCATCCCGGCGTCGTTCTTGCCCTTGCCGGCAATGGCCGCGTTCGCCTCGTCCCGGTAGTCCGTGCCGATGACCAGGATGTTCAGGGCCTTGCCCGCGTTCGGGTCGTTCGGGTTGGTACTGACCGCCATCGCGGGCACATGGCCGCGGACGTCGCTGCGTTCGATGTCGTTGCGCAGATCCGCGTACGTCGCCAGAACCCCCGTGCCGCCGAAGGCGAGTGCGGCGGTGGTGACCAGCCCGAAGCCGCGCGCCACCCGGTGGGTGCGCAGCAGGCGGGCGTGATGGGGTTGAACCGCCCCGGTCGCAGCGCGGTCGGAGGTCGAGGCGTGAGCGGCAGTTCGGGCCCCGTTCAGGTCGCGCTGGGGCTCGGCTTTCGGCTGAGTCACGATTCGAAGCCTACGGCCATCGCCCCGAGGTCAGCGCGCTGCCCCGGCGTGGAGAACGTGAGAATCCGGCAAAGATCCCGTCCACGTCACACGCGCCCGCCGGATGAGGCACCCTGATGCCATGTGCGGCCGATACGCCTCGTTCCGAGACGCCCAGGACCTCGCCGACGAGTTTGCCATTGCGGAGATTGCCGACGATGCACGGATCCTTCCCCCGTCGTGGAATGTCGCGCCGACGGACCCGGTGCGGATCGTCGTCGAGCGCGCGGACCGGTCCACCGGAGAAATCCGGCGCTCGCTGCGGCTGGCCAGGTGGGGGCTGGTGCCGTCGTGGGCCAAGGACGCCTCGGGCGGGGCGCGAATGATCAACGCGCGCGCGGAAACCATCGGGTCCAAGCCCGCGTTCGCGCGGCCGTTCGCCGTTCGGCGGTGCCTCCTGCCGGCCGACGGCTACTTCGAGTGGCAACGGCTGCCGGCATCCCCCGCCGCGACGCCCGGCGGCACCGGCAGCGGCAGCACCGGCAGCGGCAGCACCGGCAGCGGCAGCACCGGCAGCACCGGCAGCACCGGCAGCGGCACCCGCCGGCCCGTGAAGCGACCGTTCTACCTGCACCCGCGCGCGGGGACGGCAGCCCTGGCGGGGCTGTACGAATTCTGGCTCGACCCGACCCGGGATGCCGAGGACCCCGACCGCTGGCTGGTGTCCACCACCGTCGTGACCACGGACGCCGTCGGAACGCTTGCCGACATCCACGACCGGATGCCCCTGCTCCTGCCGCCCGCCGCCTGGGACGCGTGGCTGGACCCCGCAGTCGACGCCGACGGCGCCCGCCCGCTGCTGTCGGCCGGCCTGCGGGAGCTGGCCGCAGACCCGATCTCGACGGCGGTCAATTCGGTCGCAAACAATGGGCCGCACCTGCTGGAACCGGCGGGCTGACCGGCTCAGCCGCGGTACGCCCATTGGAGCCGCACGGGCTCCACGGGCCCGAGGCCGCGCACCTCGCACGCCGGCTGCGCGGTGAGGGCGAACCGCGGGTCCACCGACAGCAGCCGGGCGGTGTCCCGGTCGCACAACACCGTGCCGGGCTCGGCGATGTCGTTCAGCCGCGCCGCGAGGTTCACCATCGGACCGAAGACGTCACCGAACCGGGACAACAGCCGGCCCCAGACCAGACTCACCCGAACCTGCGGGAAACCATTGGCGTCGTCGCCCGACCCACCCGAATCGGCCAGACCGAGGGCGACCTGCGCGCCGTGCGCGACGTCGTCGGTCACGAACAGGACCGCGTCACCGATCGTCTTGACCACCCGGCCGCCCGCCGTCGTAATGATGTCCCGTGCCGTCGCCTCGAACCGCTCCACGAAGTCGGCCAGCTCGTGGGCGTTGAGCCCGCTGGTCCGCTTGGTGGAGGACACGATGTCGGCGAAGCCGACGGCCCGCGGCAGGGGCAAGTCGCCGGCGGCCCGCTCCTCGGCGCCCGATTGGGAGAACTCGAAGGCGAATCGGGCCGCGACGGCCGCGAGTTGGCGGCGGAAGGCGTGCACGAGTTGGGCCTCCAGCACCGGGGCAATATCCGGCAGTTGGTCCAACACCTGGAGGCGGGCGGCGACGTCGTCGATCCCGTCCCGCTCCGCGATCGCCTCGATGATCGCCTCGACCTGCCACAGCACCAGCCGCTCCGTCGTGTGGCCGGTGGACCGGATCAGCGTGGTCAGCGCCCGCTCGGTCAGGCTCTGGGCCGAGGCGAACTGCCAGATCCGGGCGAGCGCGGCGGCATCGTCCTCGGTGAAGGCGAACTCGTCGTCCTCGGTGATCGGCAGCCCCAGGGTGCGCCAGTAGGCACGCACGATCTCCGGGTCGGTGCCGAGCCGGTCGGCCAGGGCGTGCATGGTCAGGGTGCGGCGACTGCCCAGGAGGGTTTCGTCGAGGTCCGCTCCGCCCGCGTCCTGGAACGGGCTGTGCTCCTCAGAAGACACGCCCCGATCCTAGTTCCGGACGGCCGCGGGCGGCCTGGGCTCCGGTCCCACGTGTCCGGGGCTCCAGTCCCGTCTTTCGGTGCGCCCGGGCCTCAGCGCACGTGTACGACGTCGCCGCTGTGCACCGCGTGTTCCCGGCCGTCGTCGGCGCGGACCACGAGGGCGCCGTCCGGCGCCACGGCGATCGCCGTCCCCACGATGCCGGTCCCTTCGACGCGCGGGGTCCCTTGGACGCGCGGGGTGCCCTCGACGCGCGGGGTCCCCTCGATCCGCACCACACGCCCGATGCTCAGACACACGGCCCGATAATCGTCTGCCGCACCGATGGCCGCGGCGTCACCGCCCGCGTCCCCCCACGCGCGGAGCAGGTCGAGAAGTTCGGTGACCACGGCGCCCAGGAGCGCGTCCCGGTCGGTCGTGACGCCGGCGCGGGCGAGCGACGTGGCCCACGGCACGGGCAGTTCCGCCGCGTTCTGATCGACGTTGATCCCGATGCCGCAAATCACCGCGCCGTCGGGCTGCGCCTGGGCGAGGATTCCCGCCACCTTGCGGTGTCGACCCCAGCCGGGCAGGTCGGCGTCGTCCCCCGGCGGCGCGGGGAGGAGGACGTCGTTCGGCCACTTGGCCACGGCATCGACGCCGGTCTGCCGCAGCGCACGCACCACCGCCAACCCGGCCAAGAGGGGCAGCCAGCCGAGCACCACTCGGCCCACCGCCGGCCGAACGAGCACCGAGAAGAGCAGGGCCGACCGGGCCGGTGCCCACCACCGTCGATCCAGCCGGCCGCGGCCGGCGCTCTGCATTTCCGCCACCAGCAGCGCGGGGCCGGGCCAGGCGGCCGGGTCGGCCGCCACCACCCGCGCAAGTTCCGCGTTCGTGGAGTCGATCCGGTCGACGACGTCGAGCCGGGCCAGCGGACCGGCGGGCGCGAGCAATCGCCCGCGCAGCGTCTCCGCGTGCAGCGCCGGCCGATCGGACGCCCGCAGCGAGCCCCCGGGCTGCTGCGGCTGACGATCAGCGGGCGACGGAACGTCCTGCATGCCACATCCTCCCGCGCGATTCCACCGGTCACCCGTCGGCGCGACGCGCCGGCGGCGGCCGCGGCCGGCGCAACTGGTGCCGAAGGCGCGGACCGCTCGAAGCCGGACGTCAGCACGCCGGCGGGGCCGAACCAGAGGGTAGTCGCACCGACGGGCGCCGACCGAACCGGGCTGGATAGGGCCGAGCGGGGCGAACCTGCCCGGATCGCCCGGGCCGGCGGATGCCGGGGCGCGAAGGAGACCGGATTGTGTGACGTCGCCAAACATGCCTGCGCAACCGTGGTGTTCCTCGCATCGAGCCCGTGCCCGGGAAAGAACTAGGCTCGATGACGTGACCTCGATCCCTCCAGCCCCCGCCGACGCGGCGAGCCACGACGGCACAGCGGCCCACAACGGGGCAGCGGCCCCCAGCCGCGCAGCCCGGAACGGCGTCGCGACCCGGAACGGCGTCGCCGCCGCCGCGGACCGTACCGGCACCGCGGCGAAGCTCGCCGAACTCGACCGCCGCCGGGAGGCGGCGGTCGAAGCGCCGGAGGCCACGGCCCGCAGCAAGCAGCACGCCCGGCAGAAGAAGAGTGCGCGCGAGCGGATCGAGGCCCTCCTCGACGACGGCAGCTTCGTCGAACTCGACGCGCTCGCGACGCACCGGTCGCACAACTTCGGCCTTGACGCCAAGCGCATTCCCGGCGACGGCGTCGTCGTCGGGCACGGCACGGTCGACGGGCGCCAGGTGTGCGTCTACGCGCAGGACTTCACCGTCTTCGGCGGCAGCCTCGGCGAGGTGCACGGGCAGAAGATCACCAAGGTGATGGACCTGTCCCTGCGGACCGGCGTCCCGCTGATCGGGATCAGCGACGGGGGCGGCGCCCGCATTCAGGAGGGCGTTGCCGCGCTGACCCAGTTCGCCGAGATCTTTCGGCGCAATGTCGCGGCGTCGGGCGTCATCCCGCAGATTTCGCTGATCCTCGGCCCGAGCGCCGGCGGCGCGGTCTACTCGCCCGCCCTGACCGATTTCATCGTCATGGCCGACCAGACGTCGAACATGTTCATTACCGGCCCGGATGTCATCCGGGCCGTGACCGGCGAGGACGTCGGCTTCGAGGAACTCGGCGGGGCGATGGCGCACAACTCCCGCTCCGGCGTCGCGCACTACATGGGGATGGCGACGGACGACGGGACGGCCGAGGACGACGCCATCGACTATGTCCGCAACCTGCTGACGTACCTGCCGCAGAACAACCTGTCCGACCCGCCGGCCTTCGAGCCGCCGCAGCCGGAACTGTCCGTCACGGCGCAGGACCTGGAGCTCGACACCCTGGTGCCGGACTCGGACGCCCAGCCGTACGACATGAAGACCGTCATCGAGCACATCGTCGACGAGGGCATCTTCCTTGAGGTGCAGCCGCTCTTCGCAACCAATGTGGTGGTGGGCTTCGGGCACGTCGAGGGGCAGGCTGTCGGCGTCGTCGCCAACCAGCCGTTGTCGATGGCGGGCACGCTGGATATCGACGCCGCGGAGAAGGCCGCCCGGTTCGTGCGCACCTGCGACGCGTTCAATCTGCCGGTTCTGACGCTCGTCGACGTCCCGGGCTTCCTGCCCGGCACGGACCAGGAGTGGAACGGCATCATTCGCCGCGGCGCCAAGCTGATCTACGCCTACGCCGAGGCGACGGTCCCGCTCGTCACCGTGATTACCCGCAAGGCGTACGGCGGCGCGTACATCGTGATGGGTTCCAAGCAGCTGGGCGCGGATGTGAACCTGGCGTGGCCGACGGCGCAAATTGCCGTGATGGGCTCCGGCGGAGCGGTGAACATTCTGCACCGGGCCACGTTGAAGCGGGCGACCGAGGCCGGGCTCGACCCGGAGGCGGAGCGGGCTCGGCTGGTGGCCGAGTACGAGGACGCGATCGTCAACCCCTGGGACGCGGCGGGGCGCGGCTTCGTCGATGCGGTGATCCGCCCGTCGGAGACCCGGATCCAGGTGATCCGCGCGCTGCGTGCGCTCAGGACAAAGCGCGCAAGTATGCCGCCCAAGAAGCACGGGAACATTCCGCTGTGAGCGAGGACACGCACGGCTCCGCGCCGCTGCCCGCGGTCAACCCCGAGCCGATTCACGCAGCGGTCGACGCCCTCGCCGCCGCGTTGCACGAGTACGCCGACGCCGCCGTCGGCGTCCGCGCCGAGTTCGGCGCCGCGGAGGCGGACGAGGACCCGCGGATTCTGGCGATGGAGACAGCGATCGGCGAACTCAACGGCCACCTGTTCGACGCCATGCACGATGCGCTCGGCATGCACCCCGACCTGACGTCGACCGTCTGGGAAAGCCCCGCCGACGGCGCGGAGGTCCCGGGCGGTTCCGCCGCCGCAGGCGCCGAACAGTTCTATCTCGGCTTCATCGTGGCCCGGCCGCCGGGCATCGCGGACCCGACGCTCGACGGCGTGATCGATCTGCTCGACGACGTCGGGACCCAAGCCGTGGAGCGGCTCGCCGAGACCGGCTTCGATGTTCTGGAATGGGTTGCCTCGCGGGGCATGGCGGCGGGTTTTGAGGGTTATGGCGAAGGCGAACCGGAGGAGGACGGATGACGCTCGGCACGGGGAACGCGACGGCGGTTCTGGGGACGGCCCTGGGACCGGCGACGGCGCCATTGGCGACGGTGCCGGACGCGCCGCCGGCGGAGGCGGCCGAGGGCCCGGCGCTGAGCGTCCGGGTGGTGCGCGGCGAGCCGGACGAGATCGAGATCGCGGCCCTGGTCGCCGGCCTCGCGGCCGCCGCGGCGATCCCCGCCGACGACACCGCGCCGATTCCCGAGTGGACCAACCGCTCCCGGACGTTGCGCGGGGCCGCCGACATCACCACGACGCGCCGCTTCGACGGCCGGGCCGGCCGGCACCACGCGGACGCCTGGCGGTGGAGCCTACGCCCGTGAGTACCCTTCGGGCATGAGGTCGATCCGGTCCGCACTGACCGCCGTGACGGTCGAGGTCGTGCCGTCGGTCGCCGACGTGGAGAGCGTCCCGACCGCCCTGGCCGAGCCGCAGGTGCCGCAGGTGCGGCGGATCGCCTGGGCGATCGCGCTGGTGCCGACAGCGGCGCTGTTGGTCGCGACCAAGGTCTGGGCCGCGGCGCCCGACTGGCTCAGCCTCGTCCTGATGGCGGGTCTGCTGGCGACGGCGTTGACCTGCCTGCTGCGCTACCAGGACGACCGACTCCTGGCCGCCGCCAATCGAGGACGGTCCGCCCTGCTCGCCGAGCCGCGCCTGTGCACCGGGGTGCTCACGGCGGTGCAGGCGGGCGCTGGCACCGACGGGAGCGACGAGGGCATCGCGGTGACCGGTGCGGTCAGCTTTCCGGACGCGGCGGGCGAGCCGGCGTGGGGCCCGATCGCCCTGACCCTCCCACCCGGCTCGGCCCTGCCCCGGGTCGGCGACCCGGTCGCCGTGTGGACTGCGGCGGGCGACCTCGCCGTCGACGGGCGGCTTTCGGGCGCCGTTCTCGTGCGTTATCACCGCGGCTGGGCCGAGGAAGTCCTCGCGGCGATGCCGACCGACGCGCCCGAGTCGGGCGGGTCGGCCGGCGAACCGGGCGAGTTTCCCGGGTAGCCCGGTAGCCGGGTAGCTCGGGTAGCCCGGGGTCGCCCCGAGTAGCGTTGCCGACGTGAGCCACCCCGACCCCGCCACGTCCGCCACCGCCACGTCCGCCACCGCCACCGCCACGCCCGCCGGCGCGACCCCGACCCGTACCCCGACCGCGATCGACGCGGTCGCCGACGACCATGTGCGCGCCCTCGTCGAACTCGATCCGCTCGGCGCCACCCGGATGGGCCTGCCCGGCCACGACCACCGGATGAGCGACCTGTCCCCTGCCGGCCACGAGGCGATCGCCGCAGCGAACCGCGCGACGCTCGACCGCCTGGCCCGGCTCGAGCCGGCCGACGACGTCGACGTCGTCACCCTCGCCGCGATGCGCGAGCGCCTCGGCCTGGCACTGGAGTTGTACGAGGCCGACGAGACCCTGGCCGACCTGAACAACATCGCCTCCCCCGTGCAGGAACTGCGGAGTGTCTTCGACCTGATGCCGACGGACACCGAAGCGGCCTGGTCGAACATCTCCGCCCGGCTGGCGGCTTTGCCGGGGGCGATCGACGGCTACATCGCCGCGCTGCGCGAGGCCGCCGGCCGCGGCCGCGTCGCGGCCCTGCGGCAGGTCGGCGAGGGCCGGGCAGACGCCCGCAGGCTGGCCGACGCCCGATCGTCGTTCTTCACGTCCTTCGCGACCGGCGCCGACGTCGTCGGGCCGGACGCGCTGCGGGCGGACCTCGTCCGCGCGGCCGACGGCGCCTGCGCCGCCTATGGGCGCCTGGCCGACTTCCTCGAGACCGAACTCGCCCCCCAAGCCGACCCGCGCGACGCCGTCGGGCGGGAGCGCTACCGGCCGTTCTCCCGGCTCTTCCTCGGCGCCGAGATCGACCTCGACGAGACCTACGCCTGGGGGTTGGCGGAGCTCGATCGCGTCGTGGCCGAGCAGGAGGAGGTCGCCCGACGCATCGCCGGGCCGGGCGCCGGCGTGGCCGACGCCGTCGCCGTGCTCGACGCGGACCCGGCCCGCCGGCTGGTCGGGGCCGACGCCCTGCGGGCCTGGATGCAGGAGACGTCGGATCGGGCGATCGCCGACCTCGACGGCACGCACTTTGACATCCCCGACCCCGTGAAGGTGCTGGAGTGCAGGATCGCACCCACCCAGTCGGGCGAGATCTACTACACGCCGCCGTCGGACGATTTTTCCCGGCCGGGGCGAATGTGGTGGTCTGTCCCCGCGGACGTCAAGGAATTCGGCACCTGGCGGGAGAAGACTACCGTCTACCACGAGGGCGTCCCCGGGCATCACCTGCAGGGTGGCCAGGCCGTCTACGCCCGCGACACCCTCAACCTGTGGCGCCGGGTCGCCTGCTGGGTCTCCGGCCACGGCGAGGGCTGGGCGCTGTACGCGGAACGGCTGATGGCCGAACTCGGCTACCTCGAGGACGACGGCGACCGGCTGGGGATGCTCGACGGGCAGCGGATGCGGGCGGCGCGCGTGGTGCTCGACCTCGGCGTCCACCTCGAGTTGCCCTGCCCGGCCCGGTGGGGCGGCGGAATCTGGGACGCGGACAAGGCGCTGAAGTTCATGCGTGCCAACGTGAACATGCCCGATTCGTTCATCCGCTTCGAGGTCAACCGCTACCTGGGCTGGCCCGGGCAGGCGCCGTCGTACAAGGTCGGTCAGCGGCTGTGGGAGGAGGTGCGCGACGACGCCCGGGCGGCGGCCGCGCGCCGGGGCGAGCCGTTCGATATCAAGGCCTTTCACGCCCGCGCGTTGAATCTCGGTTCGGTCGGTCTGGACGTGCTCCGGCAGGCGGCGGCCTAGCCGGTTGATCGCGGCTGCCGGGGGCGGCACGCTTCGCGCCGGACGCACTGAACGACGGGTTCGGCCCCCAACTCGCTCGACGCCCGGGCGCCGGTAGGCTGCGGGCGTGTTCCGGCTCCTGCTTGCCTCCGCCTCCCCCGCCCGGCTGACGACGCTGCGCGCGGCCGGCGTCGAACCCTCGGTCCGGGTCTCGACCGTTGACGAGGACGCCGCGCTCGCGCGGGTCACCGCCCAGGTCGGCGCGCTCGATCCCGCGGACGCCGTGCTCGTGCTCGCCCGGGCCAAGGCCGAGGACGTCGCCCGCTCGGTGGGCGACGACGGCGGGCACGACGACGACGAACCCGACGACGACGAACCCGACATTGCAGGCGCGCAGGCCGCGCCCGACTTCGTGCTCGGCTGCGATTCGATGCTCGAGTTCGGCGGTGAGGTGCGCGGCAAGCCGGCCGACGCCGACGACGCGCGGCGGGCCTGGCGATCCATGCGCGGGCGGACGGGCGTGCTGCACACCGGGCATTGGCTGATCGACCTGCGGGACCCGGGCGCGCCGGCCGGCGGCACCGGCGCGACGCTCGGCGCCACCAGCTCGACCCGGGTCCACTTCGCCGACCTGTCCGATGCCGAGATCGACGCCTACGTCGCCACCGGCGAGCCGCTGCGGGTGGCCGGCGCGTTCACCATCGACGGCCTCGGCGGTCCGTTCGTCGACCGGATCGAGGGCGACCATCACGGCGTCGTCGGGCTCAGCCTGCCGGTGCTGCGCGCGTTGCTGGCCGACCTGGGCGTGGCATGGCACCAGATGCGCGGCGCGATCGAGCGCTGACCGTCGGCTGATAGGAGGAATCCTCCAATGCCCGGCGCGGCCCCTGGGCGGAACCTTCCAGCGCCGAGGCGCCGGCGCGCCGCAAAGGTGAAGCCCCGGACCCAGGCACGTTACGGTTGGCCGGTGCCTCGCTCCCCCTTGACCAAGGTCCTCGTCGCGAATCGCGGCGAGATCGCCGTCCGGATCGTCCGTGCCTGCGCGGACGCCGCAATCGCCTCCGTCGCCGTCTACGCCGATCAGGATCGCGAGGCCCTGCACGTCCAGTTGGCCGACGAGGGCTTCGCCCTGCGCGGCACCCGCGCCGCGGACACCTACCTCGACATCGACAAGCTGATCGACGTCGCCAAACGCGCCGGCGCGGACGCCGTCCACCCCGGCTACGGCTTTCTGGCCGAGAACGCCGACTTCGCCCGGGCCGTGATCGGTGCCGGCCTGGCGTGGATCGGCCCGCCGCCCGCGGCGATCGAGGCGCTCGGGGACAAGGTGAGCGCCCGGCATATCGCGCAGCGCGTCGGCGCACCCCTGATTCCGGGCACGCCGGAACCCATCGCCGACGCCGAACAGGCCCACGCCTTCGCCGCCGAGTACGGCCTGCCGATCGCCATCAAGGCGGCCTTCGGCGGGGGCGGGCGGGGGCTGAAGATCGCCCACACCACGGAGTCGATCACCGAGTTGTTCGATTCGGCGGTCCGCGAGGCCACGGCCGCCTTCGGCCGCGGCGAGTGCTTCGTCGAGCGGTATGTCGTGCATCCGCGGCACGTCGAGACCCAGTGCCTGGCCGACGAGCACGGGAACGTCGTCGTCGTCTCGACCCGGGACTGCTCGCTCCAGCGCCGGCACCAAAAGCTCGTGGAGGAAGCCCCGGCGCCCTTCCTCACCGCCGACCAGGAACGCGCGCTGGACGAGGCGTCGACCGCCATCCTGCGCGCGGCGGGCTACGTCGGGGCGGGGACGTGCGAGTTCCTCGTCGGGGCCGACGGGACCCTGTCCTTCCTCGAGGTCAACACCCGGCTGCAAGTCGAGCACCCGGTCTCCGAGGAGGTCAGCGGCATCGACCTCGTGCGCGAACAGTTCCGGATCGCCGCCGGCGAGCCGCTCGGCTACACCTCGACGCAGGTGCGGGGGCATTCGATCGAGTTCCGCATCAACGGCGAGGACCCCGCCGCCGGTTTCCTGCCGGCGCCCGGTCGGATCGCCGAACTGCGGCTGCCGACCGGGCCGGGGGTCCGGGTCGATTCCGGCGTCGTCGAGGGCGACGTCATCTCCGGCGCCTTCGACTCGCTGCTGGCCAAGGTCATCGTCACTGGCGCGACCCGCGACGAGACCCTGCAGCGTGCTCGCCGGGCACTGCGGGAGCTGCACATCGCCGGCATCCCGACCGTCATCCCGTTCCACCGGGCCGTCCTGGACGCGCCCGCCTT
Source organism: Cellulomonadaceae bacterium (assembly GCA_031552185.1). Taxonomy (GTDB): domain Bacteria; phylum Actinomycetota; class Actinomycetes; order Actinomycetales; family Cellulomonadaceae; genus JAVBMU01. The sequence continues at coordinate 4,554 of JAVBMU010000007.1, read as the reverse complement.
CGCGCCGGCGAACGGCGCACCGTTCACCGTCCACACCCGCTGGATCGAGGAAGAGTTCGCCGACGTCCTGGCCGGGCTGCGGCCCACTCCGGCCGGGGATGCGCCGGAGCCGGCGCCGGCAACCGAGCGCGTCGTCGTCGAGGTCGGCGGCAAGCGGCTCGAGGTCGTCCTGCCGGCGGGGTTGGGCGTGGGCGCCTCCCGCGGCAGTGGCGGCGTGCGGCGACCGGCGCCCCGCCGGGCGGCCGGTCGCGTCGCCGCGCCCACCGGGACCACGCTCACCTCGCCCATGCAGGGCACGATCGTCAAGGTCGCCGCGACCGAGGGGGCGCACGTGACCGAGGGCGACCTCGTCGTCGTGCTGGAAGCGATGAAAATGGAGCAGCCGCTCGTCGCCCACCGGGCCGGGACGGTTCGGTCATTGACGGCGGCGCTCGGCTCGAGCGTGAGCGCGGGCACCGCGATCTGCGAGATCGTCGACTAGCCGAGCGGTTTCTCTCGCCGGTGTTCGCGGCCCGGATCACCCAAACGCAAGGCGGTCCCCGAGGTCAAGTCCCCGCGGGTAAGTCCCCGCGGGCAAAGCCGTGGCGCGCGAGGTAGAGCCGTGGCGCGCGAGGTAGAGCCGTGGCGCGCCCGACACGCCGGTGCGGCGGCGCCACAGTTCTACCTCGGCGTCGTTGGCTCGGTCTCGGCGCGCCGCCGGCCGGTCGGAACTCGACTAGTATCCGGGCGGTGAGCCCGACGCCGCCCCCGGCCGGCCCTCGCGGCCGTCGCCCGCTCGACGCGCCTCCGCTCGGCGCGCCTCCGCTCGACGCGCGCCCGCTCGACGCGCCTCCGCTCGGCGCGCCCGCGCGGGAGCGGCAGCCCGGCGACGGCTTCCTCGACTGCGCCTGCGGCGGGCGGCATTGGGGGCTGTTCGGCGCCGCCGGGTTGTTGGTCTTGCGGCGCGACCCGGTCGGGCGGCCCGCTGCCGCGATTCTGCAGCACCGGGCCGTCTGGAGCCACGAGGGCGGCACCTGGGCGGTGCCCGGTGGGGCGCTTCAACCCGACGAGACGCCCCTGCTGGGGGCGCTGCGCGAGGCCGCGGAGGAGGCTGCGATCGCATCGGCGGACATTGTGGTGCGCGGCGATTTCGTCGTCGACCACGGGACCTGGCGGTACACGACGGTGGTGGCCGACGTCGCGCCGGGCCGGCTGATCGAACCCCGGGCGGCCGATGCCGAGAGCCTCGACGTGCGATGGGTGACGGTGGACCAGGTGCCCGCCCTCCCCCTGCTGCCCGCCTTCGCCGCGGCCTGGCCGCGGCTGCTGACGCTGTAACCCGGCACGCCGGAAGGGTCGGATAAGGTTCGAGTGTGCACCTCGACCTGTCGATCGCGGAGGCGGTGGATCTGATGCGGGCGGCCGACGTGCTGCCCCGCTTCATCACGCGCGTGGTGGCCGACGGCGACCGGATCAGCTATCTCCTGGATCTGCGCATGTTCGAGGACCCGCCGCCCGCGATCCGCCTGATCGCCAAGGTCACGCCGACCGTCGAAGGGGTGTTGCGGGATCCGGTCTTCGCCGACGGATGCGTCGTCTTTGTGTTCGACAGCCCGGCGGGCGGGCCCTACCGGGCCACGCTGCGCGAGTACCAATTGGCGCGGGTCGAGGCGTACTGGCGGACGAAGGGCATCGGCCCGGGCGCGGCCCGACTGCTGCCCCGCGGTCGGATCGCCTTCGACCTTCGGCTCCTGCCGGCGGCCGCCCTGCCCCGCGCGCTGCGCCGCACCCGGATCGAGGACATCTCGTTCGACGCCGGCCGGCTGCGGATCGATGCGACGTTCGACGCCGGACGAGGCAGGTAACGCACAACCTATTAACCTGTCGATATGACGACAACGCCGTCCCTGGACGACCCCGGCATCGACCCTTTCGTGGTAGCCCGGCTCGCCGCCGAGACCATTGCCGAGCGCACCGGCGTCGACGACCACGACGTCGCGCTCGTGCTCGGATCGGGCTGGGGCGGCGCGGCTGAGCTGCTCGGCACCCTGGTTGGCGAGGTCCCGACGGCGGAGATCCCGGGCTTCGCGGCGCCGGCGGTCGCCGGCCACGTCGCTACGACGCGCACGATCCGGGTGGACCGGGCCGACGGCTCGAGCGGCCACGCGCTGGTCCTCGGTTCGCGCACCCATCTCTACGAGGGCCGCGGCATGCGCGCCGTCGCGCACGGCGTGCGGACGGCGGCCGCGGCCGGGGCCTCGGTCGTGATCTTGACGAACGGGTGCGGCGGACTCAACCGCGACTGGGCGCCGGGCACCCCGGTCCTGATCTCCGACCACCTGAACCTGACCGGGCGCTCGCCGCTCGAGGGGGCGACCTTCGTCGACCTGAGCGACCTCTACTCCGCCCGCCTGCGCGCCGTCGCGCGCGGGGTGGACCCGAGCCTCCCGGAGGGCGTCTACGCGCAGTTCGCGGGCCCGCAGTACGAGACGCCGGCGGAGGTCCGGATGGCCGGCGCGCTCGGCGCGGACCTGGTCGGCATGTCGACCGGCGTCGAGGCGATCGCCGCCCGGCACGCGGGGCTCGAGGTCCTCGCCTTCTCGCTGGTCACCAATTTGGCGGCGGGAATCAGCCCGACGCCGCTGTCCCATGCCGAAGTGCTCGAGGCGGGCGCGGCAGCCGGGCCGCGGATCAGCCGCCTGCTGGCCGACGTCGTGGCGGCGATCCGGTGAGCGGGCCCGCCGACCGCGACGTCCAGGTGGCGGACGACCCGGGCTTCGACCCGTCGACGGCGCATACCGCGCTCCTGGCCCGGGCGGCCGCCTGGGCCGACGACGACGTCGAGCCCGGCGACCAGGCCGAGATCCGCGACCTGCTCGCGGACGCCGGCACCTCGGATCCGGCGCTCCAGCCGGTCCGCGCCGCGGCGCTCACCGAGTTGGCCGATCGGTTCGCCCGGCCGCTGGAATTCGGCACCGCCGGCCTGCGCGGCGCCATGGCCGCGGGACCGAACCGAATGAACCGCGCCGTCGTGATCCGAGCTGCGGCCGGGCTGGGCGCGTTCCTGCACGGGGTGGTCGGCGCCCGGGACGACGGCGCGGCGCCGCCGCTCGTCGTCGTCGGCTACGACGCCCGGCATCACTCGCGGACGTTCGCCCTGGACACGGCCGCCGTCCTGACGGCGGCCGGCGTCGCGGTCCGGCTCCTGCCGGCCGCCGCGCCCACGCCGGTCCTCGCGTACTGGGTGCGGGCGGCCGACGCCGACGCCGGCGTGATGGTGACCGCCAGCCACAACCCACCGGCCGACAACGGTTACAAGGTCTACCTCGGCGGACGGGTCGTCACCGGCGCCGGGCGCGGCGCCCAGCTCGTGCCGCCCGACGACGCCCGGATCGCGGCCGCGATCGCGGCCGTCGGCCCGGCCCGGGAGGTGCCCCGGGCCAGGGACGGCTGGACCGTGCTCGGGATCGAGGCGGTTCATCGCTACACGGAGGCCGTCCTCGCCCTCGCCGACGACGCCGCGCGGAACCTGCGGATCGTGACGACGTCGATGCACGGCGTCGGTGGGGCGACGCTCGCCCGCGTCTTGCGCTCGGCCGGGTTCCGGGATGTCGTGGTGGTCGCCGAGCAGGCCGAACCCGACCCCGATTTTCCGACCGTGGCCTTCCCGAACCCCGAGGAGTCCGGCGCCATCGACCTCGCGCTCGGGTATGCCGTCGACGCCCGCGCCGACCTTGTGATCGCGAACGACCCCGACGCCGATCGGTGCGCCGTCGCCGTCCTCGACCGGCGGGTCGGCACCCACCACGGCGCCGAGACGGCGCGCTCGGCCGGGTGGCGCATGCTGCACGGGGACGAGGTCGGCGCCCTGCTCGGTGAGCATCTCGCCGCGCGCGGGGGCGGTCGGCTGGCCAACTCGATCGTGTCGTCCCGCTTGCTCGCCCGGATCGCGGCCGCGCACGGTCTCGACCACAGCGAGACCCTCACCGGCTTCAAGTGGATCTCCCGGGTGGACGGACTGACCTTCGGCTACGAGGAGGCGCTGGGCTACTGCGTCGATCCCGGGCGGGTCCGGGACAAGGACGGGCTCAGTGCCGCGCTGCTCGTGGTCCAGCTCGCGGATCGACTCGCGGCCGAGGGGCGCGATCTCGTCGATGCCCTCGACGACCTCGCCCGCGCGCACGGTCTGCACCTGACCGATCAGCTCTCGGCCCGCTTCGAGGACCTCGCCCTCATCCCGGAGACCATGCGACGCCTGCGCGACCAGCCCGTGACGACCCTCGCGGGCTCACCCGTGGTCGAGACGGTGGACCTGTCGACGGGTGCCGACGGGCTGCCGCCGACCGACGGGCTGCGCATGCTGGCCGCCGACGGTTCCCGGGTGATCGTCCGTCCGAGCGGCACCGAACCCAAGGTCAAGTGCTACCTGGAGGTGATCGTCCCGGTGGCCCCGGACGCCGACTACGCGGCCCTGTCCGAGGCCCGCCACACCGCCCGCCACCGCCTCGACGCCCTCCGCTCCGACCTGACCCGAGCGCTGGGCCTGTAGCCGGCCCCCACCCCCCTCGCCGAGGT